>JALORP010000040.1 GCA_025458865.1 Steroidobacteraceae bacterium | reverse complement strand
CCGAATCGGGCAGCGCCAAATCAGGCGTCACATCACGCGCGCGCGGGCGAGGTGGCCGGAGGCCCCCCAGAGCGAGCGCGTTGTTCCGCGCGAGCGACGTGGGGGCCCGGCCGGATCCCGCCCGCGCGCGAGGCTCACCCCGCGTCGCGCCGGTGTAGCATCGCGCCATGCGCATCGACGTGTTCACGGACCTCGTGTGCCCCTGGCGCCGGCTCGACGCCGCGGCCGTGCTGCTCGAGATCATCGGCAGCCTGGCGCCGGACGCCGCGCGCACATGACCCCGGCCGAGCTCACCGGCCGCGCCGACAGCCACGTCGTTTCGCTCGACGAGCCAGGCATCCGCGTGCATCGCGCCGCCCTGGCGCCGTTCGCCGCGATGCGCGAGGCGGCCGCCGCTGCCGGCATCGACCTCGCAGTGGCCTCCGCCTTCCGCGACTTCGCGCGGCAGCGCGTGATCTGGAACGCCAAGTGGCGCGGCGAGCGGCCGGTGCTCGATGCGGCGGGCGCGCCGGTGGACGTCGCGGCGCTCGACCCGCCGGCGCGGGTCGCGGCGATCCTCCGCTGGAGCGCGCTGCCCGGCGGCAGCCGGCACCACTGGGGCACGGACCTCGACGTGTGGGACCGCGCGGCGGTGGCGCCGGACTACCGGCTGCGCCTCGTGCCCGAGGAATACGCGCCGGGCGGCCCGTTCGCGGCACTGGGCGGCTGGCTCGACCGCAACATGCGCCGCTACGGCTTCTACCGGCCGTATGCGACGGCCGGCGGCGGCGTGCGGCCCGAGCCCTGGCACCTGAGCTTTGCGCCGGTCGCCGAGCCGGCGCGGCGCGCGCTCGACGTGCCGATCCTGGCCGCGGCGATCAGGGGAGCCGGCGTGCTGGGCGAGGATGCGATCCTCGCGGCGCTGCCGGGGATCGAGGCGCGCTATCTCGCCAGCGTGGACCGTCCGCCGCGCATGCGCTCGCGCTGGGCGCTGGCGGGCCGGGGTTAGCCCCGGCCGGCGAAGGGCGAGGGCGTCGGTCCCCAGGTGCGCTCGAGCTGCTCGACCATGAGTTCCCGCACGTGGCGCATCGGGTCGGGCTGCACCGTGTAGACCGGCGGGCTGCGCCGCAGCATCGGCCAGCGGCCGGTGCGCAGCAGCTCGTTGAGGTGCGCGACGTTCTGCTGGATGGCCTCGAGGTAGGGGTTCGCGCCGCCGAAGAGCGGCTCCACGTGGCGGTAGGCGTGATCGAAGGCGCCTTCGAGCCGGTCCTCGATGGCTGCGCGCACGAAGGCGGGCGTCTGCCTCAGCAGGTCGAGACCCGACCCGTAGACGACCTCGACGCCCCGCGTGCCCGGATAGACCGCCACGCCGCCCAGCACGAACTCGGCGTAGAGCCGGTCGCGGCACTTCTCCAGGTAGCAGCGATCCGACATCTGCGCGAGCAGGTCGGCGGTGCCGATCAGGTGGCCGACCTTGCGGTCGCGATCGTCGGTCACCCGGATCTGGTCGAAGGGAACCTCGTAGCCGGTGAAGTGCACGATGCGCGTGCAGACGGGCACCCACTGCGACAGGCCGATGCGCGGCAGGTAGCGGCCGAGGTAGCGCGCGCTGCGCGTGACGTGGCTGCGCGTGAACACGGCGCCGTTCGGCACGTCCGCCTCGCTGCTCTCCCGGATGTACCCGGCGTCGTGGAACAGCGCCGTGACGATGCCGGCGAGCGCGCGCTCCGGCCCCAGCCGCTGGCCCTCGGCGGCCGTCCGCTCATAGCCCACCATGAGCCGCGTCGCCGCGAGCACCATGTCGAGGGAGTGCTGCAGGTCGTGGTACACCGTGTCCACGCCGATGTAGCCGGGCATGCTTCCGGTGAACAGCGCCGTGAAGTCGTCGATGGACCGGCCGAGGACCGAGAGGTCCGCGCCGGGCCAGGCGTTCGCGTAGAGCTCGAGCACGGCTGCGCGCACCGCGGCGGGCGAACTGACCTGCACGGCGTCCGTGACGTCGTAGTTGCTGCGACGGTACGCGCGCTTCACGCGGATCTCATTCCCCGCCGGGACACCCGGGACCCTGGCAGTCTATGCCCCCGAGGCGGCGGCGCGCCAATGGGAACGCCGCGAATCGGAGGGGCGTCACAGTTGGTGGCGCTTCAGCCGACGTCGAAGCTGGCGACGACGGGTGCGTGATCGGACGGACGTTCCCAGGCCCTGGGGCCGCGGTCCACGCTGCAGCCGGTGCAGCGCTCGGCCAGCGCCTTGCTCGCCAGCACGAGGTCGATCCTGAGGCCGTGGTTACGGCGGAAGGCCCCCATGCGGTAGTCCCACCAGCTGAAGCTCGCCGGCGGCTGCTCGAACAGGCGGAACGTGTCCACGAGGCCGGCCTCGAGCAGGCGACCGAGCGCCGCGCGCTCCTCGGGGCTGACGTGCACCGAGCCCTCCCAGGCTTTGGGGTCGTGCACGTCCCGGTCCTCGGGCGCGACGTTGAAGTCGCCGACCAGCGCGAGGCGCGGGTGACGCGCGAGTTCGGCCGCCACGTAGTCGCGCAGCCGCCCCATCCAGTCGAGCTTGTAGGCAAACTTCTCGGAGCCGACCGCCTGGCCGTTCGGCACGTAGACGTCGATGACGCGCACGCCCGCCACCGTCGCCGCGATCACGCGGCGCTGCGGGTCGTCGTAGCCGGGGATGCCGGCGACGACGTCCTCGAGCGGCGCGCGCGACAGCAGCGCCACCCCGTTGTAGGTCTTCTGTCCCGCCCAGGCTGCCTGGAAGCCGAGCTCCGCGACGGCCTCGCGCGGGAACTCCTCGTCGGGCAGCTTGAGTTCCTGCAGGCCGATCACGTCCGCCGGGCCGGCGGCGGTCCACTCCGCGAGCTGCGGCAGCCGGACGCGCAGGGAGTTCACGTTCCAGCTGGCGATCCTCATGCGGCGATTCCGTCGCGGCGCAGGAGCGGGCCGACCTCGGGGTGCCGGCCCCGGAATTCGACGAAGGCCTCCATCGCGTCGCGGCTGCCGCCCTGCGAGAGGATGGCGTCGAGGAAGCGCAGCGCGATGGCGGCGTCGAAGACGCCGGTTTCCTCGAAGGCGGCGAACGCGTCCGCCGCCAGCACCTCGGCCCACTTGTAGCTGTAGTAGCCGGCGGCGTAGCCGCCGGAGAACACGTGCGTGAACGCGTGGGCGAAGCGGTTGAATTCCGGCGGGCGGATGACGGCGACCTCGCGCCTGACGGCCTCGAGCTGCTCGCCGATGCGACCACCCGTCGCCGGGTCGTATTCCGCGTGGAGGCGGAAATCGAACAGGGCGAACTCCAGCTGGCGCACCGCCGCGAGCCCGGCGTGGAAGTTGCGCGAGGCGAGCAGGCGCTCGAGCAGCGCCGCGGGCAGCGGCTCGCCCGTCTCCACGTGGCCCGAGATCAGCGGCAGCACCTCCGCGCGCCACGCGTACTGCTCCATGAACTGGCTGGGCAGTTCCACCGCGTCCCAGGGCACGCCGTTGATGCCGGCGACGCTCGGGTAGTCCACCTGCGTCAGCATCAGGTGGAGCCCGTGCCCGAACTCGTGGAACAGGGTCACCACGTCGCTGTGGGTCAGCAGCGAAGGCGCGCCGTCCGAGGGCGGCGCGAAATTGCACACGAGGTGCGCCACCGGCTGGGCCCGCCGGCCGCCGAGGTGCTTGCGGTTGATGCAGTCGCCCATCCACGCGCCGCCGCGCTTGCCCGGACGCGCGTAGGGATCGAGGTAGAAGCCCGCGATCTCCGCGCCGCCGTGGTCGAGGATCGCGTAGTAGCGCACGTCCGGGTGCCAGAGCGGGACGTCCGCCCGCGGCTCGAGCGCCAGGCCGTAAAGCTGCCGCGCCACCTGGGCGAGGCCCCCGAGCACGCGCGGCAGCGGGAAGTAGGGCCGCAGCGCCTCCTGCGATACGGCGTGGCGCTCCTCGCGCAGCTTCTCGGCGTAGAAGGCGACGTCCCAGGCGGCCAGCCTGCGGCCCGCGAAGCGCTCGAGCTCCGCGAGCTCGCGCTCGGCCGCGGGCCGGTAGTGTCGCGCCAGCTCGCCCAGGAAGCCCAGCACCTCCGCCGGCGTGGCCGCCATCTTGGTGGCGAGCGACAGCTCCGCATAGCTCGCGAAACCCAGCAGCTGCGCGGTCTCGTGGCGCAGCCCCAGGATCCGCTCCATGAGGGCGCTGTTGTCGTAGCGGCCAGCGTGCGGCCCGCGGTCCGAGGCGCGCGTCGTCCAGGCCTCGTAGAACTGGCGGCGCAGGGGCTCGTTCGTGGCGTGCGCGAGCACGGCGACATAGCTCGGCTGGTCCAGCGTGAGCACGTAGCCGTCGAGGCCGCGCTGGCGGGCGGCCGCGGCGGCGCGCGCGAGGGCGTCGGCCGGCAGGCCGCCGAGCTCGGCGGGATCCGTCACGTGTCGCGACCAGGCCTGCGTCGCGTCGAGCACGTTCTCGTCGAACGTCGCCTGCGCGGTCGCCAGCGCCTGCATCAGCTCGCGGAAGCGCGCGCGCTGTTCAGGCGGCAGCGCGACGCCGGCTAGGCGGAAATCGCGCAGCAGGTTGTCCAGCAGCCGGCGGGCGGCGCGGGGCAGCCAGTGCCCCTCGCGCTCGCGGATGGCCTCGCAGGCGCCGTGCAGCGCCGCGTTCTGGCCGACCTCGGCGTGGTAGTCCGCGAGCAGAACGCGGCATGCGTTGCAGGCGGCGCGCATCGCCTCGCTGTCGCGCACGGCCCCGAGGTGCTCGGCCGGGCTCCAGGTCCGCGCCAGCGCGTGGTTCTCCTCCTCGAAGGGCTCGACCAGCGTCGCGAAGCCCGGCTCGGGCTCGGCCAGTATCGCGGCGAGGCGCTGGCGATGACGCGCGATGGCGGCGCGGATGGCCGGCTCGATGTGCTCGGCGCGGATGGTGGCGTAGTCGGGCGGCCCGTCGTGGGCCAGCAGAGGGTTGTCCATGTCCGCGATTGTAGGCGCGGAACGGTCCAGCGTGACGGGCGAGCGCCCGGCGCCAGTCCCGGCCGTCCCTTACCGGTAGCCCAGCAGCATCCAGGCCAGCGAGGCGACCGCGACCAGGAACAGCACGAGGCCGCCGGCGGAGTGCCAGCGGTACCGGCGGGCGAGGCGCGCGGCGTCGCCGGCGGCGAGCAGGAAGGGCCTCCCCTGCACCGTCGGGCGGGCGAGGACGTGGACGCCGGGGCGCGCGGCCTCGCGGCGCCGATGCTCCATGACCTGCGCGTGCGCCGCCTCGCGGGCCTTTTCCCACTCGGCGAGGGTGAGGAGGCCGTCGCCGTCCGAGTCGAAGCGCGCCAGGAGGGCGGCCTGGTCCCTCTTCCACTCCCGCAGCAGCGCCGCGACGTCGTCGGCGATCGCGCCCGGGACTACGCCGCCCTCGGTGCGGAACCAGCCGATGGCGTACAGTGGGTCGCCTTCGTGCATGCGCGATTCGCGATAGCGGAACTCGCCGCCGAAGCCGCGAAAGCCCCTGTGGGCGGGCGGCCCGGCCTCGGGCAGCGGCGTGCCTCCGTACCAGGTGTCCGAAGCCTGCGGCAGGACCTCCGCGCCCTCGGGGTCGATGATGCACTGGCCGGTGCCGTCCTCGAGCAGGAACAGCGCGTCGCTCGCGCCGCGCGACACCACCCGCCACTTCGAGCGGCCCTTGCTGTCGCGGCTGCGCCGCTCGACGGTGTAGCGCCACCAGGTGCAGGGCCGGCGAGTGAGCGGCGCGATCACCGGGGCGCCGGGCATGTTGCGGCCGGTGCCGACGAGCTCCACGTAGCCCTGCGCCGCGCTGCGCACGCGCGAGGTCGGCGTGTCCTCGATGAGGCGCGCCCAGCGCCACCAGCGGAAGCCGCTGACGAAGCCCGCCGCGCCGACGACGGCGATCAGCGCGACCGCGAGCCAGTACTCGGCGGGGTCCACTCAGCCGAACAGCGCCTTCATGTCCACGTCCCGCTTCTGCTCCTCGGTGAACTCGAGCAGGGTCGCCTCGCGGAAGGTGAACAGCCGGGCGACGATCAGGTCCGGGAACTGGTGGATGCGGACGTTGTTGAGGTTGACCGAGGCGTTGTACAGCTCGCGCCGGTCCGCGATGCTCTCCTCGAGCTGGGAGATGCGCGACTGCAGGTGCCGGAAGGATTCGTCGGCCTTGAGCTGCGGGTAGTTCTCTACCAGCGCGAACAGCTGGCCGAGGCCGGCGCGCAGCGAGCTCTCGGCGGCGCCGACGGCCGCGACGTCGCCTTTGCCCGCGGCCTGGAAGACGGAGGCGCGCGCCTTCATCACGCGCTCGAGCGTCTCCTGCTCGTACTGCATGTAGCGCTTGCAGGTCTCGACCAGCTTCGGCAGCTCGTCGTGGCGCTGCACGAGCAGCACGTCGATGTTCGACCAGGCCTGCTTGACGTTCTCGCGCAGCTTGACGAGGCCGTTGTAGATGCCTATCCCGTAGACCAGGAGGATGGCGAGGACCGCGAGGAAGACGACGAAGCCCATCGTTTGCACCTCACGCCGGTGAAGCCGGGCGGGCGCGGAGTATATCATCGGGTCCCCCACGCCCCGGGCTGACGGAGTTCACATGCCGGCGCACTTCGACCTGATCGTCATCGGCGGCGGCAGCGGCGGCCTGGCCTGCGCCCAGCGCGCCGCGGATCACGGCGCACGCGTCGCGCTGCTCGAGCCGAGGCCGCTGGGCGGCACCTGCGTCAACGCGGGCTGCGTTCCCAAGAAGGTGATGTACTACGCCGCGAGCCTCGCCGAGGGGCTGCGCGATGCCGCCGGCTACGGCTTCGACGTCAGCGTGAACGGGCACGACTGGAGCGCCCTCAGGCAGGCGCGCGACGCCTACATCCGCCGCCTCAACGGCATCTACGCCGGCAACCTCGAGCGAAGGAAGGTCGTCCACCTGCGGGAGGCCGGGCGCTTCGCGGGTCCCGACACGGTCGTCGCCGGCGGCGAGGTGCTCACGGCGCCGCACATCGTCGTCGCCACCGGCGGCCGGCCCATGGTGCCCGACCTGCCCGGCGCGGGACTCGGCATCACCTCCGATGGCTTCTTCGGCCTCGAGCGCCGGCCGGACAGCGTTGCCATCGTCGGCAGCGGCTACGTCGCGGTCGAACTGGCGGGCGTGCTCGCCGCGCTCGGCACGCGCGTGACGCTGGCGATCCGCCACGACCGCGTGCTGCGCAGCTTCGAGCCGATGCTTTCCGCAGCGCTGATGCACGAGATGCGCCAGGACGGGCTCGAGCTCGTGGATCACGCCGTGCCCGCCGGGGTGCGCGAGTCCGGCCGGCACCTGGAGCTTTCGACTGCCGACGGCCGGACGCTGGGCCCCTTCGATTGCCTCATGTGGGCCGTGGGGCGCGGGCCCGCGGTGGAGGATCTAGGCCTCGACCGCGCCGGCGTCGCCTGCTACGACGACGGCTACGTCATCACCGACGAGTTCCAGCGCACCAACGTCGAGGGCATCCACGCCATCGGCGACGTCACCGGGCGCGAGGCGCTGACGCCGGTGGCCATCGCCGCCGGCCGCCGCCTCGCCGACCGCGTGTTCGGCGGCATGGCCGGGCGCAGGCTCGACTACTCGCTCATCCCGACCGTGATCTTCAGCCATCCGCCGATCGGAACCGTGGGGCTCACGGAGCCGGAGGCGCGCGACCTGCACGGCGATGCGGTCAAGTGCTACACGGCCGGCTTCACGCCGATGTACCACGCGCTGACGGCGCACAAGCGCCGGGCCGAGATGAAGCTGGTGACCGTCGGGCCCGAGGAGAGGATCGTCGGCCTGCACGTCATCGGCGCGGGAGCCGACGAGATGCTGCAGGGATTCGCGGTGGCGCTGAAGATGGGCGCGACCAAGCGCGATTTCGACGACACGGTCGCGATCCATCCGACCAGCGCAGAGGAATTCGTGACCATGCGCTGAACGCGCGGGAGGCAGCGGGCACGTGAGCGGCAACATCCGCCCCTGGCGGGGCATCCTCCCGGCGCTGGGTGCGCGCGTCTACGTGGACCCGGCGGCGATCGTGATCGGGCAGGTCGCGGTGGGCGACGACAGCTCGTTCTGGCCCGGCGCGGTGGCGCGCGGCGACGTCAACACGATCACCATCGGCGCACGCACCAGCGTGCAGGACGGCTCGGTCCTGCACGTGACGCATGCGGGGCCCTACAACCCGGCCGGCCATGCGCTCGTGATCGGCGACGACGTGACCATCGGCCACCGCGCGGTGCTGCACGGTTGCGCCGTCGGCAGCCGCTGCCTGATCGGCATGGGCGCGATCGTGATGGACGGGGTGGTCGTGCCGGATGAGGTGGTCATCGGCGGCGGGGCGCTGGTGACGCCGGGCACCCGCCTCGAGACGCGCTCCCTCTACGTGGGCAGCCCGGCGCGACGCGCGCGGGCGCTGTCGGAGCGCGAGATCGCACAGCTCGCCTACAGCGCCGCCTGGTACGTGAAGGTCAAGGACGAGTACCTTGCACCGGGCTGAGCCTCAGCCGCCGGCCAGCGCCTCGATCACGCTGCGCGTCTCGGGACGCACGCCGCGCCAGAGCAGGTAGGCCTCGGCCGCCTGCTCAACGAGCATGCCCCAGCCCTTGTGGCACCGGGTCGCGCCGAGGCGGGAGGCCCAGGCGAGAAAGGGCGTCTCGGCGCGCCCATAGGCCATGTCGTAGCACACCGTGCCGGGCGCCACCGCCGCGACCGGCAGGACCGGCATCTGGCCCGAGAGGCTCGCGGAGGTCGCGTTGATCACGAGGTTCCAGCCGCCACCCGCATCGGCGAAGCCGCTGATCGTGATGTTCCCGAGATCGCCGAACTCCTGGGCGAGCCCCTCGGCCCGCTCGCGCGTGCGGTTGGCGATGCGAAGCTCCTCCGGGCGGCACCGCAGCAGCGGCGCGAGCACGCCGCGGACCGCGCCGCCTGCGCCGAGCACGAGGATCCGCGAGCCCTCGAGGCTCACCCCGAGGTTGTCGACCAGGTCCGTGATGAGCCCGGCGCCGTCCGTGTTGTCGCCGAGCAGCTGCATGGCGTCGCGGGCGACGATGGTGTTGACGGCGCCGGCCCGCGCGGCGCGCGGCGTCAGTTCGTTGACGACCTCGGCAGCCGCCTGCTTGTGCGGCAGCGTCACGTTGAGGCCCTTGCCGTGGTCCACGAAGAAATCGATGACCGCCCGGCGGAAGTCGGCGCGCTCGACGTCCACCAGCTTGTACTCGATGTCGTGACCGAACTGGCGGGCGAACAGGCCGTGGATGAACGGCGACCAGCTGTGGCTCACGGGGTGGCCGAACAGCGCGTAGCGGTCGGGTCCCCCGCGCGGCATGTCAGTGTTCCTCCCTGAGCCAGCCGGCGACGTCCTTCGCGAAGTAGGTGAGGATGCCGTCGGCGCCGGACCGGCGGATGCAGAGGAGGCTCTCCAGCACCACGGCGCGCTCGTCGAGCCAGCCGTTCTGCGCAGCCGCCTTCAGCATCGCGTACTCGCCGCTCACCTGATACACGTAGGTCGGTGCGCCGAACTCGTCCTTCACGCGCCGCACGATGTCGAGGTAAGGCATCCCCGGCTTGATCATCACCATGTCCGCGCCCTCCTCGAGGTCGAGCGCGACCTCGCGCAGGGCCTCGTCGGTGTTGGCCGGGTCCATCTGGTAGGAGTACTTGTTGCCCTTGCCGAGGTTGCCGGCCGAGCCGACCGCGTCGCGGAACGGTCCGTAGAAGCTCGAGGCGTACTTCGCGCTGTAGGCGAGGATGCGGGTGTTGACGTGGCCGGCGCCTTCGAGCGCCTCGCGGATCGCGCCGATGCGCCCGTCCATCATGTCGGAGGGCGCGACCACCTGCGCGCCGGCCTCTGCGTGGGACACGGCCTGTTTCACGAGCGTCGCGACCGTCACGTCGTTCAGGACGTAGCCCGACTCGTCGATGATCCCGTCCTGGCCGTGGGTGGTGAACGGGTCGAGCGCGACGTCGGTGATGACGCCGAGTTCCGGCACGGCCGCACGCAACGCGCGCACGGCGCGCTGCGCGAGCCCCTGGGGGTTGAAGGCCTCTGCGCCGTCGAGCGACTTGGCCTCGGGCGGCGTGACCGGGAACAGCGCGACCGCCGGCACGCCGAGCCGGGCGAGCGCCTCGCCCTCGCGTACGAGTTCGTCCACGGTGACGCGCTCGACGCCTGGCATGGAGGCGACGGGCTCGCGCCTCGCGCGGCCCTCGATGACGAACATCGGGTAGATCAGGTTGTCCGCGGACAAGGTCGTTTCGCGCATAAGCCGCCGCGAGAAGTCGTCGCGGCGCATCCGCCGGAGGCGCGTACGCGGGAAATTCCCCGCGGCTCGGTGGGTCATGGGGTTCCTCGTGTGGCCGGGCCTGCGTTAGAGTCGGGCCCCCGGCGACCATTGCCCGCAGCCCCCGATCTTAATACATGGACGGGGCCGAGGGCGGGCAGTACCGCCGGCGCCGGTTTCCGTGGATACGCCCCGGGGGGCTTTTGACGCAGAGGAGTTCCGACAGATGAAGACGACCCTGAAGAAGCCCGTGGCGCTCGCGATCGGCGCCGCCATGGCCACCACGCTCGCTGCCGCCAACGTGGCGCAGGCCGCGCCGTTCGCCGCCACCGACCTCGCTCAGGGCTACGCCCAGTTCATGGGCGAGGGCTCCTGCGGCGGCGACAAGGGCAAGGAAGGCAAGTGCGGCGAGGGCAAGTGCGGTGCCCAGAAGGAGGAGGGCGAGAAGGGCAAGGAGGGCAAGTGCGGCGAGGGGAAGTGTGGCGAGGGCAAGTGCGGCGGCGAGAAGAAGCCGAAGCCCTGAGCCCGCCCTCCGGATGACGGACGCGGCAGCGCGGCGCCCGGATGACCGGACGCCGCTGTCGCGTTGGTCATCGCGGGCTAGCTTCCGCGCAACCAGGCCGTGCGGGTGTCGCCCGCGCCGCCCGGCGAGAGCGCGGCGTGCACCGCGGGCAGGGCCTCGGCGATGGCGAGGTCCGACTGCCACGGCGGGTTGACGATCGCCATGCCCGAGCCGTTAAGTCCCGCGCGGCTGTCGCGCGGGTGCACGCAGAGCTCGGCGACGAAGAGCCGCTCGACCCCGCGCTGCAGCAGCGCTTCGTGGAAGCGCTGCACCGACCCTGACAGCTTGACGGGATACCAGATCGCGTAGACGCCGGTCGGCCAGCGCTCGAGCGCGCGACCGAGCGCGTCGTGGATCGCGCCGAATTCGTGGTCCTGCGCCTCGTAGGGCGGATCGATCAGCACGAGGCCGCGGCGCTCCTTCGGCGGCACCAGCGCCGCGAGGGCCTCGTAGCCGTCGCGCTCGTGCACCGCGAAGCGCCGGTCCCCGGCGAACTCCTGGCGCAGCGCCGCTGCCTCGCGCGGCGCGAGCTCGCAGAGCGCGCCGCGGTCGAGCGGGCGCAGCAGCTGCGCCGCGAGGCGCGGCGAGCCCGGATAGAAGCGGATCCGCTCCGCGTTCGCCGGGTCGGTGGCCCTGACGGCCTCCATGTAGCGCTGCGCGGCGGGCGGCAGCGCGCCCGCCGCGGCGAGCCGCAGGATGCCGGCCTTCGCCTCGCCCGCGCGGCGCGACTCGTCAGAGTCGAGGTCGTAGCGCCCCCGGCCGGCGTGGGTGTCGAGGAACAAGAGCGGCTTGTCCTTCGCCGTGAGGCGCGTGAGCAGCTCGACCAGCACGAGGTGCTTGAGCACGTCGCCGAAGTTGCCGGCGTGGAAGGCGTGGCGGTAGTTCACGGGCGCCTCATCTGGATCGCGCGAGCGCCTCGCGCAGGCGCCCGCCGAGCTCATCGGCCTGTCGGGCCGACTCGGAGGCCCGCTCGAGGGAGGCAACGTCCTGGTCGCGCGCGGCGGTCACGAAGAGGCGCGCGGATTCCAGGCGTCTGTCCGTGTAGGCCCCCAGCAGGCCTGGCACGGCAGCGAGCGGCGAGTCCGGCGCCAGCGCGTATCCGCGGCCGACGCGCGCGGCCAGCTGCTCCCAGAGCGGCAACACGTCGCGCTCCATGCGCATGGCGAAGCCGCGGTCATCGAGCGTCCCCGCCTGTGCCTCGCCGGCGAGCGAGCGCGTCAGCCCGATCGCGCGTGCCTCTGTCTCGGTGAACCACTCGAGGTCGCGGCGCAGCTGGAGTTCGGCCGCGCGCTCCGGCGACGGGCTGGCCAGCCACTGGACGGCGAGCGCGAGCGCGAGGGCGCCGGCGGCCGCGGCGAGGAGAAGCTGCGGCCAGCTCGACCGCGACCGGGCGGGCGGCGTGAGCGGCCGGGCGAGCAGCGCGCCCATCAGGACTCCGGCAGCCAGCCCGCCGAGGTGCGCGGCGTTGTCGATGCCCGGGTAGACGAAGCCGAAGCCGATGGCCAGCACGATGAAGACCAGCGCATTGCGGCGCAACTGCACGAGCAGCAGATGCGGCACGCCGTTGCGGCTGTCGAGGAGGAACGCGAGCAGGGCGCCGAAGACGCCGAAGATCGCGCCCGAGGCGCCCGCGCTGTTGACCGCCGGGTTCCAGGCGAGGCTCGCGATGCTGCCAGCGAGGCCGGCTACGGCGTAGACCAGCACGAAACGCGCGGTGCCGTAGAGCCGCTCGACCAGGCGCCCGGCGTCCCACAGCGCCCACATGTTGAAGGCGAGGTGCAGGATGCCGAAGTGGATGAAGACCGCCGTGGCGAGGCGCCACCACTCGCCGTCGAGCGTGAGGGGTCCGAGATTGGATCCGAAGCGGATGTGCACGGCCGCATCCGGGCGCAGGATCCCGGCGCCCGCCGCCGCCATCACCGCGAAGACGAGCACGTTGACGCCGACCAGCACCGGCGTCGCCCGCGGCGGGCGCGTCAACGCGGCGAGGCGCAGGCGGAAGTCGCCCAGCGTGGCGTCGACGTCCCCGTCGGCGCCCCCGAGGGCGCTCACGCCTGAAGCTCGGCCAGCCAGTCGCGCGGCCGCAGGAAGTCCGCGTAAAGGCGGGCTTCGGGGCTGCCCGGTTCGGGGTGCCAGTCGTATTCCCAGCGCACGAGCGGCGGCAACGACATCAGGATGGACTCGGTGCGTCCGCCGGATTGCAGGCCGAACAGCGTGCCGCGGTCCCAGACGAGGTTGAACTCGACGTAGCGTCCGCGGCGGTAGAGCTGGAAGCCGCGCTCGCGCTCGCCGAAGGGCGTCGCGCGGCGGCGCCCGGCGATGGGCAGCCACGCCTCGAGGAAGGCCCCGCCGACGCTGCGCTGGTACGTGAAGCAGGCCTCGAAGCCCCAGGCGTTGAGGTCGTCGAAGAAGAGCCCGCCGACGCCGCGGGTCTCGCCGCGGTGCCTGAGGAAGAAGTACTCGTCGCACCACTTCTTGTGCGCGGCGTAGATCGCCTCGTCCGGGCAGGCGGCGCGCGCGGTGCGGTGCCAGTGGAGCACGTCCTCCTCGAAGGGATAGTAGGGCGTGAGGTCGAAGCCGCCACCGAACCACCACACGGGGTCCCGCCCCGGCGGGTCGGCGATGAAGAAACGCACGTTCATGTGCGTCGTCGGGACGTAGGGGTTGTGCGGGTGCAGCACCAGCGACAGGCCCATCGCCTCGAACGGCGCGCCGGCCAGCTCGGGCCGGTGCTGGGTCGCCGAGGGGGGCAGCTGCCGGCCCATCACGTGCGAGAAATTGACGCCGCCCTGCTCCAGGAGCGCGCCATCCCGCAGCACCCGGCTCTCGCCGCCGCCGCCCTCGGCGCGGTTCCAGGCATCGCGCCGGAAGCGCCCGGCGCCGTCGGCCCGTTCCAGCGCGCCGCAGATTCGGTCCTGCAGGCCGAGCAGGAAAGTCTTTACGGCCTCGCGGTCGACCGCCTGGCTCATGCCTCGGCGGCCTTCGTGCGAGGCTTGCTCTTCGCCTTCGCCTTGGTCTTCGCCTTAGGCTTGGCAGCCGCGCGCGGCTTGGCCGCGGCCTTTTCCTTCGGTGCCGCCGCCGTCTCGGCCTTCGCGCCCTTGCGCGCCGCCCCGCGGCGGCCGAAGCGGCCCTTGCCCTTGGCCTCGGGCGCCGCCGCGATCAGCTCGCGGCATTCCTCGAGCGTGAGCTGCGCGGCCGCCGCGCGCCACAGCGCGTGCTTCGCCGCCTCGTCGGCGCTCTTCGGGATCGCGGGCTTCGGCACCTTGGCGTTCTTCCTGCCGTCCGTGACATAGGGGCCGTAACGCCCGTCCAGCACCGAGATGCCGGTCTCGGGGAACACCAGGATGTTGCGCTCCGCGTCCGCCTTTTCCTTGGCGACAACCAGCTCGAGCGCGCGCGCGAGCGTGATCGTGAAGGGGTCGTCGTCCTTGATGGAGACGTACTTCGCGCCGTACTTGACGTAGGGACCGTACTGGCCGCGGCCGACGCTCACCGCCTGGCCGTCGGGCGACTGCCCGAGGTGGCGCGGCAGCGAAAGGAGCTTCAGGGCGTCTTCGAGCGCGACCTCGTCCATGCGCTGGCCCGGCAGCAGGCTCGCGAACTTCGGCTTCTCCTCGTCGTCGCGCGAGCCGAGCTGCACGAACGGGCCGTACTGGCCCATCCGCACGGTCACCGGCTTGCCGGTCGAGGGATCCGTGCCTACGAGGCGCGACTCGGCGACCTCCTCCCGGCTCACGCTGGTGGCGATGGCCTGCACGCGCTCCGTGAACGGCTTCCAGAAGCGCTCGAGCTCCGGGCGCCACTCGCGCCCGCCGTTGCTGATCTCGTCGAGCACGTCCTCCATGGACGCCGTGAAGCCGTAGTCCACGTAGGTCGGGAAATACTTCACCAGGAAGCGCGCGACGATCTTGCCGATGTCCGTCGGCACGAAGGCCTTGCCGTTCATCTCGACGTAGAGCCGGTAGCGCAGCGTCTCGATGATCGAGGCGTAGGTGGAAGGGCGGCCGATGCCGAAGCTCTCGAGCCCCTTGACCAGGCTCGCCTCGGTGAAGCGCGGCGGCGGCTGCGTGAAATGCTGCTCGGGCAGGAGCTCCGCGAGCGAGACGACCTCGCCTTCGGCGAGCGGCGGCAGCCGCTGCTCGTCCTCGCTCTCGACCACCTCGTCCTCGTCATGGTCCTCGTGGTAGACCGCGAGGAAGCCCGGCTCCAGCAGCGTCTGGCCGCTGGCGCGGAACACGTGCCGGGCGGCGCCCGCGACGGATGCGTCGCGGCCCGCGACGAGGTCCACGGCCACCGTGTCGAACACGGCCGGCGCCATCTGGCAGGCGACGGCCCGCTGCCAGACGAGCGCGTACAGGCGGCGCTGGTCGGCGTCCTCGATCTCCGCGTCGCCGGCGCGCGGGTTTCGTGCGGCGGAGGTCGGCCGGATCGCCTCGTGCGCCTCCTGCGCGTTCTTGGAGCGCGTGCGATAGATGTTCACCGATGCCGACAGTGCCTGCGCGCCCCAGGTCGCGCGGATGGTGTCCCGGATGTCGGCGACGGCGTCGTTCGACAGCGAAACGGAGTCCGTGCGCATGTAGGTGATGAAGCCCGCCTCGTAGAGGCGCTGCGCGGCCTGCATGGTGCGCCGCGCGGTGAAGCCCAGCTTGCGGGCCGCCTCCTGCTGCAGCGTCGAGGTGGTGAACGGCGGCGCCGGGTTGCGGCGCTTGGGCTTTCGCTCGACGCGGGCGACGGCGAGGCTGCCGGCGGCGGCGGCGACGAGCGTCCGCTCGACCTCCCGCGCCTGGGCCTCGTTCGTGATCGAGAAACGGCCCTTCTGCGTGTCGGCCTCCACCTTGTCGCCGCGGTACTCGACGAGCCGGGCCGGGAAGCCCGAGGCGTCCTTCAGGCCGCGGGCCTCGACGGTCCAGTATTCCTGCCGCTTGAAGGCGGCGATCTCGTCCTCGCGCTCGCAGATGAGCCGCAGCGCCACGCTCTGAACGCGGCCTGCCGAGAGGCCCGGCTTGATCTTGCGCCACAGCAGCGGCGAGAGGTTGAAGCCGACGAGGTAGTCCAGCGCGCGCCGCGCCTGCTGCGCGTTCACGAGGTTGTCGTTCAGCTCCTCGGGGTGGTCCAGCGCCTCGCGGATCGCGTTCTTCGTGACCTCGTAAAACCGGACCCGCTTCAGGTCGCGGCCCTCGAGGATGCCGCGCTCGCGCAGGATCTCGGCGAGGTGCCACGAAATGGCCTCGCCCTCGCGGTCGGGGTCGGTGGCGAGGAACAGCGTGTGGGCCTTGCGGGCGGCGCGCTCGATGGCGTCGACCTTCGGCCGGTTCTTGTCGATGAGCTCGTACTTCATGGCGAAGCCGCGCTCCGGGTCCACCGCGCCCTCCTTTTCCACGAGGTCGCGGACGTGCCCGTAGGAGGCGAGCACCTCGAAGTCGCGGCCGAGGTACTTCTTGAGCGTCTTCGCCTTCGCGGGCGACTCGACGATGACCAGGTTCTGGCTCATTTGACTATCGCAATCCCTTGGACGAAAAAGCCGCGGCGGCGGCCGCGGCTCGTTGCGCCCGGCCCGCGGCGGCCTGTTTCAGTGCACGGCCTCCGGCCGCTCCTCGAACACGAGGTCCTCCATCCTTTCGTAGGCCTGCTCCTGGCCGGGCTGGCTGAACAGCACCATGAGCACGACCCACTTCATCTGCTCGGTGTCGATGTCGTCGGTGTCGAGCGCGAGCAGGCGGTCGATGACCAGCTCGCGCTGCGCCGCCGACAGGATGCCGATCTGCTCGAGGTGCAGCAGGTAGCCGCGCAGCGCCGTGTCCAGGCGCGACAGCTCGTGGGCGTTGTACACGCGCATCGAGCGCGGCGCCGCCTCGGCCAAGCCGTCCACCCGGTCCTCGGCCAGGCCGTCGAGCCAGCAGAGGGCGCGCTCCACCTCGGGCTCGGGGTAGCCGGCGCGCTCGAGCTCCAGCTTCAGGGCGTCCCGGCTCGGTTCCGGCTCGTCGTCGGTGTCGAGGAAGTTCTCGAACAGGTGGATCAATATGTCGAGAACGCTTTCCTTCATCACGCTCGCCTCACCGGGACCCTGCAGTACCGACCGCCGGGACAGGACTCGATCTCACCGCTGAGCTCGAGCAGGAGCAGCGTCGAGGCGACAGCGGCGGCTGAAAGGCCCGTTCTCTCGACCAGCGTGTCGAGGTCCACCGGCTCGAAGCCGCAGGCATTCAACAGGATTTTCCCCGCCCTGTCCAACGGCGCGCCGGAAAAGCCAACGCTGGCCGCAGGTTGCGTCGCGCGGGCTGCCGCGGCGGGCAACGCCGCGGGGCGCAGGGCGGCGACGATCTCGGCGACGTCCTCGACGAGCGCCGCGCCGTCGCGGATCAACCGGTGGCAGCCGCGCGCGAGCGGGTTGGCGACCGAGCCCGGCAGCGCGAAAACCTCGCGGCCCTGCTCCGCGGCGAGTCGCGCCGTGATCAGCGACCCGGAGCGCTGCGCCGCCTCCACCACCAGCACGCCGAGCGACAGGCCGCTGATGATGCGGTTGCGCAGCGGGAAGTGCGCCGGCAGCGGCGGCACGCCGGTCGGGAACTCCGTCACGACGGCGCCCGAGACGGCCAGCTCCGCCGCGAGGGGCGCGTGACCCGGCGGATAGACGAGGTCGGGGCCCGTGCCGCAGACGGCGATGCTGCGGCCCCCGGCGGCGAGCGCCCCGCGGTGGGCCGCCGCGTCGATGCCGGCGGCCAGCCCGCTCGTCACCGCGAAGCCCGCGGCGGCCAGTTCGCGCGCGAAGGCGAAGGCGAGCGCCCGGCCCGCCGGGGTCGGACGGCGCGAGCCCACGATGGCGACCTGCGGCAGGTGCAGCGCGTCCACGCGGCCTTGCACGAACAGCGCCGCCGGCGCATCCGGCAGGGTTGCGAGCAGCGGGGGGAAGTCCTCGCTGCCGCAGACCACCAGCCCCCGGCCGTCGGCGTCGAGCCACGCCCGGTCACGAGCCAGCGCGGCCTCGTCGGGTGAGGCGAGGGCGGCCACGGCGGCCGGCGGCAGGCCGCAGGCCGCAAGCTCCGCGGCCGGCGCACCGGCGATCGCAGCGACGCTCCCGAAGCGCTCCAGCAGCGCCCGGGCGCGCCGGGCGTCCACGCCCGGGGCGCGGGCGAGGGCCAGCCAGCCGCGCATCTCCTGATCGGACAGTTTCACCCGCACAGATAAACACGCCGGCCACGGGGCCGGCGTGCGGATATCGGGTGCGAACGGGCCGAATCAGGGCGTCGGGTTGCGCACCGAGTCGCCGACGAGGATCTCGCGGTCGGTGTTCAGCACCAGGCCGTAGCTCAGCCGATCCCAGGACTTGAAGACCATGAACCGGCCAATCATGTTCTCGGGGAGCTGCACGCTGCGGCTGACCGGGCGGGCCGTCTCGTCCGCGACCTCCGCGGCCTGCTGCCAGATCGACAGCACGTTGCCCGGCTCGAGGCCGTGGCGGGTGCCGCGGTTGATGACGACCACGATGTACTGGCCGCCAACGATGCGTTCGTCGGCGATGGCCATGATCTTGCCGTTCACCTGCGCCTCGGGCGCGCGGGGGATGAAGTCCATGTTCAGGTCGAGCACGTCCGGCAGCGCGATGTCGCCGGCCGTCGTCTCTCGCGCCGCGGCGGTGAGCACCATCGTCGCGGGGTCGCCCGCGCGCGTGTACCTGGCGAGGCCCGTATAGATGCCGTCGTAGCCGAGCACGTCGCCGTTGTCCGGGTCCTTCAGCTCGGGGCCCACGCGGTAGAGCCGGAACGAGGCGTCCTTGGGGGTGGAGGACGGCAGGCGGCGGACATAGACGTCGTCGCCGGTGGCCGAGAGGAGCCGCTTCTCGCGGCCGGTGACCACGTAGGGCGCGTCCTTCACCTGCTCCTTCGCGAGCACGGTCGGACGGGACATGAAGGCCTCGACGATGTTCCAGGGGATGGCGCGGATGGCCTCCGACAGCGGCTGCTCGCGCACGCGCGGCGACAGGCGCGCCGCGCCCGGGCGGTCGAGCACGACCCGGGGCTTGCCGTCCACCCAGATCAGCGCGAGTTCGTCGCCCGGGTAGATGAGGTGCGGGTTCTCGACCTGCGGGTTGACGTACCAGATCTCGGGCCAGTACCAGGGGTCGCTCAGGAACCGCGCAGAGATGTCCCACAGGGTGTCGCCCTTCTGCACCACGTAACGCTCCGGGGCGTCCGGGGCCAGCGGGATCACGCTACGGTCGATGCCCTGCTGTTGGGCGGCGGCGGTGCCGCCGGGCAGGGACAGGCCGGTCAGGAGGACCAGCGCGGCCGCGGCGGCCGCGATAAGCGGCTGGCGAGGCTGGACCCGGGACTTGGAAACGCAGGACAGCGCCATCATGACTCCCTCACTGCCGGTGGTGCCCCGGCGCCCGTATACTTGCGGGCCCGCGGGTCGAATTCGCGGTCGCCGGCGCGACCGACATTAAGTTCACTGGCGGCAGAACTCTAGCAGCATTGCTCCATCAGATACACGAACCGGACCCCACCCGCATGACGCGACTCACAATACTGGAGTACCCCGACCCGCGACTGCGAACCGTCGCACAGCCGGTGCAGGTCGTGGACGACGAGGTCCGCCGCCTGGTCGACGACATGCTGGAGACCATGTATGCCTCGCGGGGCATCGGTCTGGCTGCGACGCAGGTCAACGTTCACAGACGCATCCTGGTCGCGGACGTGTCCGAGGACCACAGCCAGCCCTATGCCTTCATCAACCCCCAGGTCGTGCAGCGCGAGCAGGTCGGCGCCACGCAGGAAGGCTGCCTGTCCGTTCCCGGCATCTTCGACGATGTCGAGCGGGCGCAGCGAGTCCGGGTCCGCGCCCTGGGCCGTGACGGCAAGCCCTTCGAGCTCGACGCCGAGGGCCTGCTCGCCGTCTGCATCCAGCACGAGATCGACCACCTCGACGGCAAGCTGTTCGTGGACTACCTCTCCGAGCTGAAGCGCCAACGCATCCGCAAGAAGCTCGAGAAGGACCGCAAGCTGCGCGCCGAGGCGCGCACCCCGGAGCGTCCGCGGGCACCCGCGATCTGAGGGAGGCGTGACCGCCGCCGGCCTTCGCGTCGCCTTCGCCGGAACGCCCGGTTTCGCGGTGCCGGCGCTGGTGGGGATTGCCCGTTCGCGGCATCGCGTCGTCGCCGTGTACACGCAGCCCGACCGGCCGGCCGGCCGGGGCCTGCAGGTGGTCGAAAGTCCCGTCAAGCAGCAGGCCCTGGCCCTCGGTCTGCCCATCGAACAGCCTCCGACCCTGAAGGACGCCGGCGCGGCCTCGCGGCTCGCCTCCTTCGGCCCCGACGTGATGGTGGTCGTCGCCTATGGGTTGCTGCTGCCGCAGGCCATCCTCGACGTGCCGCCGCTCGGCTGCCTCAACATCCACGCCTCCCTGCTGCCGCGCTGGCGCGGCGCCGCGCCGATCCAGCGGGCCCTGCTGGCCGGCGATCCCGAGACCGGCGTCTGCCTCATGCGCATGGAAGCCGGCCTCGACACCGGTCCCGTGATGGCGCGCGAGCGCATCGTCATCGGCCCCGCTGACACCGGCGGGTCGCTGCACGATCGCCTCGCGGAGCTCGGCGGCCGGATGATCGTTCCCGGCCTGGACTCGCTGGCCGAGGGCCGCGCGGCCTTCGAGCCCCAGGAGCCGGTCGCCGCGACCTACGCCCGCAAGCTCGACAAGGCCGAGGCGCGCATCCGCTGGGACCAGCCGGCCGCGGAGATCGAGCGCCAGGTCCGGGCCTTCGACCCCTGGCCCGTGGCCGAGGCCCGCCTCGACGGGCAGCAGCTTCGGATCTGGCGCGCCCGGGTGGAGCCCGCCGCCGCCACGGCCGCGCCCGGCACCGTGCTCCAGGCGGGCGCGGACGGCGTCCGGGTCATGACCGGGCGCGACGCGCTGGTGATCGAGCGGCTGCAGCTCCCGGGCAAGCGCCCCGTCGAGGCCAGCGACTTCGTCAACGCGCGCGACCTCACCGGCGCGGTGCTCGGCTGATGCGGCGGGCCCTTGGACAGCAGTGAAGTCCGCGCCGCCGCCGCGCGGGCGGTGGTCGCCGTCGCCGCCCACGGCCGCACGCTCGAGGCCGCGCTCGCGGCGGAGCGCGCGCGCGGCGCCGCCGGCCCGGCCGTGCAGGCGCTCGCCTTCGGCACGGTGCGCTGGCTGCCCGAGCTCGACGTGCTGCTCGGCCTGCTCACGGGCCCGCGTTCCGCGCGGCTCGAGCCCGAGGTGCGGGCGGTGGCGCTCGTCGGCCTCTTCCAGCTCGTGCACGCCCGCACGCCGGCCCATGCCGCGGTGGCGGAAACCGTCGAGGCCGTCCGCCGGATCGGGCGGCCGCGCGCCGCCGGCCTCGTCAACGCCGTGCTGCGCCGCTTCCTGCGCGAGTCGGATGCGCTGCTCGCCGAGGCGCGCCGCGACCCCGAGGCGCGCTTCGCACACCCCGCCTGGCTCATGCGGCGGCTGGCCGACGACTGGCCTGGCTTCGATGCGGCCATCCTCGAGGCGGGCAATGCGCCGCCGCCGATGTGGCTGCGGGTCAACGTCGCACGGATCGAGCCGGCGGCCTGTCGCGACAAGCTGGCCGCGGCCGGCCTGGCTGCCGGCGGATGCGACTTCGCGCCGTCCGCACTCAAGCTGGAGTCGCCGCTGGACGTCGCGGCGCTGCCCGGCTTCGCCGAGGGCGAGCTGTCGGTGCAGGATGCGGCCGCGCAGCTCGCTGCGCCGCTGTTGGCGGCCGCGCCGGGGCTGCGCGTGCTCGACGCCTGCGCGGCTCCCGGCGGCAAGGCCTGCCACGTGCTCGAGGCAACGCCGGGCCTGGCGGCGCTGGTTGCGGTCGAGATCGATCCGGTGCGCGCCGGGCGCATCCGCGACAACCTCTCACGGCTCGGCCTGGAGGCGGAGGTCGTGGTCGGGGACGCCGCACGCCCTGCGGACTGGTGGGACGGCCGGCCGTTCGACCGCATCCTGCTCGACGTTCCCTGTTCAGGCACCGGCGTGATCCGGCGCCATCCGGACATCAAGCTGCTGCGGCGGGAAAGCGACCTCGCGGGCTTCGCGGCGACGCAGCGCGGGCTGCTGGAGGCGGTCTGGCCGCTTCTCGCGCCGGGCGGCCGCCTGGTCTATTCGACCTGCTCGGTCCTTCGTGCGGAGAACGAGGCGGTCGTGGCGGGATTCCTCGCGGCCTGCCCCGCGGCGGCCGACGCGACGGAATCTGCTAGGCTCTCCGTGGACGGCCAGCTGCCGGCGGGGGGTCCTGGCCCGGGCCTGTCCCTGCCCACGGGCTTTGCCGATACCGACGGTTTCTACTACGCCTGTCTCGAGAAGCGGGCCTGAGGATGCTTCGGGTGCGAGCCACGATGGCGCTGCGAGCTTGGATGGGGCGCGCCCTTGCCGGCGTGCTCGCCTGCCTGCTCGTGGCCCTCCCCGCACTGGCACAGCAGGACCGGTTCGACGTCCGCAGCGCCTTCGTCGAGGCCGTCGACGGCGTCTGGAACCTCGGCGCCACGCTCGACCTGTCCCTTTCGGACGCGGCCCGCGAGGCCCTGGCCGGCAGCATTCCCCTCGAGCTGCGGCTCGAGGTCGTGGTGAACGGCGAGCGCCGCTTCCTGCCGAACGAGACCGTGGCCACGCTGGAGCAGCGCTGGCGCCTGTCCTGGGACGCGCTGGCCGAGCGCTACGTGGTCACGCACCTGAACAGCGGCGCGCTCGGCAACTTCGCCACCCTCGACCAGGCGCTCGAGGCGCTGTCGCGCCCGCGCGGCCTGCCGCTGATCGACGCCGCCCTGCTGCGCGAGGGCCGCCGCCACGAGATCAGCGTGCGCGCGACGCTCGAGATCGGCGGCGTGCCGACCGCGCTCAAGGTCCTGCTCTTCTGGCGCGAGTGGTCGCGGACCACCGACTGGTACACCTGGAGCTTCCTGCCGTGACGCGCTGGCTGCCCGTGATGTTCGGGGTCGGCATCGCGATCTGGGTGGTGGCGCTCGGCCTGCTCGGGGTCACCGCCGGCGACTCGACGCAGTTCGGCCGCCTGCAGCCCTGGCTGCTCATGGTGAACATCGTCGGGCTCGTGGTGCTGCTCGCGCTGATAGCGGGGCGCCTCGCCGACCTCGTCCGCGACCGGCGGGACAACGTGCCCGGCTCGCGACTGCGGACGCGCCACGTGCTGATGCTGTGCTCGCTGGTGCTGGCGCCGCTGCTGCTGGTGTTCACGTTCTCGATCGTCTTCCTCACCCGGGGCATCGACAGCTGGTTCCACGTCGAGGTGCGCCAGGGCCTGTCGGACGCGCTGGGCCTCTCGCGCGCGGCGCTCGACCTTCGGATGCGCGAGTACCTCGAGCGCACCGCGCGCATCGCCGAGGACCTCCAGGCGGACCGCTCCGCGCTGCTGTACACGGCGCTCGATGCGCACCGCCGGCTGTCGGGCGCGGAAGAGCTGGCCATCGTCTCTAGCGGCGGCCGGATCGACGCCTTCAGCGCCGACGGCCTGCTGCACGCGGTGCCGCTGCTGCCGGCCGAGGAAATGCTGGTTCAAGCGCGCAGCGGGCAGCCCTACGTGAGCCTCGACCCGGCCGCCGAGGGCGGTTACCTGATCCGGGCGGCGGTGGGCATGGGCATGGGCATGGGCGAGGGGAGCATCCAGTCGCCCCGCGTGCTCGTCGCGGTGTACCCGGTACCGCAGCGGCTCGCCGATCTCGCCGAGGCCGTGCAGGGCGCCTACCAGCAGTACGGGCAGCTGTCCTACCTGCGCGAGCCCCTGAAGCTGAGCTTCGTGCTGACGCTGTCGCTGGTGCTGCTGGTCGCCCTGCTCGCGGCGGTGTACGCGGCCTTCTACTTCACCGACAGGCTCGTCCGGCCGGTGCAGGACCTGATCGGCGCCACGCGCGCGGTCGCCAAGGGCGATTTCGACACGCGGCTGCCGCGGCCCTCGCACGACGAGGTCGGCTACCTCGTCACGTCCTTCAACGACATGACCAAGCGTCTCGCCCGGGCGCGCGCCGAGGCCGACCGCAGCCGCCAGGCCGTCGAGTCGGAGCGAACCAACCTCGCCGTCATCCTGGCGCGCCTGTCCACCGGCGTGATCTCGCTCGCCCCCGACCTGACCATCCGCATCGCCAATCACGCGGCGAGCGGCATCCTCGGCGCGGACCTCGAGGCGGCGGCCGGCCGCCGCCTCGACGATATCACCGACCAGCCGCTGGTGGCGCAGTTCGCCGCGGTCGTCGGCGCCCACGTTGCCGCGGGCCGCACCGAGTGGCGTGAGCAGCTCTCGCTGCGCCCCGAGGGCGCGCGGCGCGAACTGATGTGCGCCTGCACGGTGCTGCCCGGCGAGGACGGCCGGCCGGCCGGCCTGGTGCTGGTGTTCGACGACATCACCCAGCTGCTGCACGCGCAGCGCGAGGCCGCCTGGGGCGAGGTGGCGCGACGGCTCGCGCACGAGATCAAGAACCCGCTCACGCCGATCCAGCTGTCCGCCGAGCGCATGCGCCGGCGCCTGCTGCCCGCCATGGCCGAGCGCGAGGCCGAGCTGCTCGACCGCGCCACGCACACCATCGTGCAGCAGGTCGAGGCGATGAAGCAGATGGTCAACGCCTTCAGCGAGTACGCGCGGGCGCCGGCGATGGAGATCGCCGACTTCGACCTCAACGCGCTGGTCCGCGAGGTGGCCGACCTGTACCGTGCCCACGAGGCGCGGGTCCGGTTCGGCCTCGAGCTGGCGGCGGGCCCGCTCGGCATCCACGCGGACCGCGGCCGCATCCGGCAGGTCCTCAACAACCTGCTGACCAACTCGATCGAGGCGATGGAAGGCGTGGCCGATCCCGCGATCACGATCGAGACGCGCCGCGCCGGCGGCGGCCTCGCCGAGCTCGAGGTGCGCGACAACGGCCCCGGCTTCCAGCGCGACCTGATGGACCAGGTGTTCGACCCGTACGTCACCAGCAAGCCCAAGGGCACCGGGCTCGGCCTCGCGATCGTTCGCAAGATCGTGGACGAGCACGGCGGGCGAATCGAGGCCGACAACGGCCCGCAGGCCGGCGCTCGGGTCCGGCTGTGGCTGCCAACCGACGAAGCCGTGCGGACCGCCCCGGCGCCGCGCGAGACGCGCAGGACTGAACCCAGGAGAGAGCACGCATGAGTCTCGCCCGCATACTCGTCGTGGACGACGAGACCGACATCCGCGACACGCTCCGCGAGATCCTCGGGGAAGAAGGCTACGAGGTCGAGGTTGCGGCGAATGCCGCCGAGGCGCGCGCCGCGTGCGCGAAGCAGGACCCCGACCTGGTGCTGCTCGACATCTGGATGCCCGACACGGACGGCATCACGCTGCTGCGCGAGTGGTCCGACAACCGGCTGCTCAGCTTCCCGGTCGTGATGCTCTCGGGGCACGGCACGGTCGAGACGGCGGTCGAGGCCACGCGCCTCGGCGCGGTGGACTTCGTCGAGAAGCCGCTCTCGCTCACCAAGCTGCTGCGCACCGTGGAGAAGGCGCTGGACGCCGGCCGCCGCCGCCGGCAGTCGCAGCGCTCGCTGATCCCGCCGCTCGTCGCGCCGGTGGGCAAGAGCCGGCTGATGCTGCGCCTGCGGGAGCAGGTCGCGCAGGTGGCCACGCACGATGCCCCGGTGCTCCTGGTGGGCGAGATGGGCACGGGCCGCGAGGCCTTCGCCCGCTACCTGCACTCGCTCGGCCCGCGCGCATCGGGCCCGTTCGTGGCGCTGAACTGCGCTGGGGTGGACGAGGCGAACGCCGTCGCGCGCCTGCGCGGCAGCGAGACGGGCGGTGTCGTCCAGCCGGGCGCCTACGACGAGGCGCAGGGCGGAACGCTCCTGCTCGCGGGGCTAGAGGACCTGCCGCCGCCGGCGCAGCGCGCGCTGCACGCGGACCTCGAGGCCGGCGGCTGGACCCGCGATGGCGGAAGCGATCGCATCCCGCTGCGCATGCGCGTGGTCGCCACGGCGCTGCCCGGCATCGAGTCGCCCGAATCCGAGGGCGTGCGCCGGGACCTCGTCGCCCAGGTGGCCGTGGTCACGCTGCGGGTGCCGCCGCTGCGGGAGTACGCCGAGGACGTGCCCGACCTGCTGCGCCACTACGTGGACCGCCTCGTGGACGAGGAGCACCTCGGCCTGCGGCGCTTCAGCGTCGCGGCGCAGAACCGCCTGCGCAACTATCCGTGGCCGGGCAACGTGCGCGAGCTTCGCAACCTCGTGCAGCGCCTGCTCATCGTCGGCGGGCCGGAGGAGATCGGCCTCGAGGAGATCGAGCGCGAGCTCGCGGTGCAGCAGCCGGGCGACGAGCCGCTGGTGAAGCAGGACCTGCTGGCGCTGCCGCTGCGCGAGGCGCGCGAGGCCTTCGAGCGTGCCTACCTGCTGCAGCAGCTGATGCTGTGCAACGGCCGGGTGGGGCTGCTCGCGAAGCGCGTGGGCATGGAGCGCACGCACCTTTACCGCAAGCTGCGCTCGCTCGGCGTGGACTTCCGGCAGATCAGCGACGAGTGACGCGGACTGCCCGCGGTCGTGCCTGGGCCGCGACCGGGAACCGGACTGTGCCTCGCGCGCGGGCGGGATCCGGCCGGGCCCCCACGTCGTTCGCGCGGAACAACGCGCTCACTCTGGGGGGCCTCCGGCCACCTCGCCCGCGCGCA
>JALORP010000102.1 GCA_025458865.1 Steroidobacteraceae bacterium | reverse complement strand
CTTCACGGCGTTGAGTTCGTGGTCGCCGCGTACCACGAGCGCGACCACGCCGCCGTCGGTGCCCTCGACCAGCAGCGTCTTGAGGCACGCCGCCGCGTCGACGTTCAGGAAGGCGGTCAGCTCGGCGATGGTCTTCACGCCGGGCGTGCTGACGTCCCGCATCGCGACCGTGGCCGCCCCGCGCGGCGCCGCCGGCGCCAGCGCCTCCGCCATCTCGATGTTGGCCGCGTAGTCGTCGGCATCGGACCACGCGATCGCATCCTCGCCCGAGTCGGCGAGGACGTGGAACTCCTGGGAGGCATTGCCGCCGATGCTGCCGGTGTCGGCACGCACGGCGCGAAAGCGCAGGTTCATGCGGGAGAAGATCCGCGAGTAGGCCTCGAACATCGCCTGGTAACCCTGCTCGAGCGAGGTCTCGTCGAGGTGGAAGGAGTAGGCGTCCTTCATCGTGAACTCGCGTGCGCGCATGACGCCGAAGCGCGGGCGGATCTCGTCACGGAACTTGGTCTGGATCTGGTAGAAGTTGACCGGCAGCTGGCGGTAGCTCCTCAGCTCGCGCCGCGCGATGTCGGTGATGACCTCCTCGTGGGTCGGGCCGTAGCAGAACGGCCGCTCGTTGCGGTCTTTGAGGCGCAGCAGCTCGGGACCGAACTGCTCCCAGCGACCCGACTCCTGCCACAGCTCCGCGGGCTGCACGGTCGGCATCAGAAGTTCGATGGCGCCCGCGCGGTTCATCTCCTCGCGCACGATGGTCTCAACCTTGCGGAGCACCCGGAGGCCGATCGGCAGCCAGGTGTACAAGCCGGCCGCGAGACGGCGGATGAGCCCCGCCCGCAGCATCAGCTGGTGACTGACGACCTCGGCATCGGCCGGCACGTCGCGGAGGGTGTTGATCGGGTACTGGGACAGGCGCATCGGGATGGCGGGGTCGCGGGAAGGGGCGCGTATGGTAGCAAAGCACCCGGGACGTCCCTGCGCGCCGCTCGTTGTGCGGCGCCCGCGGCCGACCTAGGATGTCGCCTCCTGCGACGCCCGGTGGGTGCCCATGACGACCGATCCCGCTGCTTCCCCGGACGCCGCCCGGCCGGGTCCGCGCCGTCGCGGCATCTACCTGCTGCCGAACCTGTTCACGACGGCGGTGCTGTTTTCCGGCTTCTACGCCATCGTGGCGGCCACGGACGGCAACTTCGACCGCGCGGGCATCGCGATCTTCGTCGCCATGGTCTGCGACGGCCTCGACGGACGGATCGCACGCTGGACCAACACCCAGAGCGAGTTCGGCAAGGAATACGACAGCCTCTCCGACATGGTGGCTTTCGGACTCGCCCCGGCGGTCGTCGCCTACCAGTGGGGCGTGGCGCGCATCGCGGAGTACGGCAGCGTGTGGGGACGTGTCGGCTGGCTCGCCACGTTCTTCTACGCGGCCTGCGCCGCGTTCCGGCTGGCGCGTTTCAACGCCCGCTCGGGCGGTGCCGACAAGCGCTATTTCGAGGGCCTGCCGAGCCCCTCGGGCGCGGCGCTGCTCGCGGGTTTCGTGTGGATGCTGAACGACCTGCAGCGCGAGGGCTTGCGGGCGCTGATCCTCGCCTTCGCCGTGGCGCTGGTCGCGGGCGGGCTCATGGTGAGCCGGTTCCCTTACCTGAGCGGCAAGGACTTCAACCTCAACCGCCGGATCCCCTTCGCGTTCCTGCTGCTGGTGCCGCTCGGCTTCGTCGTGGTCGGCTCGAGCCCGCCCGAGATGCTGTTCGGCCTGTTCGCGCTGTATGCGGCCTCCGGCCCGGCCGTCTGGCTGTGGCGTCGCGTGCTGCGTCTGCGCCGACCACCCCGGCCGGCCGGCGGCCCGCCTGCCGCGTGACGGAATCGGCGCCGTGACCGACGCGCGCAGGCTCGCCTACCTCGAGGCGCTCGGCGTGGACGTCTACGTCCGCCGTTCGTTGCCGCAAGCGCCGGCAGCAACCGTATCGGTGCCCGCGATCGAGCGGCCTGTGGCGACCCCGACGCCGATCCCGACCCCAATGCCGCCCCGGCCCCTGGCGCCCGAGGCGGCCCTCGACTGGGAGGCGCTGCGGGCGGCGGTGTCCGTCTGCACGCGCTGCGCGCTCAGCGAGACCCGCACGCAGACCGTGTTCGGGGTCGGCAGCCCCGGTGCGCGCTGGATGTTCATCGGCGAGGCGCCGGG
Organism: Steroidobacteraceae bacterium; assembly: GCA_025458865.1. Taxonomy (GTDB): domain Bacteria; phylum Pseudomonadota; class Gammaproteobacteria; order Steroidobacterales; family Steroidobacteraceae; genus SG8-30. The sequence goes on along the minus strand of JALORP010000102.1, from coordinate 777 downwards.
CGCGGAGGAGGACAAGCGCGGCGAGCCCTTCGTCGGGCGCGCCGGACAGTTGCTGACGGCCATGCTCAAGGCGGTCGGACTGCGTCGCGAGGACGTGTACATCGCCAACGTCCTCAAGTGCCGCCCGCCCGGCAATCGCGACCCCAGGGCCGAGGAGGCGGCTCACTGCCGCGGGTATCTCGAACGGCAGATTGAGCTCGTGGCGCCCGCCCTCGTGATCGCGGTCGGACGCATCGCCGCGCAGAACCTGCTCGCCACCGACGCGCCGCTCGCGCGGCTGCGCGGCCGCGTGCACGCGCTCGGCCCCCGCGCGTGGCCGCTGGTGGTCACCTACCACCCGGCCTACCTGCTGCGCAGCCCCGGCGAGAAGCGCAAGGCATGGCAGGACCTGCTGTTCGCTCGACAGGTGTCCGGGCGCATCGAACGCGGCGAGCCGGTGCTGCCGTGAGCGCCGCCGCCGGCGCCGGTCCGCACACGCGCCCGCGTCTGGTGCGTTTCCGCGCCATGACGCCGGCCGACCTGCCAGCCGTGGCCGGGGTCGAACGGGCCGCCTACCCGTTTCCCTGGAGCGAAGGCATCTTCCGCGACTGCCTGCGGGTGGGTTACCTGTGCCGCGTCGCCGAGCTCGACGGCGAGATCGTTGGCTACGGCATCGTCGCCATGGGCGCCGGCGAGTCTCACCTGCTCAATCTCTGCGTGCGCCGGGACGTGCGCAACCGGGGCGTCGGTCGGCGGATGCTGCGCCTGTGCATCGAGCGCGCCCGGCAGGCGGGCATG
>JALORP010000039.1 GCA_025458865.1 Steroidobacteraceae bacterium | reverse complement strand
CCGAAAGTCGCGCGCCGCGCTCACCGAGGAAGGTGTCGTAGCCCTCGGGCAAGGCGCGGATGAACCCATCCGCCGCGGCGGCGCGGGCGGCCGCCTCGATCTCCTCGTCGCTGGCCCCCGGCCGGCCGTAGCGGATGTTCTCGCGCGCCGAGGCCCCGAACAGCACCGTGTCCTGCGGCACCAGGCCGATGCGCGAGCGCACCTCCTGCGGGTGCGCGCGGGCAATGTCCACGCCGTCCACGAGGATGCGCCCCGACCGCGGGTCGTAGAACCGCAGCAGCAGCTGGAAGGTCGTGCTCTTGCCGGCCCCGGACGGGCCGACGAAGGCGATCGTCTCGCCAGGCGCGATGGCGAGGGTGAAGCCATCGAGCGCGCGCGCGTCGGGCCGGGAGGGGTAGCTGAAGCCGACGTCCTCGAAGCGGATCTCGCCGCGGCCGGGCGAGGGCAGGGCGAGCGGCTCGGACGGGGGCCGGATCGCGGGCTCCGCGTGGAGCAACTCGACGAGGCGCTCCGTGGCGCCTGCAGCCCGCTGCACCTCGCCCCAGGTCTCGGTGAGCGCCGCGGCGCTGCCGGCGACGAAGAAGGCGTACAGCAGGAACTGGCCGAGCTGGCCGGCCGTCATGCGGCCCTCCAGGACCTCGTGGGCGCCGAGCCACAGCACCAGCGTGATGGCGCCGAAGACGAGCGACACGCCGACCGCGGTGAGCAGGGCGCGCACGCGCGTGCGCTTCACGGCCACCCCGAAGGCACGCTCGACCGACTCGCCGAAGCGGCGCGCCTGCAATTCCTCCAGCGTGAACGCCTGCACCGTCTGGATCGCGTTCAGCGTCTCGCCGGCGAGGCCGGAAGAATCCGCCACCCCGTCCTGCGCTGCGCGCGACAGCGTGCGCACGAAGCGGCCGACGACGATGAGTGGCGCGATGACGACGGGGATCATGAGCACGATCCAGCCCGTGAGGGCCGGGCTCGTGAGGGCGAGCATCACGAGCGCGCCGGCGAGGTTCAAGGCGGATCGCAGGGCGATGGACACGCCGGAACCCGCCAGCGACTGCACCAGCGTCGTGTCGGTCGTCAGCCGCGACAGCACCTCGCCGGTGCGCGTCACCTCGAAGAATGCGGCGTCGAGGCGGACCACCTGGCGGTAGACCGCGTCGCGGATGTCGGCCACCACGCGCTCGCCGAGCCAGGTGACGAAATAGAACCGGATCGCGGCGAAGATGCCCAGCACCACCGCGGCGAGCAGGAACCATCCGAAGTAGAGGTTGATGGTCGCCGCGTCGTTCGCGGCGAAGCCGCGGTCGATGAGGTAGCGGGCGGCGACCGGCAGCGCGAGCGTGGCGCCGGCTGCGATGACGAGCGCCACCAGCGCGAGCACCAGCGTCCCGCGGTAGGGTCGGAAGAACGGCAGCAGCGCCGCCAGCGGGCGGATCGAGCGGCCCTTGGGTCGGTCGGGGATGTCGCTCATCGGGCGACGGCCGTGGCCCGGAGCTGGGACGACATCGAAGGACCTCTCGGCGCTGCGCGCGGGTCCCGGATCTTATCGCAAGGTGCGGATGCTCATGGGCCATAACGCTTATCATCGGCAACCGGCCGCGCCGCTGGCAGCCCGAGGGACAAGACGTGCAAGCATGGCTCTGTGAAAGCCCGGTCGGCGTCGAGGCCCTGGCGTGGAGGGACCTGCCGACGCCGGTGCCCGGGGAGGGCGAAGCGCTGATCGCCATCAAGGCGGCCAGCCTGAACTACCCGGACCTGCTGATCGTCCAGAACAAGTACCAGTTCAAGCCCCCGCTGCCATTCGTGCCCGGCTCGGAGTTCGCGGGCAGCATCGTGGCGCTGGGCGAAGGCACGACCGGCCTGGGCGTGGGGCAGCGCGTGGCCTGCCTCAGTGGCACCGGAGGCTTTGCGACTCATGCGGTCGTTCCGGCGGCCCTGTGCATGCCGCTGCCCGAAGCGTTCGAGCTGACGGACGCGGCGGCTTTCATCATGATCTACGCCACGTCCTACCACGCGCTCATCGACCGGGGCGCGCTGAGAGCTGGCGAGACGGTGCTGGTCCTCGGTGCGGCGGGCGGCGTGGGCACGGCGGCCATCCAGATCGCGAAGGCCGCCGGCGCGCGGGTGATCGCGGCGGCCGGAAGCGGCGACAAGTGCGAGCTCTGCCGGCAGGTCGGCGCGGATGCGGCCATCGACTACACCGTGCACGCTCCGGGCGGCAGCCTGCGTGACGAGATCAAGCGCCTGACCGACGGCCGCGGGCCGGACGTCGTCTACGACCCGGTGGGAGGCGACTTCGCCGAGCCGGTGTTCCGCTCCATCGCCTGGCGGGGGCGCTATCTCGTCATCGGCTTCGCCGCAGGGCCCATCCCGAGCCTTCCGCTGAACCTGCCGCTGCTCAAGGGTGCCTCGCTCGTGGGCGTCTTCTGGGGCGACTTCGCGCGTCGCGAGCCGCGTGCCAATGCCTCCATGCTGCAGACACTGGCCGGCTGGTACGTCGCCGGCAGGATCAAGCCGGTGATCGATCGCGAGCTGCCGATGAGCGAGCTGCAGTCGGCCTATGCCCTGATGGCCTCGCGGCAGGTCAAGGGCAAGCTGGTGCTGGTCAACGATTGAGGGCCATGCCGGGGTCCCGCCTCGACGCGTCGTAGCGGCAAGCCCGGATGCCGATCGAAGAGGGGGCGGTAACCTTTCCTGCGATGCTGGATGGGGTACCGTCCCCGAGGTGACCATGACCGACCTGAAGCGCCTGATCTGGGACGTCCCGGACTTCCCCAAGCCCGGCATTCTTTTCCGCGACATCAGCCCGCTGCTGCGCTCGCACTTCGCGGAGACCGTCGAGGCGGTCGAGGGCCTTTTCAGCGCCGCCGAGTGGAATGAGGTGGATGCGGTCGCCGGCATCGAGTCGCGCGGCTTCATCCTCGCGGCAGCGATGGCCGTTCGCCGCGGCAAGGGCTTCGTGCCGATCCGCAAGCAGGGCAAGCTGCCGCCGCCGGTGGTGGACGTGCCTTATGCGCTCGAATACGGCACCGGCGTGCTGGAGATGCAGCGCGGCGAGGGCCGGCTCCTGATCGTGGACGACGTGCTCGCCACCGGCGGCACGCTCGGCGCCTCGGCGACGCTCGCGCGGATCGCCGGCTACGACGTCGCGGGGCTCGGCGTGCTGATCGACCTGAAGCTCATCCACGACTTCGCGTGGGAGGGGATGGGCGCCCGCGCCGTGATCGAGTACGGCTAGGCCTCCCGGCTGCCCCGCTTCGCCGCCATGTGCCCGCGCACGATCTCGAGCGCGGTCTTCTCGAGCGGCGGCAGCTCCACGTCGCTCGCGCCGAGCGGGTGGGTGCGCGCGCCCCAGCGCACGACGTGTGCCGACCACGTGAGGCCGGCACCGAAGCCGGTCAGCAGCAGGTTCGCCTGGGGCTTCACGCGGCCGTCCTCGAGGGACTCGACCAGCGCGACCGGCACCGTGGCGGCCGACATGTTGCCGTAGCGGTGCACGTTGACGAAGGTGCGCTCCATCGGGACGCCGGCGCGCTTCGCCACGGCCTCGATGATGCGCAGGTTCGCCTGGTGCGGCACCACGAGGTCCACGCCGTCGGCGCCGAGGCCGGTCGCGCCGAGCACCGTCTCGCAGGCCTGGCTCATCCCGATGACCGCGCGCTTGAAGATCTCCTGCCCTTCGAATACCCACTCGGTGTCGCCGTAGTGCCAGCCGCGGTTCGCGTAGCGCTGGCCCATGCCGCGCACCAGCAGGATCTCGCGGACGTCGCCGAAGCAGCCGAGCTTGTCAGCGAGCACGCCCTCGTCGGCGTCGGTGGCCTGCAGCACGGTGGCGGCACAGCCGTCGCCGAACAGCACCGCGACGTTTCGGTTGGTCCAGTCCATGAGCGGTGAGATCAGCTCGCCGCCGATCACCAGCGCGTTTCGGATGATGCCCTGGCGGATCATCGCGCTCGCGGTCGTCAGGCCGTAGAGGTAGCTGGTGCAGGCGGTGTTCACGTCCATCGCGCCGGCGTTCACGGCGCCGAGGCGCTTCTGAACGCCCGAGGCCATGTTGGGCACCTGCTCGTCGAAGCTGCAGGTGCCGAAGATGATCAGGTCGAGGTCCGTGGCCTCGAGCCCGGCGCAGGCGAGGGCGCGGGCGGCGGAGACATAGCCGAGCTCGCCGAGGGGCACATGGGAGATCCGCCGCTCCTTGATCCCGGTGCGGCTCGTGATCCACTCGTCGTCCGTGTCGAGGAAGGTGGCGAGATCTGCGTTCGTGAGGACGGCCGGCGGCATGCACTTGCCCCAGCCGGTGATGGTTGCATTGGGCACCCTGGCTCTCCCTCGCGACGGATCCGGCATTCTACGCTGCCGGGCAGGGTCGTCGCGCCCCCGGCACAGGCGCCTGTTCAGGGCTCATTCAGGCACCGGCGGCTACCTTGATGCCGGATTGGCGCGCGGGCGCCCATGGGCCGATAATCCGGGCCCGACCCGCAAGCGTGCGGGCCCGGCACTCCAGGAGAACGTGAGAATGAAGAAGCAGTTGTTGGCCGCCCTGTTCGCGAGCGGCGCGTTGGTGTCGAGTGGTGCAGCCCTTGCCGGCGACGCCAAGGCGGGCGAGGCGAAGGCGGAGCCTTGCCTCGAGTGCCACGAGCCGGCCGAGGACTTCGCCGACACCAGCGCGGCCGAGATCGAGGCGAGCCTCAAGAAGATCCTGGCCGGCACGATGAAGCACAAGGAGAAGCTGACGATCTCCGACGCCGACATCGCCGACATCGCGGCCTACCTCGCCTCCGCGAAGTAACGCACGGGCGACCTCGCCGGCGCCTCGGGGGAACCCAGGGCGCCGGACGATGTCCGAGAGACGTCCGCCGGCGGCCGGGATGACCGGCCGTCGGCCTGTTTTCGTCACCTGGGTTCCGGAGGGAGAGACGATGCACGCATTCAGGAAGCTCGCGACGGCCGCCGCGCTCGGCGCGCTGTGGGCAGGTGCGGCCACGGCCGCCGATCACGGGGACAAGGCGCTCAAGGCCGCCGTCGCAGGCGAGTGGCGCTCGGCCGAGAACCGTGCCCGCGACCAGTACCGCCACCCGGCGGAATCGCTGTCGTTCTGGGGTCTCAAGCCCGGCATGTCCGTGCTCGAGGTGCAGCCCGGCGGCGGCTGGTGGACCGAGATCCTCGGCCCCTACGCCAAGGCGACCGGCGGCAAGCTGTCGGTGACCGGCCCCGATCTCGCCGATCCAGAGCTGCCGGAGCGTTCGCGCGAGTTCCGCGCGACCATGGAGAAGGACTTCGCCGCCAAGGCTGACCAGTACGGTCCCGTCGGCATCGTCAACTGGGGCCCGAAGTCAGCCGCGCCCGAGGCCGGCAGCTTCGACTTCGCGCTGGTGTCCCGCTCTTTCCACGGCTGGAGCCGCACGCCCGGCCGCGCGGAAAAGTACCTTGGCGACCTGTTCACGGCACTCAAGCCGGGCGGCATCCTCGCCATCGAGCAGCACCGGGCCAACCCCGGCCCGCACGACCCTTCGGACACGAGCGGCTACCTCACCGAGGCCTTCGTGATCGAGCAGGTCGAGAAGGCCGGCTTCAAGCTCGCGGCCCGTTCCGAGGTCAATGCCAATCCGAAGGACACCAAGGACCATCCCTTCGGCGTGTGGACGCTGCCGCCGTTCCGCGCGACGGTGCCCTACGGCTCGGGCAAGGAGGCTGACCCGAACTTCGACCGTTCGAAGTACGATGCGATCGGCGAGTCGGACCGCATGACGCTGCGGTTCGTGAAGCCTGAGTAACCAGTCACATATTTGAGCCGCCTGAACGGCCGGGGGTGTCAAGCTTGGACGCTCCCGGCCGACTCCACTGAACATCCGCAGCCCCGTTTCGGACCGGCTCCCCAGCCGGTCCGGTCCAGGGCTGGCTGCTGTCCCGTCCCCGACAGGGTGGAGCGACTTTGGAGTCGAGTTCCCAGGCGCCGTCTGCGTCGAGCGTCCGGATCCCCGCTGCATCGAGCATCGGGCTGCGGCTCGTGCTGCTCATCTGCGGGGTCGTGCTGTTCACCGCCGGCGTGCTGGGCACCTTGGGTTTTTCCGCGTATCGGAACGCGCTGCTGGGGCAGCAGCTGCGCGAACTCGAGGTGCTGGTCGGTTCGGCGGAAGCCCGCCTGAGCCAGCTGGCCCGCTCCATCGAGTTGCAGGTGGGCGCGCTCGCCCTCGAGGACGACCTGCGAGACGCAATGCGTGCAGTGGTGCTGGGCGGCGCGTCGGGTCAGCATGACCGTCTTCTGACTGAACTCGAGGACCTCGCGGCCATCGACCCGGCCATCGTGACCCTCCAGCTGTACGACGTCAGCGGGCTTCCGGTGGCCGGCCTCGTGCGCGGGCCGGCGGGCCTTAGCCCGAAGCGGGTCTACCATGAATTCCCGGCCGAGCCTGCGGCGCTCGAGCTGGCGCGCCGGTCGCCAGAGGGTTTCGTGCGGGCACTGGGTCCGCACGTTGCGCGGGACGCCGGTGGCTTGCGAACGCTGCGGCTGCAGGTCGGGGCGCCGGTGTTCGATGCCAACGACGCGCGAATCGGCGTGGTCTACGCCGAGTACGACCTGCGCGCCGCCCTCGAGGACATCCGCAGCGATGCCCGGCAGCGGCTCGGCAGGCTGGCGCCGCAGTTCGCGGTCATCGACCTCGACGGGCAGGTGGTTGGCGACCTGCTCGCGTCTCCGCTCGAGTCGCTGACGCCGGACATGATGTCCATGGTCGCCGGCAGCCTGCGCCGGGCGGCCAGCGAGGTCATGGAAGCCGGCGGATCCTCCTACGGAGTCGCAGCGGCGGCGCTCGCGTATTCGAGTCCCGACCCCGGCCGCTCCGGGCTCGTGCTGCTCGCCGCGCCGCGTGCGCACCTGATCGGCCAGGTCCGTGAAGCGATCCTCCGCGGCGCGGTGGCCGCCTCCGTGTTCACGCTGATCGCGATGGCGCTCGGGCTCGCCTTCGCGCGCGGGCTGCTGGGTCCCCTCAACCAGCTGCTGGCGGCCGTGCAGCGGTTCGGCGCCGGCGAGCCTGTGGGCGACCTGCCCATCCGCCGGCGCGACGAGGTCGGCCGGCTGGCGCGCGCGTTCGGCGACATGGTGCGGCAGGTCGAGGAGCGTAGCCAGGCCCTGGCTCGCGTCATCAAGGAGCGCGAGCGCACGGAGGACGCGTTGCGCGAGAAGGCGCACCGCCTCGAGATCTCCGAGTCACGCTACCGCCAGCTGTACGACAGCATTGCCGTCGGCGTGTGCATCACGGCGCCCGACGGCTGGGTGCAGTCCGCCAATCCCGCCTACGTGAGCCTCCTCGGCTACCCCTCGGAGGGCGCGATCCGCGAGGCGCACGCCGGGCGCGACCTGTGGGTCGGTCCCGAGAGCCGCGAGGCCTACCTGCGCAAGGTGCGGCAGGAAGGGGAGCTCACGGCCGTCGAGCTCCGCCTCCGTCGCCGCGACGGGCGCATCGTATGGGTGCTGGAGAACACGCGCGCCCTGTGGAACGAGGGCGGCGAGGTCACCGGCTACGAGTCGATCGTGGTGGACATCACCGAGCGCAAGCATGCGGAGTATGCGCAGCGCGCCTCCGAGCTGCGCTTCCGCCGCCTGGCTGACTCGAACCTCATCGGAGTGGCCTTCGGCAGCGTGACGCTGGGCGAGATCAGGGAGGCCAACAGCTACGTCCTGCAGATGCTCGGCTATACGGAACGCGACCTGCCGCTGCCCCTGCATGCGATCCTGGCCGATCCGGCGGAGCTGCTGGCACGTGCGGGTGATTCGCGGCTCCTCGACCAGCCGGCGGCGCCGCTGGAGAAGCATCTGCGGGCCGCCGACGGCTCGGCGGTGCCGGCGCTCATCAATGTCGCCGTCGTGGACACCCGGCGCGACGAGTTCGTCGCCGCCGTGATCGACCGAAGCAGCGAGGTCCAGAGCCGCCGTGAGCTGTCCGAGCTGAAGGAGTTCTTCCGCTTCATCCTCGACGCGAGCCCGACCCGCATCGCCTACGTGGACGCGGCCGAGCGCGTGGTCTTCTTCAACGAGCCTTACCTCAGGTGGTACGGCGCGACGGCCGAGCACGTGCAGGGCCGGCCACTGCGCGACGTGATCGGCGCGGCCGCGTACGGCGTTGCGTCCCCGGAGATCCGCCGCGTCCTGGCCGGCGAGCCGCGCCGCTTCGACGCTGCAGTGACGCGCGACGGGCGGCAGCTGCACTTCGACATCACCTACGTTCCGCATCGCGGCGACGACGGTTCGGTACTCGGCTTCATCTCGGTGGCGCACGACGTGACCGAGATCCGGGCCCTCGAGGCGCGGCTGCGGCAGTCGCAGAAGCTGGAGGCGCTCGGCGAGCTGACCGGCGGCATCGCCCACGACTTCAACAACCTGCTTTCGGTGGTCATCGGCAACCTGCAGCTCTGCGATCGGCAGGTGATCGCCGGCGACCGGGGTCGCCGGCCGCTGGAGGCGGCGCTGCGCGCGGCCACGCGCGGCGCGGAGCTGACACGGCGCCTGCTCAGTTTCGCGCGGCTGCAGCCCATGCAGCGCTGCGCGCTGGACGCGGGGCGTCAGCTGGCCGAAATGCAGGACATGCTGCTGCGCACCCTCGGCGGATCGATCCGGGTCGAGGTCGACGTGCGCGAGGGGCTGTGGTCCGTGGACACCGACCCGGGCCAGCTCGAGAATGCGCTGCTCAACCTCGCCATCAACGCGCGCGATGCGATGGCCGGCAACGGCACGCTGACGCTCTCGGCCGCCAACGTGAGCCTCGGGCCCGGCGACGCAGGATCCGGTGAGGCGCTCGAGCCGGGCGAGTACGTCTCGATCAAGGTCGCCGACGACGGTCCCGGCATGTCACCCGAAGTCCTGGCCCGCGCCTTCGAGCCGTTCTTCAGCACCAAGCCGATCGGGCAGGGCAGCGGCCTTGGCCTTGCGATGGTCTACGGTTTCGCGCGCCAGTCGGGCGGGGCCGTGCGCCTCGCGAGCCGGGAGGGCGAGGGCACGACCGTGGAGCTGCTGCTCAGGCGCGCGCAGGCCGAGGCGGCGGGGCCGGCGCCCGAGCAGGCGGCGCAGCTGCCGGGCGGCCGCGAGACGCTGCTCGTCGTCGAGGATGACGACGACGTACGCGTGACGACGGTCGCGGTGCTGGCCGAGCTCGGCTACCGCGTGCTCGACGCGCGGGACGCGCGCGCCGCACTGGCGGTTCTCGAGCGCGAGCCGTCGGTGGCGCTGCTGCTGACCGATGTCGTGCTGCGCGGCGGCATGCGCGGCACCGAACTCGCGGTCGAGTCGACCCGGCGGCGCCCCGACCTGCGCGTGATCTTCACCACCGGCTTCGCCGACGTGCGCAACCTCATGCGAAACGGCGCGCTCGGCAGCGAGCCGCTGTGGAAGCCGCTCGACCCGCGCGAAGTGGCGGCACGGGTGCGCGAGGCGCTCGACGCGCCGCCCGACCGGCAGCTGGCCTCGGCCTGACCGTCGGCCACGGGCGCCTTCGGGTAAGATCCCCGCTCCAGTCCCTGCCCCGCCGAGGCGTCGTGAAGACAGCCAGGACGACCGTCGCGTTGGTGGAAGACCATCCGGTTGTCCGCGACGGGCTGTCGTTGCTCCTCGCCGAGCAGCCCGACTTCAAGGTCGTCGGCGAAGCTGAGGACGTCGAGGGCGCGCTCGCGCTGGTCGAGCGGGTGCGCCCGCAGGCGGTCGTCCTCGACGTCACGCTGCGGGGTCGCAACGCACTGTCGCTGATCCCCGAGTTGAGGCAGCGCTGGCCGGCGCTGCGCATCCTCATACTGTCCATGCACGAGGAGTCGCTCTATGCCGAGCGGCTGCTTGCGCTGGGCGCTCACGGCTACGTCATGAAGCAGGAGCCACCGGCGGAGTTCCTGCGCGCGCTGCGCCGCGTGGCTGCCGGTGAGCTGCACGTCAGCACCGCAGTAGGCGAGCGGCTGGTGGCGCGCGCGCGCCGCGCTCCGCGCGCCCTTGCGGGAGGCGCCGAGGAGAGGCTGACCGGGCGCGAGCGGGAGGTGTTGCGCCTGGTCGCGCGCGGCCTCGGGACGCAGGAGATTTCCCGCGAGCTGGCGATGAGCCCGAAGACGGTGGACTCGCACCGCCGGAACATCCGGGAAAAGCTGGGCCTGTCCAACGCGCGCGACCTGGTGCGCTATGCGGTCCGCTGGGCCGCCGACCGGCCGGCGGAGGGCGGCGAGTGAGCAAGCCACGGGTCGCCGCGGACGAGGCTGGCACGGCGGCTCGACGCATCATGCTGGTGGACGACCACCCGATCGTGCGCCGTGGCCTGAAGCGGCTGATCGAGAGCGAGCCCGATCTCGAGGTCTGCGGCGAGGCGGCGAGCGTGCGGGAGGCCCGCCAGTCGATCCGGGAAGGCTTGCCCGATGCGGTCGTCGCCGACATTTCCCTCCGTGACGGCGACGGGATTGAGCTCGTCACCGACCTCCACGCCCACCATCCGGAGCTGCCGGTCCTCGTGCTGTCCATGCACGACGAGGCGATCTACGCCGAGCGGCTGCTTGCCGCCGGCGCGCGCGGCTACATCATGAAGCAGGCGGCGGGTGCCGAGTTCATCGCGGCGCTGCGGAAGGTCCTCGGCGGGGGCCTGTGGGTGAGTGACGCCGTCCGCTCGAGAATGCTCGCGCGCTGCGTGGTGGATGGCCGGACCGGTCCGATCGATCCGATAGACCGGCTCTCCAACCGCGAGCTGCAGGTGCTGCAGATGATCGGGCGGGGGCTTTCCACGCGCGAGGCGGCCGACTCCCTCAGCCTGAGCGTCAAGACCGTCGAGTCGCATCGTCAGCGGATCAAGGTCAAGCTGGGCCTCGCGACCGGCGCTCAGCTCATCCGCTTCGCATCCGCGTGGGTGGCCGGCCGGCCACCGCCGCCCGAGGGAAGCACCCCGGCCTAGCGTCCGCCGGCCGGACATATGCCCGGGATTCAAGAGCCGCGAGCCCGGGCCGATAACCTGGATAAGGCGGAATTCATGACCGACAACATCAACCGGCTCCTGGTGGTCGACGACCAGGAGGACATCCTCGACTTCGCGGCGCAAGTGGCCGAGTCCATGGACTATGCCGTGGCGCTGGCTGCCTCCGCGGACGAGTTCTACGCCAGGCTCGGCGAGTTCGGGCCGACGCTGATCGTGCTGGACCTGCAGATGCCGGGCACGGACGGAATCGAGCTCCTGCGCTACCTTGGCCGGCGGGGCGTGCGCGTGCCGCTGCTGATCTCGAGCGGCATGGATTCGCGCGTCCTCACGAGCGCGGAGCGCTTCGGACGCTCGGTGGGCCTCGACATCAGCGGCGTGCTCCAGAAGCCGCTCATGCTCGCGGAATTCGAGGCCGTGCTGGCCCGCCACCGCCGGGTGGAGCGCGTGCTCGAACCGCTGGAGTTCGCCCGCGCCGTGGACCGCGGACAGCTGGTGCTGCACTACCAGCCAAAGCTCGGGCGCACGCGCGCGGGCTGGCAGACCTGTGGCGTCGAGGCGCTGCTGCGCTGGGACCATCCCGACCTCGGCATGATCTATCCGGACCGGTTCATCCCGCTCGCCGAGTCCTCGGGGCTCATTGCGGCGGCCACGGACTGGGTGCTGCAGGAGGGTGTCCGTCAGGTCGGAGCCTGGTGTGCGCAGGGGATTGATCTCGGACTGGCCATCAACATGTCGCCGAAGCTCGTCACCGACCTCGACTTCCCGGACCGCCTGTCCGACCTGCTCGCCGCCCACGGCGTCCGCAATTCCTCTCTCACGCTCGAGATCACCGAGTCCGCCGCCCTCGAGGACCCGACGCGCACGATGGACATCCTGACCCGTCTGCGGGTGAAGGACTTCGGGCTGTCGCTCGACGACTTCGGCACGGGCTACTCGTCGCTCACGCAGCTCTACCGGATGCCCTTCAACGAACTGAAGATCGACAAGTCGCTCGGCATGGACCTCGGCAAGAGCCGCGAGGCCGAGACCATGGTGCGTTCGCTCGTCGGTCTCGCGCACGGGCTCGGCCTCAAGGTTTGCGCGGAGGGAGTGGAGACGCCCACAGCGCTGGACTTCCTCGCCGAGGCCGGCTGCGACTTCGCCCAGGGCTATCACGTGGGCCGGCCGATGCCCGCCAGCGCGATCGCCGACCACTTCGCCTCCGTCCCGAAGCGCCTCGCCAGCGGCGGCTGACCCGGCACTCCGGCCGGCACGGCGCAGCGCCCCGCGCCGGAGCGGCTGCTAGAATCACAGGCTCCTTCCGTCGGCGTAATCCATGCGTCCTGCGCGCGTCGCTGCCGCCATGCTCCTCGCCCTGGCCGGCCTCGCGATCCTGCTGGTGGTTGGGGCCTGGGTCATTTCCCGCAGCGATTGGTCGGCGGCGCAGGCTGCCACGCGCGCCTCGGCCGCCCTCGGCCAGCCCGTGCGGCTCGCCGGGCTTGCCGTCGGCCTGTGGCCGTCGCCGTCTGTCGAGATCGAGGGGCTCGAGGTCGGCGCCGCCGGCCCCGCAGGCCCGCTGCTGACGCTCGAGCGCGGCACCCTCGGGATGCGCTGGAGCGAGCTGGGGCGGGCGCCGATGGTGCTGCGCAGCCTGCGGCTCGTGGGCGTCACGCTGCGGCCGCGCATCGAGGCCGACGGCCGCGACAACTACACGGCGCTGGTGGAGCGGGTCATCGAGCTCGCGGGCACGGGACCCGCCGCCTTCGAGGTCGGCGAACTGGCCATCGAAGGCGGCCGGGTCGAGTACGCCGACCTGCGCCGCGACGCAAACGTCGTCATCGGCGGCCTGTCGCTGGAGGCGAGCGGGGTCCGGCCCGCGCACGCCTTCCCCCTGAAGCTGCGCCTGGCCGGCGAGGCGGCGGAGCACGTCTTCCACGCGGCCATCGAGGCCGATGCGACGCTGGACCCGGACCGTGGGCGCTACGGCTTCGCGGCGGCGACCCTGCGGGGCTGGATCGGCGGCGGCGACTTCGGCATGGGCGGCGCGGACCTGATCGGCGGCATGGATCGTCTTGACCTCGACTTCGCGGAACAGACCGCAAGGCTCGAGGGGCTCGACTTCGAGGCGCTTGGACTCAGTGGCCGCGCGCGGGCCGAGGTCACTGCGCTGCTCGACGCGCCGGTCGTGGACTTCGCGATCGAGACCGGGCCCTTCGTGCCACGCGCGGTCATGAATTCCATCGCGCGGGCGCTGCCGGCCACGACGGACCCGGAGGCGCTCGGATCGGCGGAACTCGCCGTGCAGGGCCGACTCGGCCCGGGCGGGCTCGCCCTGGATCGCATCGCCGGCCGCCTCGACGATACGTCCCTGTCGGGATCGCTCGCGTTGCCGCCATACCCGGCGGCGGCAAGGCTCGCGCTCTCGCTCGATGTCGTCGACCTCGACCGCTACCTGCCGCCCGGCCCGGCCGAGCCGGCATCGCCCGGCGAAGCGCTCGGCGCCTTGCTCGGCGCGCTCGGCGGGATCGATCTCGAGGCGGTGGTCGAGGTCGAGCGTGCGTCGTTCGGCGGCGCCGTGGCCCACGGCGTGCGCGTGGTCGTCGAGCCCGACCTGGACGGAGCGAATCCTCCGTGAGCGCTCCTCCCGCCGCCGCAGCCGTCGCGCCGGCCCTGCTCGCGTGGTTCGCGCGCCATGGCCGCAAGGATCTCCCCTGGCAACGGGACCCGACCCCGTACCGGGTGTGGGTGTCCGAAATCATGCTGCAGCAGACGCAGGTCGCCACGGTGATCCCGTACTACGGGCGCTTCATGGCGCGGTTCCCGGACGTCGCCAGGCTCGCCGCCGCGCCGGTGGACGAGGTGCTGCACCTGTGGTCGGGGCTCGGCTACTACGCGCGCGCGCGCAACCTGCACCGCGCGGCGCAGGCCATCGTCGCCGACTGGGGTGGTGAGTTTCCGCGGGATTTCGAGGCGGCTCACGCGCTGCCGGGCATCGGTCGCTCCACGGCGGGCGCGATCCTCGCGCTGTCGCGCGGCGAGCGGCACGCGATCCTCGACGGCAACGTCAAGCGGGTTCTCGCGCGCTGCTTCGGCGTCGAGGGCTGGCCGGGCCTGCCGGCCGTGCAGGCGCGCCTGTGGGAGCTCGCCGAGGCCTGCACGCCGCAACAGGAGGCGGCCGCCTACACACAGGCGATCATGGACCTCGGCGCGACGCTGTGCACGCGCAGCCGGCCGGCCTGCGCGCTGTGCCCCCTGGCCTCCGGCTGTGTCGCGCGCGCCGAGGGCAGGCAGGCGGCGCTGCCGGCGCCGCGGCCAAGGCCGCGCGAGCGCCGTCGCGAGCGTGCGCACGTGCTCGTCGTGCTGCGCGAGGATGCGAGCGTGCTGCTCGAGCAGCGGCCCGCGACCGGTCTGTGGGGCGGGCTGTGGGGGCTTCCGCAGTTCGAGACGGAATCCGATGCGCGCGTCTGGAGCCGCGAGCGGCTCGGCGTGTCCGAGCCGAGGCTCGAACCCTGGCCCCCGTTCACGCACAGCTTCACGCACTTCGACCTCGAGCTCGTGCCGCTCGCGCTCAGGCTCGAGGCGCCCGCCGCCATGGAGGGGGCGGGATACGTCTGGTATAACAGCCGCGCGCCGGCGCGGGTCGGCCTCGCGGCGCCGGTCGCGAAGCTGATCCAGGCAATCGCCGTGCCGGCGCTCGATGAAACATCCCCGGAGGAGCCTCGATGGCCAGGACCGTGAACTGCGTGATGCTCGGCCGCGAGGCCGAGGGCCTCGACCGCGTGCCCTGGCCGGGCGAGCTCGGCAAGCGCATCTACGAGCAGGTGTCGAAGGAGGCCTGGCAGCGCTGGCTCGAGCACCAGACCATGCTCATGAACGAGTATCGCCTGAATTCACTCGACCCGAAGGCGCGCCAGTTCCTTGTGAAGGAGATGGAGAAGTTCTTCTTCGCCGGTGGTTCGACGAAGCCCGAGGGATTCGTCGCGCCTGCGGACCGCGGCTAATGCCCGCGAAGAAGCCTTCTTGATTCGGCACCCGGTTCGCAGCTTCGTGCTGCTCTTCGCGGCGTGTATGTCGACGCTGGCGTCGGACGCGGCCCGCGCCGAAGGCGCGATGCTCATGCGCACGGCGCTCGTCGTCGCGGACGTGGAGCGCTCGCGCGCCTTCTACGAGCTGCTCGGCTTTCGGGTCGAGAGCGAGATGGGCGGCGAGCGCAATCCCGACAGCCCGTTCCCGGTCAATAGCCGCTCCAGCCGCTGGCGGCTCGTGATCCTCGCGAGCGAGCGCGGCGAGGGCGGCAGGATCGGGCTCGTCTCCTTCGACGAGGCGAGCCCGTCGCCCGTGCGGCCGATGAACCGCCCGCGCATCGGCCTCGGCGACTCGGTGTTCGTGATGGACGTGCCCGACGCGCTCGCCATGCACGCCGGGCTTGCGGCGGCCGGCGCGAACATCGCCACGCAGCCCTCAACCTACCGGTCGAGCAGGCTCGATGCCGAAGGGCGACCGATGCAGGGCAGGGTTTTCCACGTATTCGACCCCGACGGGTACCTCGTCGAGCTGCTCGAGGCGCCGAGGCCGGCCGGTACCGCCGACTAGGGTCGGGTCGGCGAGACGTCCGCGAGCTTCGGCCGCAGCTACCCGAGGCTCCCATCTACGTCGACGGCCACCTGTACGCCTTCTTGTCGGACGGTCGTTACGAAGAATCGCTTCGCTGGCTGCTGAACGAGGGCCGCGGGGCCGCGCAGCACCCCTGGCAGACCGTCGCGACCGCCCATGCGCGCGCCCTCGTCGGCGATACGGCGGCCGCTCTCGCCGACTACGCGAGCGCCCTGGAAGGACCGGCCGACCGCGACCTGGTGTTTCACAACTGGTACCCGACGCGCTTCGGCGCCTCGCAGCTCGCGAACTGGATCGCGTTGCGCACGGCGGCGGGGCTCGACCACGCCGCCGAACTCGCGGACTACGCGGCGCGTCTCGACAGGGCGATCGAGGGCGGCACGGCGATTCCCGTGATCGAACATCACCGCGCCGCGCTCGCCGCGTTGCGCGACGACCCGGCGGCTGCCGATGCCGCGCTGACGCGAGCCCGCGAGCGGGGCTGGTTCGACCCCATCGCGCTCGAGGTGGACCTGGCGTGGCGGCCGTACCGCGGGAGCGCCTGGCTGGAGCGCCACCGCGAGTTTCTCGCGGCGAAGGCGGCGGCTGAGCGCGCGAGCTTCCGGCGCGGCGTCGCGGGTTGTGCTCGACCTCGGCGGCCTTCACGCTGCCGGGCATACCCGCCCAGCGCGTCGCCGACGCTCTCAAGGCTGCGGTTCGGTTTCCGTCCCCGCCTCCGCCGCTGCCTCCTCATCTTCGACAGGCGGCGCCGACAGCAGCTCGGCCAGCGCGGGCTCGACCTTTTCGGACAGGTCGAGCAGCGCCTCGCGCGTCACCTGCTCGAGGAGCGTCTTGCTCGGGTAGACCCAGGTACGCGCCTTGGCGCTTGCGCTGACCTCGCGGTCCCGGTCACCGACCCTCAGCACGACGTCGATGCGCGACTTGATGTCCCAGTAGAGGAGGGTGGCGGGCGTCTCGATCGAGAAGCGGCGGAGGTCGCAGTAGATGACGGGCGGATCCTCGCCGGCACCGGACTGGAAGGGCATTCCGGCGGCCCTTGCGGACACGATAGTCCCGACCAGTTGCGGCAGCGGCGGGACGACCTCGATTGCGCCGAGGGAGACCTCGCCGATCGTCGTGCGCTCGAGCGCAACCGTCTCGCGGATGTCGTTGACCTCGACGAGCGGGGCCGGCGCCTCCAGATCGGGCGTGACGATGGAAGCGGGGTCGATCTCGAGGACGATGTCGCTCGCCTGCGCGGCGCAGGCAAGAGCGAACAGCAGGGCGGCGAAGCCACCCCGGGAGGCAGTCCTTTCGGCGTCATGGGCCACGCGCGTCACGTGCATAGCTTAGACGATCACCGGCGGCTGTCGGCGAACCGAGGACTGCCTGGCCCGCCCGTACGGGCCTGCCCGCGCCCTCGCCGGCCGACGTAGGCCTTCCGCCACGACTCGCGGACAGTGCTTCCTGGGCGTGTCAACCCATTCGGGCCGCA
Source organism: Steroidobacteraceae bacterium (assembly GCA_025458865.1). Lineage (GTDB taxonomy): Bacteria > Pseudomonadota > Gammaproteobacteria > Steroidobacterales > Steroidobacteraceae > SG8-30. The sequence continues at coordinate 10,507 of JALORP010000039.1, read as the reverse complement.
ACGTGACGAGCGTCGAGCCGACCGCGAATAGAGACGAGCCGCCGGAACAAGCGCCTCTCATGGCAGGTCCTACTACCCGAGCGCGTCACGGTGACGCGAAAGAGTGGTACCCCCGCTTGGGGGTCCGCGGTGCACCCGAAGTCGGGTGCGGTCCTGCATGCAAGAGGAAAACGCATGAAATTCAAGATTGCCAGTGCCCTGATCGCTTCCGCGGCCCTGCTGCCTGTGGCGGCCCAGGCGCAGTCGCCGAGCTATTCGTACATCGACCTTGCCTACGTCGAGACCGATATCGATGACGTCGGCGACAATGCGGACGGGTTTGCCCTGCGCGGTTCGTTCGAGCTGACGGACAGCGTGTTCATGTTCGCCGGCTACCTGGACCAGAGCGTGCGCAATGTCGACTTGGAGACCTACAACGTCGGCTTCGGCTACGCCTGGTCCTTCGCGCCGAACATGGACCTCTACGGCAAGCTCGCCTACGTAAAGGCCGAGGCCGACGGCTTCGGTTTGAGCGCCGATGACGATGGCTACGGCCTCGGCGTCGGCATCCGCAGCTTTGTCACCGACAACCTGGAGCTCGAGGGCGCCATCAATTACGTGGACCTTTCGGACTCGGGCGACGACACGAGCTTCGGCATCGCGGCGCGGTGGTACTTCATGCCGCAGTTCGCGGTTGGCCTGGAGGCGACACTCGGCGACGACGCGGACAGCTACGGCATCGGCGTTCGCTGGAACTTCGGCGGCTGAGGCCGTCGCAATGGGACGAGGCCCGGGAGCGTCGCTCCCGGGCCTCTCCTTTTCCGGTCTCGTCCAGCGCGTTCAGCCCTTTCCGGCGCGCCTGGCTTCCATCGGGTGCGGCACCTTGCGCCGGCCATCCAGCACGTGCAGCAGCGCGAGCACCGGATGGCGCGTCATCATGCGCGGCCCGGAGTAGCGCATGACTTCTTTCGCGAACTCCTTCGGATCCTTCTTGTAGCAGTGGATCGGGCAGTTCGTGCAGGTGGGCTTTTCCTGGCCGTAGGGGCATTTCGCCAGCCGGCACTCGGCGTAGGAGAGGAACTCGGCGCAGGACGGGCAGGGGTGCGACGGCGCATCGCCGTGGTGGTCGCGGCACCACAGGTCGACCATGTGGCGCATGGTCAGGAATTCGCGAGCGAGGCGACCCGTGAGTGGCGGGGTCTCGCGGCGATGGTGCTCGTGCTCCGGCGGAGGGGCCTTGATGTGCGGGGTTTCGTTCATGGCTTCGCCTCCTGCCATCGAATTGCTGCCACCTGGCCCTGTCGAGCGTAGTCGGCGGCCTCGCCGAGCACCCGTGCGGCCTCCTGCGGCGCATGGAAGCCCATCGAGTTCTCGGCCGCGATGAAGTCGAGGCGCCACTGGGCCTTGCGCTGCAGGTCGAGCGCCTCGGCGAGCTGTGCCTCGGTGGCGCCGGCGGCCTTGGCGGCCTGCACCGCGTCGAGCAGGTCCATGATCGCCGCACCGCCGCGCTGCATCAGGTCGAAGTTGCGCTGCTGGATGGCGTCCACGCGTGCAGCGATTTCTGCTTCAGGCACGTTGTGGCAGGTCTGGCAGGCGCGGGTGATGTTGAGCAGCGGGCTGCGCACCCAGTGGTCGGAGACCTTGGTCGCGCCGTCACGCATATAGGGCATGTGGCAGTCGGCGCAGGACACGCCGGCGCGCGCGTGGACGCCTTGGCTCCACAGCTCGAACTCGGGATGCTGCGCCTTCAGGATCTCCGCGCCGCTCTCGGCGTGCTTGTAGTCGAAGAACTTCGATCCATCCGGGAAGGTGGTCTCGTTCCAGTGTGCCTCGACGTTCTCCACCTTGAGGCCCTTGCTCCATGGGAACTCGAGCGGCATCTTCGTCGCGCAGTAGTACTCGACGTGGCACTGGCCGCAGACGTAGGAGCGCATCTCGCCGCGTGACGCGTCCTTGTTCGGATCATAGGGATCGGCGCGCGAGCCTGCGCGCCAGCGCTCGATGGACGGCAGGTGCGGCACCGGTGCATCCGACTCCGCCAGTGCGCGGATGCCGTTGATGAAGCCCGGGCGGGTGACGCGGATCTGCATCGTGTCGGGCGAGTGGCAATCCACGCAGGAGACCGGGTGGGCGTGCCCGCTCTCGTGCAGCTTCGCGTTCAGCTCCTGGTAGGAAAACCTGTAGCTCTCCTCGAACCCCTTCATCGCGTCGCCATCGCCGAGCGCGCGGTACACCGGCATGATCGAGGCGTGGCAGTGCAGGCAGGAGCCCGACTGGGGCTTGGAAATCCGCTCGGTGTTCTCCTGGTCCACCAGCATGTAGGCATGGCCGCGCCGGTCGCGATAGTCGATCGAGAACGCGTAGCCGAGGAACATGCGCTTGAGCCATGGGTCGCGCTCGATCTTCTGCTCCGGGAGCGCCTCGCTGCCGCCGTGGCCGCCGAAGCGCGTGCGGGTGGACTCGGCCGTCAGGTTGTAGCTGTCGAACTGCTTCGGCCAGTTCACGCCCCACAGCGCCGGGTCGGTCGTGTCCTCGGTGACCTCGACCATCCTGACGTACGGCGTGAGCGCCTCGCTCTTGCGCTCGAAGATGTTCATGAGCAGCGCCGTGACCAGCGCGGTGGCCACCGCGACGCCGGCGATTGCGGCCAGGATGACGGGCTTCGACCAGCCCCGGATGGAATTCCTCATCTTCGTTCCCTCTGCGTCAGTCTCAGTCGCGCCAGCCGCCGAGTCCAGCCGTGTCGCCGTGTCCCGCCGACTTGTGGCAGTGCACGCACTGCAGGTCGTCCTCGCGTCCGCTCGTGCCGATCATCAGCTCGTGCGTCAGGTCGCCGTGGCAGCGCAGGCAGTTCTGCTCGAGGATGCGCGCGTTCTTCGGCTTGATCATGATCGGCTCGTGGAAGTTCTGGAACGTGAAGCCCACCGAGTGGTGCCAGCCGTTCTCGCCCTTCGCGAGGTACTTGCCAATGAAGTCGTGGGGCAGGTGGCAGTCCACGCACACGGCGACCGTGTGGTGGCTCGACTTCAGCCAGGAGTCGTACTGCGGTCGCATGATGTGGCAGTTCATGCAGGCCTCTGGGTCGGTGCTGAGGTAAGAGAGGCCCTCGGCATAGTTGAAGGTGAAGCCGCCCACGCCGACGAGTACGCCGAGGAGCACGAACAACGCCTTCGCCAGCGTGCCCGTTCCGCGCCCACCCTTGCCAGCATCCACCGTCATCCCCCGGGTCCCGAGACCTGCCCGGAGCTTTTATCCCATGCCGCAACGCGGCGGGGGACCCCGGTAATCCACTAGGCGTCTGATTTTCCTGGGGAATTGATCTAGATCAAGGCGAACGGCGCCAGCTGCCCAGGCGCGTCATCTCGCCCCACTTCGCCGGCTTGCCGCGCAGGTGGAGGAACACGCCGTACATGCGCCAGATCGAGTTCAGCTGGCGGTAGCCGAAGTTCTCCAGTACCGCGAACAGGAACAGCCGCAGCGTCTGGCCGAGGCGCGGATAGACGTGGAACGACATCTGCTCGAACACGAAGGCGCTGGTGGACAGCAGGATGCCGAGCACGATGGACAGGCCCGTCAGGACCAGGAAGGCCTCGACCGACAGGTAGCCGGCGATGGCCGCGAACAGCAGCGCCGCAAGGCCGATCACCTCGATGATGGGACCGAGGCATTCGAAGACCAGGAAGAATGGGAAGGCCACCATGCCGACCGCGCCGGCCCTCGGGTTGAAGCAGAGCGAGGCGTTGAGCTTCAGGCTCTCGATCAGCCCGCGCTGCCAGCGGATGCGCTGCCTGCCGAGCGTCCGAAGGTCCTCGGGCGCCTCGGTCCAGCAGATGGGGTCGGGGACGTAGCAGATGCGGTAGCGCCGGCCCTCGGCGCGCAGCACGCGGTGCATGCGCACGATCAGTTCCATGTCCTCGCCGATGGTGTCGGCGCGGAATCCGCCGGCCGCAACGACCACCTCCTTGCGGAAGAGGCCGAAGGCGCCGGAGATGATCAGCAGCGCGTTCATCGGGGACCAGCCCAGCCGCCCGAACAGGAACGCGCGCAGGTACTCGACGATCTGGAAGACCGCCAGCGGGTGGCGAGGCAGGTCGATCTCCTCCATGAAGCCGCCGCTCACGCGGCAGCCGTTGGCGATACGGATGGTTCCGCCGGCCGCGACCGTGGCGGCGTCGTCGAGGAAGGGCTGGATGGCGCGGCGCAGGCTGTCCCTCTGCAGGACGGAATCCGCGTCTATGACACAGAAGATCGGGTAACGCGCGGCATTGATGCCCGCGTTGATGGAGTCCGCCTTTCCCCCGTTCGCCTTGTCGATCACCCGCAGCTGGGGGTAGATCGTGGACCGGTAGATGCCCTCGACCGGCTTGCTTGGCAGGCGTACGCGGTAGGCCTCGGGGAACGGCCGCAGCGAGAACTCGCGGATCAGGGTCTCCAGCGTGGCGTCCTTCGAGCCGTCGTTGACCACCACGATCTCGAAGTGCGGATACTCCAGCTGCAGCAGCGCGCGCACGGACTCGCCGATCGTGAGGGATTCGTTGTAGGCCGGCACTATCACGCTGATCGGGAGATCGAGTTCCGGCGACAGGGCCGGGCCGACATCGGCGACGCGCTGGCCCATGTAGCGCCGCAGCGCGAACAGCGCGATGACATTGAGCGCCAGGTACACCGCGTTCAGCACGACGAAGTAGCCCAGGAAGATCCACTGGAGCGCGGCGACGATTGCGGCGACGTTCAACGGTAGCCCCTTTCCGCGAGGGCCTGCTCCATCGCGTCCTTCGCGAAGCGGTCCGTCAGCGTGTCGCGAAGGGCGCCGGCGCGGTCCTTGCGCATCCAGGGCAGCGCCACGAGCGCCTGCGCTGCCCGGTAGCGCACCCACCATTCGGCATCGCCCAGCATCGACGTCAGCAGCGCCTCGTCCTGCCGTTCGCCGAGGCGGCCGAGCGCCTTCGCCGCAAGCATGCGGATGTGCCAACGTGGGTGGGCGGCGAGCCCGCGGACGGTCGCCAGTTCGGCGGGACTGTCGACGACGCCGAGGCAGCTGGCGACGACCTGGTCGCTCGTGGTCGTTCCCAGCAGGTCCGCCACCAGCTCTCCGGCAGCGGTCTCGTCGGCGAGCGGCAGGAATCGGGCCAGTCGCGCCTGCTGCTCCGGCGCCGCGCCGCGGATGGCCGCCACGAGCGGGCCCGTCAGGGCCGCGGGACCGGCTTCCTCGAGGAGCGGCCAGATACGCGTGTGCGGCCAGTCCGCGCGCCGCTCGATGACCGGCACCAGCGCAACGATCGCGCGCTCGGGGTCGAGCCGCACCAGCGCCCGCGCGGCCGCGAGGGACAGCGTCAGGTTGTGCGAGTCCGTCTCGGCGAGCAGCGCATCCCACTGCCGGGAGTCGCCGACGTGGCCGAGGGCGATCGTCCCGAGCAGGCGGCTCTCGAGGCGCGTGTGTCCCAGCATGCGACCCGCGAGGTCGCCCACCCTCAACCGCTGACTCAGCGCCTCGAGACCCTGGCAGGACTCCCTGTCCAGCGCCTCGTGGATGGCAATCCACTCGTGCAGGAACAGCTCGAAGTCGCGCCGGTCGAGCCTGGGCAGGGCGTCGAAGTGCGCTCCGCTGCCGTCGAGCGCGACGGCCGCGAGCGCCGGGCGCCAGCGCGCGACGAAGGCGCGCCGCCGGGCCTCGTTCGCGTTGCGGCGCCAGTGCATCCAGAACACGCACAGCAGGAGCAGCGCGGTCCCGGCGAGGGACGCCTGCGCGGTGATCCACGCGACGTGGATCAGGGTGTCAGAAGCGGCGGGCGACGCCGACATTGAAGCCTGCCCGGCGGTACAGGTCGCCCTGGTCGTGCCAGGTCGCGGCCCACAGCAGCGTCCAGTCCTGGGTCAGCGCGTGGCGGCCCAGCAGCGCGACGCCCTCCACCGGCGTGACGAAGAGGCCGCCGGCGCCGTCGCTTTCCGACTCCTCGCCCGTGGTGTACAGCAGGCCCGCCGAACTCGACTCGCCGTAGTAGTAGTCGAACCGGCCCACGTGGGACCAGGTGCGCTTCGCGTCCGCAGGATCACCGCGGTGGAGGCTGTAGGCGAAACGGAACCGATCGAAGTACTGCTCGACGGTGAGCGACACCGTGTCGTTGCGCGTGTTGCTGTAGCTCGCGTGGCGGTAGGCGAGCTGCAGCGTGGTCGTGGCCGTGAGCCGAGTGAGCGCGTAGGCGAGTGCGGACCATTCCGGCAGGTAGCCTGCGTCGGCGGCCGCGCCGAGGTCGGCGCCGATCTCGAGTCGCTGCGCCGCGGACCAGGATCCGCCAAGGCTGGCCTCTACGTCGCCTTCGCCGTAGCGGCGGACGTAGGCGGCCGAGCCGCGAAGCTCCGCGTCGGGCGTCACCCCGGCGCGTGCGGACACGGCGACGTTGACCCAGTCGTCGTAGCCGCGGTCCAGGTCCTCCCAGCTCGCCTGCACGATCAGCTCGCGCGGTCGCCCCGGCGCCTCAGCCGGGGAGGGAGCGATCCCTGCCGTCATCGCCTCGTGCGCCTGCCGCTCGAGCTCCGCGAGCGCCGCATAGTCCGGCGCGATCGCGCGGGCCGCTTCGATGTCCTCGAGCGCCCGATCCGGCTCGCCGTTCCACAGTGCCACCTGCGCGCGACCGAAGCGCGCGTCCACGTCATCGGGGATCTCGGCCAACAGTTCGTCGTAGGCCGCGCGGCTCGCCGCATAGTCGCCGGACCACGCGAGCACCTGGGCGCGCAGGAAGCGGGCGTCCCGGTCGCCCGGGTGCTCCGTGAGCCACGCGTCGAGACTGGCAAGCGCGCCGGCGTGGTCGCCCGCCTGCGCCGCCGCGCGTGCCTGCGGGAGCGGGCCGGCGGACTCGGCATGCGCCGGGCACGCGAGCAGCGCCGCGAGGATGACGGCCGCTGCCCGGCATCGCTCAGATGAGCGCATCGGGTACCTCCGAGATCAGCCGCCTCACGCGGGCGAGCAGCTCGCGGGGACGGTAGGGCTTGCGCACGAAGTCGTTTGCTCCGCTCTCCAGCACCCGCACCACGTCGTCCTCGCCGGATCGGGCGGACAGCACCATCACCGGCACCGTCTTCCAGTGTGGATGCGCGCGCACGAGGCCGAGGATCTCGAACCCATCGAGGTAGGGCAGCATCAGGTCCATCAGGACCACGTCGGGCGGCCTGGAGCCGGCAATGTAGTGAGCCGCCTGGCGCCCGTCGCGAAGCGTGGCGGTCTCGAATCCCTCGCGCTCGAGCATGTAGCCGAGCAGGAAAGCGAGATGCTCGCTGTCCTCGATGATCAGCGCCTGCGGCTTGCGGTTCGATTCGCTCAAGGCTCGGCGGTCCTGGTGGCAATGCCGGCAGCCGCCGGGCGCCCGTTCCCGGGGCGGGGCCGACGACCGTCGCGGCACTCTAGGAAAGCCGGCGTCCGGCCGCCGTGACCCCCTTCACGTTATGTCATGTGCGAGCGGGTGATTCCCCGCGCGTGCGGCCCGCGTCACTTGCCGGCGGTGTAGCCGAAGTCGATTGAGTAGTCGGCGCCCGTGATTGCGGCGGCCGTCGGCTGGCAGAGGAAAAAGACCAGCTCGGCGACCTCCTCGGGCCGCACGAAGCGTGCCCGCGTTCCCTGCGGGTACCTGGCGAGGAGTGCGGCCTTGTAGGCCGCCGGGTCGCCGCCGCCGTAGCGTTCCGCCTGGAAGTCGAGCATCGGGGTCGCCGTATCGCCGGGCGAGACCACGTTGGCACGCACGAGGTCCGGCGCGAGATCGAGCGCGAGCGCCTTCGTGAAGTTCGTGAGCCCGCCCTTGCTCGCGCAGTAGGCCGCGGCGCCCACGTTGCCGTGCCGGCCCGCGTCGCTCGAGATGTTGACGATCGCGCCGCGCGTCGCGCGCAGCGCCGGGATCGCCGCAGCGCACATGAAGAATGCCGACTTGAGGTTCACTGCGATGAGGAGGTCGAAGTCCGCTTCGGTGAACGACTCGACCGGCCCTTCGCGCCACACGCCCGCGGCGTTCACTAGCGCATCGAGGCGTCCGGCACGCGCCATCGTTTCGCCGAGGACGCCGTGGCAGGCTTCCGCGAAGCGAAGGTCGGCCGGAACGCGGGCGACCAGCGGCACCTCCGCCTCGAGCACGGACAGGGCTGCATCGTCGAGATCCGTGGCAGCGACGCGCCAGCCGCCCGCGGCGAACCGCCGTGCGATCGCGCCGCCCATGCCGCCCGCCGCGCCGGTGACGAGCACGACCGGCGCGCTCATGCGTGGCGTGCCTCGATGATCGCGTTGCCGCCGTCCACGACGACAAGCTGACCCGTGACGTAGGAGGCACAGGGCGAGCACAGGAACTCGATGAGCGCCGCCACCTCGTCCGGCGTACCCGAGCGCTTCATCGGCGTGGCGAGACCCGCCGCTGCCTCGGCCGGCGTCTGCGAGCCCGTCGCGATCCAGCCCGGCGCGACCGCATTGACCGTCACGCCGCGTTCCGCCACCTCGAGTGCGAGCGAGCGCGTGAAGCCCACGATGCCCGCCTTCGCTGCCGCGTAGGCCGAGTCGCCCGGCATCGCCGACACCGGGCCCGCGGTGGAGGAGACATTCACGATCCGGCCGTAGCCGCGCGCCGCCATGCCGCCGGCGAAGGCGCGGCTCACCAGGAAGCAGCTCGTCAGGTTGCGCTCGATCGTGCGATGCCAGTCCGAGAGGGCCATGTGCTCGACCGGCGCCGACGCATCGAGTTCGCCCGCCACCGCCATGCCCGCGTTGTTGACGAGGACCGTGACCGGCGGGCCCAGCGAACCAGCGAGCGCTGCGAGCGCGCGCACGGCTATCTCGTCCGCCAGGTCTCCCGTGAACGCGTGGGCCCGGTGGCCCGCCGCAGCCAGCTCGTCGGCCCGCTCATGGACGCGCGCCGAGAGGCCGGTCAGCAGGACTTGAAAGCCCGATCGCGCCAGGCGCGAGGCGGTGGCGAAGCCGATTCCGTTGGCGCTGCCGGCGCCGGTGATTATGGCAAGCGCGGGACTGGGAGTGCTCGATTCGCTGGTCACGCAGGATTCTCCGCGGCAGGCGTCGCCATCGTAGCGGAGTCGCGTGATCCCGATCACGGCGTCCGGCGGACAGGCCGAATAACATTCTGGTACTCATGAACGTTGCAAACGTACCCACGGTCTCCAGCGTATTCGACGCCATGACCGCCGCGAGGGCCGGCCTCGAGCGCGGACTCGCGCAGGCCGCGTCCGCTGCACAGGCGGTGGCCCGTGGCAGCGGCGACCCTGCCGATCTGGCTCGTGCCACCGTGGACGCGCTGACTGCTGTCCGGCAGGTAGAGGCCTCGGCGAAGATGCTCGACCGCGCCGATCGCGCGATCGGCACCCTGCTCGACACCCGAGCCTGAGGCCCCGTCGGGCTTTCCTTGACGCCCGGCGGCCCGCGCCGGTCTAATACGCACCCCTGCCGACGGCCAGGTAGCTCAGTTGGTAGAGCAGCGGACTGAAAATCCGCGTGTCGGGGGTTCAATTCCCTCCCTGGCCACCATCTAACTCGCTGAATTCAGACGGGTTGACCCATGGCGCGCGGACTATCGGTCCGCGGGTCGCCGGTTCGATCCCCGCACTGGGCGCGGCGGCGCCGATTGTTCCGTACCCTTGGGCTGCGCTCCTGGCGCCCGTTGTGGTTCACGCTCATATGAACTACTTTAGGCATCATATGAGCTACTCGAAGGTCCCATAATGCTTGAGGTGCTATTTGGCAGCTCCGCGGCCGAGCGGGTCCTGCTCTACCTGCAGAACTACGAGCAGGGCTACGGCCGGGAGATCGCCACGACCTTCGGCATGGCCCAGAGCCAGGTGCGCAAACAGCTGGAGAAGTTCGAGTCGGGTGGAGTCCTGGTCAGCAGGCTTGTAGGTCGTACCCGGCTATACGAGTGGAATCCGCGCAATCCGCTCGTGCCGGCGATTCGCGCACTGCTGCGTGCCGCGATCGACAGTCTCCCGCCGGCCGATCGCCAGCGCTACCTGCGGCGGCGTACGCGGCCGAGACGCAGCGGCAAGGCCTTGTGAACTCGCTGGACGCAGAATCGCCGATCGAGGAGGTGGCCGCCACGGTGTCCGAGGCATTGGCTGCCGCGGGCATCACGGCAGTGCTGTCGGGTGGTGCGGCGGTGCAGATCTATTCGGAGGGGCTGTATGTCTCTCGGGATCTGGACTTCGTTTCGCCGGCCGGCCATCGTGAACTCGACGCCGTACTGCGCAAGCTCGGATTCAGCCGTGTATCAGGACGCCACTACGTTCACGATGCGGCTCCGTACACGCTCGAGTTCCCACCGTGGCCGCTCGCGGTCGGCAGGGAGTTGATCCGCGACTGGATGGAACTGCCGGTGGGGCGGATGACAGTCCGTATCCTGACCCCGACGCAGTGCGTGATGGACCGCCTCGCGGCGTTCTACTTCTGGCGCTGTCACCGGGCATCTGATACTCCCCAGGTAAGGGCATCGGATTTTCCCCACCCTCTGACCCACAGGAGGGTGTTTCGTGACCATCACATTCGAGTTGC
>JALORP010000101.1 GCA_025458865.1 Steroidobacteraceae bacterium | reverse complement strand
GCAGTTCCTGCCGCTGTACCTGCGCTTCGTGAAGGGCGTGGTGGACTGCGCCGACCTGCCGCTCAACGTCTCGCGCGAGATGCTGCAGGAGGACCGCGAGGTCGAGCCGATCCGCTCCGCGCTCACGCGCCGCGTGCTCGACATGCTGGAAAAGATCGCCACCGAGGAACCGGAGCGCTACCGCGAGTTCTGGCGCGAGTTCGGCCAGGTGCTGAAGGAGGGCGTCGCGGAGGACCCCGCCAATCGCGAGCGCATCGCGAAGCTGCTGCGCTTCTCGACCACCCGCTCCGAGGGCGCGGAGCAGGACCAGTCGCTGTCGGACTACGTGGCGCGCATGCCCGAGGGCCAGAAGGACATCCACTACGTCGCTGCGGACAGCCTCGCGGCCGCCCGCGGCAGTCCCCACCTCGAGGCGCTGCGCCGCCACGGCGTCGAGGCGCTGCTGCTTACCGACCGGGTCGACGAGTGGATGGCCGGCCACCTCGGCGAGTTCGAGGGCAGGACGCTGCGCGATGCCGCGCGCGGCGCGCTCGACATCGGCGGACTCGCCGCCGAAGGAGAACGCAAGGCCGCCGCGGTCGCCGGCTCCGCGATCGAGGGTCTCTGCGCGAGGGTGGCGGCCCGACTCGGCGAGCGGCTCGCGGGCGTCCGGCCGAGCGAGCGGCTGTCGGAGTCGCCGTCGTGCCTGGTGCGCGAGGAGCACGACCTCGGGCCGCAGCTGCGCCGGCTGCTGGAGGCTGCCGGCCAGACGCTGCCCGCCTCGAGGCCTTGGCTCGAGCTCAACCCCGGGCACCCGCTGGTGCGCCGGCTCGATTCGACACCCGACGGCGACGCCTTCGACGACCTCGCGGCGCTGCTGCACGACGAGGCGGTGCTCGCCGAGGGCGGCGCACTCGAGGACCCCGCGGGGTTCGTCCGGCGGCTGAATCGCGTGCTCGAGGCGGCCCCGGCGGAGGCGCCGTCGATCATCGTGCCGGGGGCCGGCTGAGACTCCGGGCCGGGCGCCCTTGGGCCATATAATGATGCCCCGGTTCGCCGGCCAAGGAGCGAGAGATGGCGGAGAAGGTCCCGACGCGTGAGGAGCTGCTCTCCAGGCTCACGCCCGAGCAGTTCCACTGCACCCAGGAGAAAGGCACCGAGCGCGCCTTCACCGGCCGTTATTACCTGCACCACGAGAAAGGCCTCTATGCCTGCGTCTGCTGCGGGCAGGCGCTGTTTTCCTCTGAGACGAAGTACGAGTCCGGCTCGGGGTGGCCGTCGTTCTGGCTGCCGCTCGCCGGCGACCGCATCGCGACCCATCGCGACACCACGCTGGGGATGATCCGCACCGAGATCACCTGCGCCCGCTGCGGCGCCCACCTCGGGCACGTCTTCGAGGACGGCCCGGCGCCGAGCGGGCTTCGCTATTGCGTGAATTCCGCCTCGCTCGACTTCAGGCAGCCCGGCGAGTGAAGGCGCCGGCCACCTGGCTGCTGGCCGGTGCGCTGGTCGCGGGCCACGCGCTCGCGGCGGGCGACGAGCCCCCGGCGGGCCAGCCGGCCGATGCGGCCACGTCACCAGCGGCGCCGGCGGTGCCCCGGGTGCAGGTCAGCGAAGCGGGGCCGCAGCTTCTGATCGAGGACCTGCGGCCCGGCACCGGCACCGAGGCGGCGCCCGGCATGAGGCTGGTGGTCCACTACACGGGGTGGCTGCACGAGCCCTCGGCGCTCGGCTACCGCGGCCGCCAGTTCGACAGCTCCCGCGACCGCGGCAGCCCGCTGCTGTTCGCGCTCGGCGAGGGCCGCGTGATCCGAGGCTGGGAGGTCGGGCTGATCGGCCTCAAGGTCGGCGGCCTTCGCCGGCTGGTGATCCCGCCCGAGCTGGCCTACGGTCGCCGCGACATGGGCAACGGCCTGATCCCGCCCAACTCGACGCTGGTCTTCGAGGTCGAGCTGCTGGGCGTCGAGTCGAACAACCTGGTTGAAGGGGCGAAGTGAATCCGCGCCTGCGGCGCACCGTTGACAGTCCCTGGGGAGGACAGCCATTGCGTAGCTTCTTCGCCGGGCTCGGCCTGGCCCTCTGTTCCGTCGCGACGGGCGCGCACGCCGCCGCCGTCATCCACGCCGGGCTCATGGACATGCACACTCACGTCACCAGCGAGCAGAGCCGCAGCGCGCCGCTGGAACGGTTCACCAAGTCGGAGGGCGACGTGGCGGCCCACGCCCACGGCGCCGAGGGCATCCGCCGGGCCGTTCGCGCCGGGGTGGACTCCATCGAGCACGGCACCTTCATGGACGACCAGACCATGAAGCTCATGCGCGAGAAGGGCACGTGGTGCTTGCCGACCATTTCGGCCGGCCGCTGGGTGTATGAGAAGGCGCAGGATCCGACGTGTTTTCCCGCGATGGTCACGCCCAGGGCCCTCGCGGTCGGGCCGCAGATCCAGCAGACCTTCGCGCGGGCGTGGAAGGCCGGCGTGCCGATCATGTTCGGGACCGATTGCGGCGTCTGCGAGCATGGTTGCAACGCGAAGGAATTCGCCTACATGGTGGAGGCGGGCATGCCGGCGCTCGAGGCGATCAAGTCGGCGACCATCGTCCCCGCCCGATGAACCTGCGGCCGCCGCCGGCGGAGCGGGCCTTCATCGAGGGGCCGGCGGGGCCGATCGAGGCGCTCGTCGAGGTTGCGGCGACGCCGGTCCCGGGCATCGTCGCCGTCTGCTGCCATCCGCATCCGCTGTTCGGCGGCACGATGCAGAACAAGGTGGTGCACACGCTCGCGCGCGCGGCGCTCGACCTCGGCGTGCCGGCGGTGCGCTTCAACTTCCGCGGCGTGGGCGGCAGCGCGGGCCGCTACGATCACGGCCAGGGCGAGGCGGAGGACGCGGTCGCGGTGGCGGACTGGGCGATGGAGCGCTTCGGGGCCCGGCGGCTGTGGGCGGCGGGCTTCTCGTTCGGCAGCTTCATCGCCTACGCGCTTGCCCGGCAGCGCCAGGCCGAGCGGCTCGTGACCGTCGCCCCGCCGGTGCAGCGCTTCGACTTCTCGCGGCTGGCTCCCCCCGGCTGCCCGTGGCTCGTCGTGCAGGGCGATCAGGACGAACTGGTCAACCACGACTCCGTCCTGGATTGGACGCGAACGCTTCCG
>JALORP010000006.1 GCA_025458865.1 Steroidobacteraceae bacterium | reverse complement strand
GGCTGGTCATCGCCGCCGCCTACGCGGCCTTCATGCCCGGCATGAGCGAGCGGCTCGACGCCGTGGCCCTGGTGGTGGCGGCGGCCAACTCGGCCTTCGTCATCGTGGCGTGGACGGGGCTGTACTTCGGGATCAAGTACTACGAGTCGCTGGAGCAGGAGCGCGAGCGGGGGCTTCGCGCCGCGGCGCTCGCGCAGGAGGCGCAGCTCAAGATGCTGCGCTACCAGCTCAACCCGCACTTCCTGTTCAACACGCTCAACACGATCTCCACGCTGATCCTCGACCGCCAGAACGAGGTCGCAAACCAGGCGGTGACGCGACTTTCGGAGTTCCTGCGCTACACGCTGGACCAGGACCCGATGAAGATGGTCACGCTGCGTCAGGAGATCGACGCGATCAACCTCTACATGACCACTGAGCGCCTGCGTTTCGGCGACCGCCTGCGCCTCGAGTTCGAGGTCGAGGACCGGGCGCTTGACGCTCTGATGCCTAGCCTGCTGCTCCAGCCCCTCGTCGAGAACGCCGTGAAGCACGCAATCGCGCCGCGCGAACGGGGTGGCACCATCCGCATCGAGGGACGGGTGCGCACGCGGGTCCTGGAACTCGCCGTTTCCGACGATGGCCCCGGCCTTGGCGGCGTCTGGCAGTCGCCCGGCAACGGCCGCGGCGTGGGCCTGCGCAACACGCGCGAGCGCCTGCAGGTGCTCTATGGCGACCGGCATCGCTTCGCGACCGTGGACGACGGGGCGGGGCTCCGAATCGAGATCGGGCTGCCGCTCGAGCGGGAGAGCACATGACCGACATTCGCGCGCTGATCGTGGACGACGAACCGCCCGCGCGGCGCGGCCTGCAGATCCGCCTCGCCGACGAAGAGGACATCGTGATCGTCGGCGAGGCCGGCAGCGGCCGGCTGGCGCTCGAGAAGATCCGCGAGCTGTCGCCGGACCTCGTCTTCCTGGACATCGAGATGCCGGGAATGACGGGCTTCGACGTCATCGGCCAGCTTCCGATGGAGTCGATGCCGCTCATCGTGTTCGTGACCGCTTACGACCGCTACGCCGTTCGCGCGTTCGAGGCGCGCGCCATCGACTACCTGCTGAAGCCCGTGGAGGCCGGGCGCCTCTCCAGCGCCCTGAAGAATGTTCGCGAGCGGCTCACGCAGCGCCGCGCCGGCGAGCAGCGCGACCGGCTCGTGGAGCTGATGGCCGACCTCAAGGGCTCATCGGAATGGCCGCAGGGCCCGGCGCCCGGGGCCTCGGACGGCGTGCTGTCCATTCGCGAGGGGCGCGACATCGTCCGCGTGCGGCTCGAGGACATCGAGTGGGTGGACGCAGCCGGCGACTACATGTGCGTGCACGCCACCGGGCGCACCCACATCCTGCGCGGAACGATGAAGAGCCTCGAGGACGCACTGGACCCGGCGCGCTTCCAGCGGGTGCACCGCTCGACCATCGTCAACCTGCACCGGGTCACGCGGCTGCGCTCCCACATGAACGGCGAGTACTTCCTGGTCCTCGAGGGCGGGCACGAACTGAAGCTCTCCCGCAGCTTCAGGGACAAGGTGGAGCTGTTCCTGGGAGCGCGGCGCGAGGCCTGAGCTGCGTGCCGGTTTTACCCGATGCTTTTCTCCGGATGACCGGGCACACTCCGGCCCCGGGGCGCCTCCCGCCCCCGAGGTGGTCATGGTCGAGAACTTCATCGAGAAGTTGCTGTTCGCCTCCCGCTGGCTGCTGGCGCCGGTCTACCTCGGCTTGTCGCTCGCCCTCATAGCGCTCGGCATCAAGTTCTTCCAGGAAGCGTTCCACGTCCTGTCACACGCACCCTCGCTCGCCGAGGCAGACCTGGTGCTCACGGTGCTGGCGATGGTGGACCTGACGCTGGTCGGCAGCCTGATCGTGATGGTGATGTTCTCGGGCTACGAGAACTTCGTGTCGCGCATCGATGCCGCGCGCACCGACGCGCTGGGCTGGCTCGGCAAGCTGGATGCCGGCACTCTCAAGCTGAAGGTGGCCGCGTCCATCGTCGCGATTTCCTCGATCCACCTGCTGCGCGTATTCATGGACGCCCAGCAGATCGCCAACGACAAGATCTTCTGGTACGTGATCCTGCACCTGACGTTCGTGGTCTCGGCGGTGCTGCTCGGGGTGCTGGACCGGATGTCCTTCGCGGCCCACCGCGAGAACAAGGACTGAGGCGGCGGGTTCGTCAGTTCCCCGCGCCGCGGCGCCAGTCGGCGCGGGTGACGCGCCACTCGCCATTTTCGCGCGCGAGCGTCACGTCGATGTCGTAGACGTCGGCGGCGAGGTTCCAGGCCTCCGCGCCGGCCTCGCGGCCGACCATGCCGACGGTGACGGACAGCCGCGCGAGGTCCTCCGCCGGAAACTCGATGGACTCGACCCGCGTCAACAGCCGCACGCGCTGGTGGGCGATGAGCCAGCCGCGCAGGTAGCGCTCGAGCTCATCCGCGTCGAAGCCGCGCGGGTCGCGGTAATCGGGCGCAATGAGGTCGAACAGCCGCGAGGCGTCGCGGGCTTCGGCCGCCTCCTTCGCCTCCTGCACGACGGCGCGCACCTGCGCCTCGGGCGAATCCGGCTGGCCGCAACCGCTCAAGAGCGCCCCGAGGACCACGAGCGCGGCGAGTGATGCACCGCGCCACGCCTCGATCAGCGGTACAACAGCCACGGCTCGCGGGCCTCCAGCCACGCCGTTTCATCCGCGCCCGCGAGGGCATCGAGGTCGCCCGGCGTCGCGGCCTCGTCGTCCACCCACTCCCGCAGCAGCTCGCTGCCGTTGATCAAGTCGATGGCGAGGCGGGCGGTCTCGTACTCGTAGGGAAAGTCGCGCCAGAGGGGGTAGTCGGGCCGCAGTCGGCGCAACGCTTTGAAGGCGAGCGCGAAAAGCCGCCAGGGGCGGAAGTCGGCATGACCGTAGCCGGGATCATCCACGTGGATCTGCAGGCCTGCGCACAGCTTGCCGACGTGCTTGTGGAACGTGGGCTCGAACCAGCACGGCCGGAGCCGGCAGCCGGCGAGCCATTCCGGCGCGAGCCGGTGCATCTCGGCAAGCAGCTCCGTGCCGTCGATGTCGGGAGCGCCGAGCAGCTCGAGCGGGCGGGTGGTGCCGCGGCCCTCGGAGAGTGTCGCGCCCTCGAGCATCACGGAGCCCGGATAGCAGCGCGCCATCGAGAGGTTCGGCGCGTTCGGGCTGGGATTCACCCAGCTGCGCTCGCCGAGCGGCCAGCCGTGGCCAGGCGCCGCTTCGGATTCCCAGCCCTGCATCGTCACTACCTCGAGCTCGACATCGAGCGCGAGCGTGTGCCGGAACCAGTTCGCGAGCTCGCCGAGCGTGAGGCCGTGGCGCATGGGCATGGGCCCGGCGCCGACGAAGCTCTCGAAGCCTGGCCGCAGCGTGAGGCCCTCGACGGGGCGCCCGACGGGATTCGGCCGGTCGAGCACCCACACGGCCTTGCCGTGCGCCGCGGCCGCCTCCAGCACGTAGCGCAGCGTGGTGATGAACGTGTAGATGCGACAGCCCAGGTCCTGCAGGTCCACCAGCAGGACGTCGAAGCTGTCCATCATGCGCGGCGTTGGCCGGCGCACCTCGCCGTAGAGGCTGAAGACGGGAATGCCCCTGGCCGGGTCGATGAAGTCCTCCGACTCAACCATGTTGTCCTGCTTGTCGCCGCGCAGGCCGTGCTGCGGACCGAAGGCCGCGCTCAACCTGAGCCCCGGCAGCGCGCCGAGCGCATCGAGCGTGTGCGTCAGTGTCGCGGTGACGGACGCTGGGTGCGCCAGCAGCGCGACGCGCCGGCCCGCGAGCGGCCGGCGCAGGCTGGCATCGTGCAGAAGACGATCGACACCGAACTGGATGGTCATGCGCCAAGCTTACCCTGCAGCCGGCCGCATCGGCCGACCGCGGCGTGGAAGTCCGGACGGCCCGGCGGGTGCGCGAGCGCCCAGTAGGCGAGCGAGCTGTCGCGCAGCTCGATCACCGCGGCGAACCCGGCGAGCCAGATCTCCGCGCTGGCGAGCGGCAGCAGGCCGGACAGGTCGAGCGCCGCATGCAGCACGAGCATGTCCTCGCCGGCCCGCGTTTCGATGCGCGGATCCGGGATGTCCGCGTCGCGCATCCCGGCACGGTAGTCGTCGAAGGTCCATGCGGCCCATTCGCCCGAGGGCGCGAGGTTGAGTTCGAGGTAGCAAGGCTCGCCCTCGACGCTCAGGAAGGCCTCGAGACAGGTGTGCCGCCACAGCCCCGCGACGCGCCGCGGCTCGGCTTGGGCGGGGACGCGGAGCGAGGCCATCTGGCCGGCGAGCGTGAACTCGAGCTCGAGGCCGGCGCTGCTGCGCGGCCGCCGCGCAGAAACGGTGATGGACCCGATCGTGGGGCAGGGCGTGTCCGGATGGCATTCGAGCCTGAAGGACTGCGTCATGGCGCTTCTGGCAAACTGGGTGCAACGACAGCACGCATTATGGGGCTCACCATGAAGGGCGCGCAGGCCATCCTCGAGACGCTGCACCGCGGCGGGGTGGACACGATCTTCGCTAATCCCGGCACCTCGGAGATGGCGCTGGTGCGTGCGCTCGACGACGTGCCGGGCGTCCGCGCCGTGCTCGGGCTGTTCGAGGGCGTGGTTACCGGCGCCGCGGACGGCTACGCGCGCATGGCCGGCCGGCCGGCCGCGACCCTGCTGCACCTCGGTCCGGGCCTCGCCAACGGCTGCGCCAACCTGCACAACGCCCGCCGCGCCAGGACTCCGATCGTCAATCTCATCGGCGACCATGCGACCGGCCACCTCGCGCTGGACGCGCCGCTCACGACGGACGTGGCGGCCGTCGCCGCGCCGTTCTCCTGCTGGGTCCAGTCGGTCGCTTCGTCGGGGGCGGCGGGTGCCATGGCGGCGGCCGCGCTCACGGCGGCGCGCGCTTTCGGCGGGCCGGCGAGCCTCATCGTCCCGGCGGATGCCGCCTGGAGCGAGGGCGCGGCGGCACTCGATCCGCCGTCGCCGATATCTCCACCCGCACCGGAGGAATCGAGGCTGGCCGCGGCGCACGCCGTGCTCTCGAAGTTCGGCCCCCGCACGATGCTGCTGCTCGGCGGCCACGCGCTGACCGAGCGCGCCCAGCAGGCGGCCGCGCGCATTGCGGCGGCCACGGGCGCGAGGCTCGCCAGCGAGACCTTCAACGCCCGCGCCGCGCGTGGCCGTGGCCGGCCGTTCCTGCCCAAGGTGCCCTATTTCGGCGCGGCAGCCGAGGCTTTCTTCGGCGACGTGGACGCGCTGCTGCGCTTCGGCGCGCGCAGCCCGGTCAACTTCTTCGGATACCCCGGCCGGCGCGGCGTGCCGCTGCGCGCCGAGAGCATCGATCTCGCAGTGGCCGAGCCCGGCGAGGACGCGGTCGTCGCGCTCGAGGCCCTGGCCGGGCTCCTGGCCGCGCCGCCGCCTGCGCCGCCGGTTCCACCGCCGCTGCCGGACCGCCCCGTGGGGCCGATCGATGCGCGGACCTTCGCCGCCGCCGTGGCGCGCCGGCTCACCGAGGGCACGGTGCTGTGCGAGGAGGCGATCACGGCGAGCCTGGGCCTCGTGGATCTCCTCGCCCACGCGGCGCCGCACGATTGCCTCGAGCTGACCGGGGGCTCGATCGGCGGCTCGCTGCCGCTCGCGACCGGCGCGGCGCTCGGCGCGCCGGGGCGCAAGGTGCTGACGCTCTCGGGCGACGGCAGCGCGCTCTACACGGTCCAGGCGCTGTGGACCCAGGCGCGCGAGAACCTCGACGTGACGACCATCATCTGCGCCAACCGCAGCTACGCGATCCTCGCCTACGAGCACCTCCAGATCGAGGGGCGTCCGCCGGGACCGAATGCCTGGCCGGTGCTGTCGCTGGATCGGCCGGTACTCGACTTCGTGCAGCTCGCGCGCGGCTTCGGGGTGGAAGCGGTGGCCGTGGACACGGCCGAGGCCCTCGATGACGCGCTCGGCGCGGCGATGGCCCGGCGCGGGCCCTTCCTCATCGAGGCGCGCTTCGCCCCGCCGGCGCCAGGCGCCTGAACTCGGGCACGGCCTCGCGGCAGAGGTCGAGGAAGGCCGACCGGTCCGAGGGCGTCTCCCGCGTGCGGCGCAGGAAGTGCGTGCGCCGCGCGGCGCGGTCGAACCAGAACTTGCCGGTCTCGCCCCGGGCCGCGTCGCTCGCCGCGAGCCACAGCACGGTGTCGGCGCCTTCGGCCGGCGTGCGCAGGATGCGCTTCGTCACCGCATAGAAACGCGGCAGCGAGCTTTTCACCGCGGGTGTCTCGGCCCAGCCCGGGTGCATGGCGTTGATCGCGATGCGGTCCGTCGCGAGCTGCCGGGCCAGGACTTCGGCGAGCACCACCTGCATGCGCTTGGCCTCGGCGTAGGCCGCCACGCCGTCGAAGGGCCGCTCGCGCCACTCGGCGTCCCCGGCCGAGAGCCTCGCGGTGTACATGCCGCCCGAGGAGACCCACACCACGCGCGCGCCGCCGGCGGCGGCGAGTTTCGGGCGCAGCAGGCAGGTGAGGAGCAGGGGTCCCAGCACGTGCGTGGCAAGCGTGAGCTCGTGCCCCTCGGCGGTTGTCTCGCGGCGGTCGGCCAGCATGCCGGCGTTGTGCACCAGCACGTCCACCTTCGACGGCGCGAAGGCCGCGGCGAAGCGACGGATCGCCGCGAGGTCCGAGATGTCGAGCAGCTGCACGTGGACGCGGCGCGAGCCTGTCGCGCGGCGCAGCTCGCGCGCCGCGGCCTCCGCGCGCTGTGCGTCGCGGCAGAGCATCCAGACCGAGGCGCCGCGGGCGGCTAGGCCGAGGCTCGTCGCGTAGCCGATGCCGGAGTTGGCGCCGGTGACGAGGCAGGTCCGGCCCGTCAGGTCCACCTCGAGGTCGCGAGGGTCGAAGCCGGCGGCGTGGCGGGCGAAGCCGCTGCGGTCGAAGGACAGGACGATGGTCGGGTCCAGCACGGCCGACGCGAGGCGCCCGGTGAGGCGGGCGAGCGGCCCGCGGGCGGCGCTCATGGCTGCTTGCGCAGCCACGGCATGATCAGGGCATGCGCGTCGATGTGGGCCCGCAGCATGGCGCAGAGCATGAAGTTGCCGACGAGCTTGCGGTGCAGGAAGGCGGTCTCCGGCGGCGGTGTGGGCAGGCCGTGCCGCAGCGCGAGGTCGATCCCCAGGTCGCGCGCCCGCGCGACGAGGCGCGATCCCGAAAAGTCGTAGGCGCCGCGGTGCGTCAGGGGCTCGCAGACGAGCCGGATCATCTCGATCACCCCGCTGCCGCGTGGCTCGGGCTCGTCCTCGGACAGGTAGCCGAGCTCGACGGCGTATCGGCGGATGCCGGCCTCATCGTCCTTCATCAGCGCCCGGCATATGTCGCGGTAGCGTTCCACGCGCGCAGGCTCGAGCTCGAGCGTGGAGCCGAAGTCGAGCAGCACGATCTTCCCGGTGTCCGGCTGGTAGAGGTAGTTGGCCGGGTTGGGGTCGGTCTGCATGTAGTGCAGGTCGAACAGCTCGCGAAACAGCAGCGCCTCGAGCGCGCGCCCCACGCGGTCGCGCTCGCGCTGCGGCACGTCCGGGTCCTGCAGGCGCTCGAGCGGCACGCCCTCGACGAAGTCGAGCGCGAGGATGCGGCGGGTGCTGAGGTCGCGGTGCACGCGCGGCACGACGAAGTCCCCCGCGTCGCCGAGCAGCTTCTTGAAGCGTTCGGCGTGCTGGGCCTCCTGCTCGTAATCGGCCTCGAGCCGCAGCTGGCGCTTGGCCTCCGCGGCCAGCCCCTTCACGTCGAGATCGAGCGGCAGGAAGTCCAGCCAGCGCATCAGCGTGGCGAGGTTGTCCACGTCGGAGTCGATGCTGCGGGCCACGCCGGGATACTGCACCTTGAGAACGACTTCGCGGCCGTCGGCGGCCGTGGCGCGGTGCACCTGGCCGATCGAGGCGGCCGCGATCGGCTCTTCGTCGAAGCTCGCGAAAAGCCGCCGCCAGCCCGCGCCGTACTCGCGACCGAGCACGCCGTGCAGCTGGGCCGCGGGCATGGCGTAGCCCTGCGAGCCCAGGATGGACAGCGCCTGCGTGAATTCGGGCGGCAGGATCTCGTCGCCCTGCAGGGAGAGCATCTGCCCAAGCTTCATGGCCGCGCCGCGCAGCCTCGATAGCTCCCGGGCCAGCACCTGGGCGTTTCGCGCCGAGAGCAGCGTGGCGGCCGCCTCCGGACGGCGGCCGGACACCCACTGCCGCGCGCCGTCGAGCGCGCTGCCGAGGGCGAGCTCGCTCGCCATCATTCCCATGCGGAAGACCCGCCCGAGGCGGCTGGTGGGCACCCGGGTCCGGGTGCGGCTGGTGCGGCGTGCGTTCACCTGCCCATGTTCGCACGGCGGGCGCAGGCGGATGAGGCCATTGCCGCTTGGGTGCCGCTCGCGCCTGTGGGAGACTGCCGCTCCGCCGCGCCCCGGATGGCCGCGGCATCCCGGAGATCGCCGTGACGAATCCCGACCTGAAGGAGCACCCGGCCCGGCACGCGCTCAGCGACGAGCTGCACGCCCGGCCGCTCGTGCTGCTCACCCCGCCGCAGACGGTGTGGTGCCTGACGTTCCTGACCGAGGCGGCGCACGAGGCGGCCGAGCGCGACTGGCTCGCGCGCTTTGCGCGCGCCCACGAGATGAACGCGCCCGACCCGGGCGCCATGCACGCGCTGCTCGAGGGTGGCGGCTACCTGTGCAAGTGGGAGCGGCACACGGAGTTCACCAACTACGTGTTCTTCAAGCCGGGCCTGCACGCGGACGTGACGCTGGCCACGCTGGAGGAGAGCCTGCCGGGAATCGCGCTCTCCGAACTGCCCGGCGAGCTGTTCGTCGCGACACGGCTCCTGGTGGCGCCCGCGGACGGGTCGGCGACGGCCCAGCTGCCGGCAGAGCCGGTCGCCACCGAGTCCACGGTCTGTGGCGGCCGTGGCCGCGTGCGAGCGGGTTTTCGGATCGAGCGGCACGGCTTCTCGTCGATCCAGCTCCTGGTGGATGGCCTTTCCGCGCGGGAGGCGGGCCGCCTGGCACAGGCGCTGCTCGAGCTCGAGTGCTACCGCATGATGGCTTTGCTGTCGCTGCCGCTGGCCCGGGACGTGCACCGGTTCGTGACGGGAGCAGAGTCTGAGCTCGCGCAGCTGACCGAGGACTGCCTGACATCGGGCGCCGCGCGTGACGACGAGCTGCTCGCACGCCTCGTGGACCTCGCGGCGCGGGTGGAGCGTTCCGTCGCCGGCAGCCAGTACCGGTTCTCGGCGGCCGACGCCTACTACGCCATCGTGCGCCAGCGCGTGGACGGCCTCGAGGAAGCACCGGTCGGCGAGCTGCCGACGGTGGCCGCCTTCCTCGACCGGCGCCTCGCACCCGCGATGCGCACCTGCTCGAGCGCCGACGCGCGCCAGGAAGCGCTGTCGGGGCGCGTCTCGCGTACGGTGGACCTGCTGCGCACGCGCGTGGACGTCGCTGCCGAGGCGGAGTCCAAGCAGATCCTCGCGGCGCTCAACAAGCGCCTCGGCCTGCAGCTGCGCCTGCAGCAGGCGGTCGAGGCGTTCTCGGTGGCCGCGATCACCTACTACGGCAGCTCGCTCGTGGGAGGCCTCGCCAAGGGCGCCGACCGGCTCGGCCTGGCGCTCGACCCCGAGCTGGTCGGGTGGCTCAGCATCCCGGTGATCGCGATGGTGACCTGGGTCCTGCTGCGTCGCCTCAGGCGGCGCCTGGAGCTCGAGCCTTCCTGAACAGCAGCAGCTGGTTGTTCGCCGGCATCGCGTGGTCGACGTCGAAGGCGATGCCCTGGCGGTCGGCGATCTCGCAGATGAGTTCGAAGTCGCGGATGCCGCTGGCCGGGTCCCGGTCGCGCAGTGCCAGATCGAAGGCCGCGTTGCTCGCCGAGGTGTATTCCCCGCGGTAGCGGAAGGGGCCGTAGACCGCGAGCACGCCGCCGGGCTCGAGCACCCGGCCGACGCCCAGGAAGAACGCCTCCACCTCGGTCCACGACAT
This sequence comes from Steroidobacteraceae bacterium, assembly GCA_025458865.1. Classification (GTDB taxonomy): domain Bacteria; phylum Pseudomonadota; class Gammaproteobacteria; order Steroidobacterales; family Steroidobacteraceae; genus SG8-30. The sequence goes on along the minus strand of JALORP010000006.1, from coordinate 62,133 downwards.
GATGTGCAGCGTGTTCGCCGTGAACACCGCATCCACCGCCGCGACCGGCCACGCCGGCTGGCGCACGTCGAGCTCGATCGGCCGCAGGAGGTTGGAGCTGCCCTCGCGCTCGACGCGGATCCTGAGGTCGTCCAGCCAGTCCCTGCGGTCGGTCGGCTGCCACCGCAGGTGGGGCAGGTGCCGGGAGAAGTACACCGCGTGCTGCCCGGTTCCGCTGCCGATCTCGAGCGCCTGCCGGACGCGCCCGAAGGCGGCCGTCAGGATCGTGAGGATCGGCCCCTTGTTGCGCTCGCAGGCCTCGGAGAAGGGCAGCACGTCAGCGCGCCCCGGTCAGTTCGGCCTGCAGCCGGTCCAGCACCGCGTCCTTCTCGGTCCACAGCGCGCCGAGCGACTCCTGGAACCGGCGGCGGAAGTCGGGGTCGCCGCCGTAGTCGCCGATCATCCAGGGCTCGATGGCGCGGCGTCGCACGTCCACGACCACGCGCCGCACCCGGCCGCAGCACAGGTCCCACAGTGTCGGCGTGCGCGCGCCGTAGGCGATGGTCACGTCGAGCGTCGCGTGGAGCATGTCGCCCATCGCCTGCAGCACGAAGGCGACGCCACCGGCGCGCGGTGCGAGCAGGTGGCGGTAGGGCGCGCCGCCTGCCTCGCGCTTGGCGGGCGTGAAGCGCGTGCCCTCGACGAAGTTGATCACCGTCGTCGGGATCCGCCGGAACTTCTCGCAGGCCTGCCGCGTGGCCGCGAGGTCGCGGCCGCGCGCCTCGGGGTGCTTCTCGAGGTAGGCGGCCGAGTGGCGCCGCATGAAGGGCATGTCGAGCGCCCACCACGCCAGACCGAGCACCGGCACCCACTTGAGCTGCTGCTTGATGAAGAACTTGAGGAACGGAATCCTGCGGTTGAAAGCCGCCTGCAGCGCGAGGATGTCCACCCAGGAGCGGTGGTTGGCGACCATCAGGTACCACTCGCTGCGCTCGAGCGCGTCGCCGCCGCGCAGCTCGAGCTCGAGCGGGGTCGCGAGGCCGAGGATCGCGTTGTTGGTGCTGATCCAGTTCTCGGCGAGCGCAATCAGGCCGCGGCTCAGCCCGTCGCGCCAGGCGAGCACGGGCATGGCGAGCTTCACGAGCGCGAGCAGCAGCAGCAGCGTGCCCCACAGCACCGTGTTCAGCACGATCAGCAGCAGCGTGAAAGCGCCCCGCAGCGTCGCGAGCATCGGGTGCACCCTCCCCGGTCCCCTTCTCCCCGGGCGTAAGTCTAGGCCAAGTCGAGGGCGATCGGGTGCCGCCGGACACCCGGCCCGGCTCCCGCGCTCAGCGCCGCGTCGGCCGCTCCTCGAACTGCGGCAGCAAGTCGGTGATCTGGTCCCAGGGCGCCTTCGAGCCGACGTAGATGTGCGCGTCCACGGCGCGTCCCGGCGGCCCCTCCATGGGACCGACCGGCAGCACCACCCGGTCGTGCTCGGGCAGGAGCCGCGGGCCCTTGCCGCCGCAGCGGCGGCAGAAAACCTGCGTGAAGAACTGAGCCTCGGGAACCTTGTACGTCGCGGCCAGCCCCTCGCCCCGGATCCAGCGGAACTGGCCGAGCGCATAGAAGGCGTTGGTCGCGAACGCCGCGCCGCGCGCGTGCCGGCAGCGCGAGCAATGGCAGTGGAACATCATCGAGGGTGGTCCCTCCACCTCCCAGGCCATGTCGCCACACAGGCAGCTGCTGCCGTTGGCGCCCTCTCGCGCCGCTGGAGCGGGCCGCGGCACGCCGGGCACGTCGAAGCCGGGTGGCCACTCCGGATACTGCGGCAGGTCGTCGGTGATCTCGAATCCCGGCGCTTTCGAGGCGGCGAACATGTGCAGCTGCGGCCGGATTCCAGGATCGCCGTCGAGCGTGCCGGCCGGGACCACGACGCTACTCTCCGCGAAAACCGGCGTCGCGGCGCCGCAGTGGCGGCAGAAGCAGCGGTGTCCTGCGGGAGAGGACTCGTAGCGCTCGATGGCGTCCTCGCCCTGGATCCAGCGGAATCCTGCAAGCGGGGCCGCCGCCCAGGTGACGAAGATCGAGCCGTGCGCCTTGCGGCACATCGAGCAGTGGCAGTGGCCCATGAAGCTGAACGGGCCGTCGACTTCGTAGCGCACGGCGCCGCAGAGACAGGTTCCGGTCGTCATGATGCATCCCCCACTTGAACTTGTACCGCGTTGCACGGCATTGTTGCACCGGCCCGCCGCGCCCCGTTCGGGTGAATCCAATCCCTTTTTTGCGGGTTAGTCCAACACCATGTCGTGGCGCGGCGGGTCGCTTCCCGCCGCCGGGCCGTGCGCGCCGCCTTCAGGCGGGCGGCGGCGAGTGTCCTGCGGGCCGCATCTGCCGGCTGCCGCCGACGTAACTCACCCCGCGTCCCGTGGCGACCACTTCGCCCCTCGCATCACGGATGGACACGTCCACGAAGACGAGCGTCCGGCCCGCGCGCTGAATCCGACCGGCCGCGCGCAGAGGCCCGGCGACGGCGCCGCGCATGAAATCCGTGCGCAGGTCCACCGTGGGTCCGCCGTGGCCGAGCGCCGCCAACGCACCGAGTCCCACCGCGATGTCCACGATGCAGGCGAGCACCCCGCCGTGGACATGCAGCGTCTCCAGGGCGCCGCCGAGTTCCTCGCGCCAGGGGATCAGTAGCTCGACCCCCGTCTCGTTCGCCTCGAGGACCTGCAGGTCGAGCCAGCGGTTGAAGGGCACTCGGCGGGCATAGTCGCTGAGTTCTGCGGCCGTCGGCCGGGCGTGGGTCACGGCGAATCCTCGCTGTCGTGGATGCTTCGGCGCAGCCTAGCAGCATCGGCCCGCGAGAGGCGCGGATGCCGGACCGGCGCCACTTGTGCGACCATCGCGCCTGTCCCCGGAGACCATCGGCACAGGAGCCGCCGTGCGTATCGCGATCGCCTTCGTCACCATTGCCTTGGCCGGCATCGCCGGCTGTGCGGCGGGCCCGTCCGCGGCGCCGGCCGCCAACGGCCTGGTCTCGACGGGCCGCAGCGCTGGGCCTGTCCCGCTGACGCTGCCGGCCAGCTTCACTGGCACGCTGCCCTGCGCCGATTGCGAGGGCGTCGACTACCGGCTCGACCTGTTCGAGGACCGCTCCTTCTTCCTTCGGACGACCTATCGCGGCCGCACGCCGGGCGACTTCGACGATGTCGGCAGCTTCGACTGGTCGTCCGATCGCCGCGCCCTCATCGCGCAGGGCGGCCGCGAGGCGCCGCTGCGCTTCTCGATCGAGTCCGCCGACGAAATCCGGCTCCTGGACGTTTCCGGCCAGCCGATCGACTCGAAGCTGAACTACTCGCTCAGGCGCGCCTCCGGGCTCGCGCCGCTGGAGCCGCGGCTCAACCTGCGCGGCCTGTACCGCTACATGGCGGATGCCGGGCTGTTCGACGAGTGCTCGACCGGCAGGCGAATGCCGGTGGCGATGGAAGCCGACAATGCCGCGCTCGAGCGCGCCTACGGCGAGCAGCGGCCGGAGCCGCTTGCGCCGGTGATGGCCCTCGTCGAGGGCCGGATCGCGATGCGCATGCCGATGGAAGGCCCGGGTCCGGTGCCGACGCTGGTCCCGGAGCGCTTCCTGCGACTCATGCCGGGCGAGTCCTGCCCGCCGCGCTTCGCGACCATGCCGCTCGAGGGCACGGCGTGGCGGCTGGTCGGCCTCGGCGGTGAGGCCGTCACGCCTCCCGCCAGCCGGCCGGGCCCCAGCATGACGCTCGACGCTGCGGAATCGCGGGTGTCCGGCACGGACGGCTGCAACCGTTTCATGGGCGGATTCCGGCGTGACGGTGATTCGCTGGCGTTCGCGCAGCTGGCCTCGACCATGATGGCCTGCGCGGATGGCATGGAGGAGGCGCAGCGCTTCACGAAGGCTCTCGGCGCGACGGCGCGCTACCGCGCCATGGGCGTTCAGCTCGAACTCTTCGACGCCGCCGGCGCGGTCGTGGCGCGCTTCCAGGCGCAGCCTGCGACTGAATGACCGGGACGGTCATCGCCGCCGAGGGCCTCGAGCGCCGCTATCGCATGGGCGCCGAGACTGTCCATGCCCTGCGGGGCGTGGACCTGCGCATCGAGCGCGGCGAGTACGTGGCCATCATGGGCGCGTCCGGTTCCGGCAAGTCCACGCTCATGAACATCCTCGGCTGCCTCGACACGCCGGATGCGGGTCACTACGTGCTGAACGGCCAGGCCGTGGACCGCATGCGCGATTCCGAGCTCGCGAAGCTGCGCAACAGGGAGATCGGCTTCGTCTTCCAGACCTTCAACCTGCTGCCTCGTGCCACCGCCCTTGGCAACGTCGAGGCGCCGCTCGTCTACGCGGGCGTGCCGCGCCGCGAGCGCCGCGAGCGCGCGCACCGCGCGCTCGAGCGCGTCGGTCTCGGCGATCGGGTGCACCATCGGCCGTCCGAGATGTCCGGCGGCCAGCGCCAGCGGGTGGCCATCGCCCGCGCGCTGGTCAACGAGCCCGCAATCCTGCTCGCCGACGAGCCGACCGGCAACCTGGATTCGGAGACCGGCGCGGCGATCCTCGCGCTGTTCGACGAGCTGCACGCGGCGGGCCACACGGTGATCCTGGTCACCCACGAAGCCGATGTCGCCGCGCACGCCGAGCGCATCGTCACCATCATGGACGGCCGGATCCAGTCCGATACGCGTCGTCCGGGAGCTGCTGCTTGAAATTCCGCGACCTGCTGATCCTTGGCTCCATCCTTGCGCTTGCCGGCTGCGGCGGCGCCGAGGAGTCCACCGCCCCGCTCTACGACACGGTGGCCGTGGACCGGCGCGACATCGCCGTTTCCGTCGAGGCGGCCGGCACGCTGGAGCCGATCGCCACCATCGAGCTGAAGTCCAAGGCCTCCGGCGAGGTGCTCGAGATCACTGCCGAGACGGGCGACGTGGTGAAACAGGGCGACCTGCTGGTTCGCATCGACCCGCGGACGGCGCGCAACCGCCTCGCGCAGTCGGAGGCCGACCTGGAATCGGCGCGCGCCCGGCTTTCGATCGCGCGCGCCCAGCAGGAGCGCGCCGTCGTGCTGCGTGACCAGGGCGTGCTGAGCAAGCCCGACTACGAGAAGGCGGCGCTCGAGCTGGCCCAGGCGCAGGCGCAGGTCGTGGCGAGCCAGGTGGCCGTCGAGAACGCCCGCATCTCGCTCGCGGACACGATGATACGGGCGCCGGATGCCGGCACCATCATCGAGAAGCGCGTCGAGAAGGGGCAGGTGATCTCGTCGCCGACGCAGGACGTCGGCGGCGGCACGCTGCTGCTCAGGATGGCGGACCTCGGCCACGTGCAGGTGCGGGTGTCGGTGGACGAGACCGACATCGGCAAGATCCGGCCGGGTCTGCCCGCCTCCGTGCGCGTGTCCGCCTATCCGAACCAGCCCTTCGAGGGCGAGGTGCTCAAGGTCGAGCCACAGGCCGTCGTCGAGCAGAACGTCACCCTGTTCGGAGTGCTCGTGTCCATCGACAACCGGCAGGGGCTGCTGAAGCCCGGCATGAACGCCGAGGTCACGATCAGCGTGGCGCGGGCCGGGCAGGTGCTGACGGTGCCCGTCGCGGCGCTGCGCACGCAGCGCGACCTGCGCACGACCGCGCAGATCCTGGGCCTGTCGGAGGACGAGCTCTCGGCGAAGCTCGCGCCGCCGGGCGCGGAGGGTGCAGTCCCCGAGGTTGCGCTGAGGACGATCACGCTCGGCGACCGCACGGTGGAGCTGCCCGAGGGCGTGACGGCCGAGCAGGTGCGCGCGGCGATGGCGAAGCGTCGCGCCGGGCAGGAGCTGACCCCCGACGAGCGGGCGCTCATGCGCAGGGTCTTCCAGGGCGGTGGCGGCGGCGGCAGCGGCGCTCAGGCGGGCGGCTACCAGTTCGGAAGCCAGTTCTGGGTGGTCGTCCAGCGCGGCGACGAGCGGGTGCCGGTGCCGGTGCAGACCGGCCTGACCGACCTCGACCGCGCCGAGGTGGTGTCGGGCCTCGCCGAGGGCGACCTGGTCATGCTGCTGCCGAGCACCCACCTTGTCGAGACCCAGCAGGAGCTGCAGAACTTCATCCAGACCCGCATCGGCGGCGTGCCCGGCATCGCCCAGCGCCCGCAGGGCGAGCAGCAGCGCTGAAGACCGTCGTGCCCGTCCTCGAGGTGTTCGCGATCGCGCTCGGCTCCATCCGGGCCAACCTGTTCCGGGCGATGCTGACCATGCTCGGCGTCATCATCGGCGTGGCGGCGGTGATCACCATGGTCGCGCTGGGCTCGGGCGCGCAGCGGGCCATCGACGACCAGCTGCGCTCGCTCGGCGGGAACGTGCTCACCATCGGGCCCGGCCCGTGGTTCCTGCGCGGCGTGTCGCGCCAGCAGGACACGCTGAAGCTCGACGACGCCGAGCTGCTGGCGCGGGAGTCGCGGCACCTCGCCGGCGTCGCCCCCGAGATGACCCTGCGCGACCAGGTCAAGCTCGGCAACCGCAACCTGAACCTGCGCATCACGGGCACCACGGCGAACTACGCCGACCTGCAGGCCTACCGCATCGCCGCGGGCCGCATGTTCACCTCAGCCGACGACTCGGCGCGCCGGCGCGTGGTCGTGCTCGGCGGCGACGTCCCGTCCCAGTTCGAGGCGGACGCGGCCGCGATGATCGGCCGCACGCTCCTGATAAAGGCCGTCCCCTTCGAGGTGATCGGCGTCTTCGAGCGCAAGGGCGACTTCGCGCCGGGAATGTCCGGCGACAATGGCGCATTCATCCCGCTGCAGACGGCGCGCCACCGCGTCACCGGCAGCGACACGCTGCAGTCCATCGGCGTCGAGGTGGCGCCCGGCTCGACCGCGGAGCAGGCGATGGTGGACGTGGAGCGGCTCCTGCGCCGCGCGCACGGCATCCCGCCGGGGCGCGACAACGACTTCGCCATCTTCGACCGGAAGACCATCCTCAACACGCGCGCCCAGGCGGCCGGCATCCTCGGCTACCTGCTCGCCGGCATCGCCGGCGTGAGCCTGCTCGTCGGCGGAATCGGGATCATGAACATCATGCTGGTGACGGTCACCGAGCGGACGCGCGAGATCGGCATCCGCAAGGCACTCGGCGCCACGCGCGGCGCGATCATGGCGCAGTTCCTGGTGGAGTCGGTGACGCTGTGCCTGCTCGGCGGCCTGCTCGGCATCGCCCTCGGCGCCGGCCTCGCGGGTCTGCTCGCGAAGTTCGCCGGCTGGCAGACCGCGGTGACGGCCGATTCCGTGCTGCTGGCCTTCGGCTTCAGCGCCGCGGTCGGCGTGCTGTTCGGCCTGATGCCGGCTCGCCGGGCCGCCAGGATGGACCCGATCGAGGCGCTGCGGCACGAGTAGGGCTCAGCCCTCCCCGGGCAGGGCGCGAGCGGCACCCAGCGCCGCCACCTTGCGCGGCTCGATCGCCGGCGGCAGCAGCTTGTACATCACCGGCGTCACCAGCCGCGCGAGCAGCGTGGAGGAGATCAACCCGCCGATGATAACCACCGCGAGCGGCGAGTAGAGCCCGGAACCCTGGACGGCGAGCGGCATCAGGCCGCCGATGGCGGTGAGCGCCGTGAGCAGGATCGGGAAGAAGCGGACCTCGCCTGCGCGCTCGATCGCCTCGTCGAGCGGCACGCCGGCCTCGCGCAGCTGGTTGGTGAAGTCCACCAGCAGGATCGAGTTCTTGATCTCGATGCCGATGAGGGCAATCATCCCGATGAGCGCCGTGAACGACAGCGTGTAGCCGGTGATGAACAGGGCCGCGATCGCGCCCACCATGCCGAGCGGGACCACGCCGAACACGATCAGCGTCGAGCGGAAGCTGCCGAATTCGAGGACCAGCACCGCCAGGATCCCGAACATCGCGACCAGCAGCGCCACGCCGAGGCCGCCGAACGCCTCTTCGCGCGCCTCCACTTCGCCCGCGGCCATGTAGCGGTAGCCCGCGGGCCACTCGTAGTCCTCGAGCCGCTTCATCACCTGGGTGGTGAGCTCGTTCGTGTTGTAGCCGGTCTGCGGCCAGGCGGTGACGCTGATCGAGCGCTCGCGATCGTAGCGCCGGATGACGTTCGGGGCTGCCCGGAACTGCGGGTCGGTGAGCTGCCGCAGCGGCACCTGGGCGCCGGTTGCCGCCGACACCTGTATGGCGTCGAGGAGGTCGAGCGTCGGCCGGCCCTCGATCGGCAGGCGCAGCATGATCGGATACTCGTCGCCGTCCGGCTCGCGGAAGCTGCCGACCGGCAGGCCGGCGACCGCCATGCGCACCGTGCGGTCCACCTCGATGGCGGGCACGCCGAACAGCGCCGCCTTCTGCGAATCGACCCCGAGGTCGAGGTCCGTGCGCTGCAGGCGCAGCGGGTTGTTGACGTCCCGGGTGCCCTCGACAGAGCGGACGACGGCCTCGACGTCCGCGGCCACCGCGCGCAGCCGGTCGAGGTCGGGGCCGATGATCCGGATCTCGATCGGCGCGTTGATCGGCGGGCCGTTCTCGAACTGGCGCACCGTGATCCTGGCCGCCGGGTAGTCGGCGAAGATCGCGCGCAGCTCGTCGAGCATCTCGTTGGTGCGCTGGGGATGGTAGTTCTTGACCTCCGCGAACACCTCGCCGACGTTCGCCGCGAAGGTCTTGGGCACGATGTTGTAGTAGACGCGCGGGTTGTCGTGGCCGAGGTTCGCGAACCAGTACTTCACCTCGGGCCGGCGCGCCAGCTCCTCCTCGACGAAGCGCAACGCGCGGTCCGTCTCCGCGAGGCTCGCGCCGTCCGGCGCCTCGACGCGCACGCGGAACTGCGGGATGTCCGCGACAGGGAACAGGCTCACACCGAGGCCGAACACCGCGAGCAGCACCGCGCCGGCGAAGACCGACATCGCCAGCGTGAAGGTGGCGCGCGGCCAGGCGAGCGCCTTGCGAAGCGCCGGGCCGTAGAACGCGTGGATGCCGCGCATGACGGCGGCGAGCGCGCGGTCGCCGAGCCGGTCGGAGGCTTCGACGACGCGTCCCCCGGCCGTGAGCAGGCGGCCCAGCCAGGGCCGGCGTTCGGGGGGCGGCGTGCTGCCGCGCAGCAGCCGGCTCGCGAGGAAGGGAATGATGGTGAGCGCCACGAACATCGAGGCGATGACGGTGTAGAGCACCGCCGCCGGCAGCGAGCGGACGAACTCCCCCGAGGCCTCGGGCAGGAACAGGAGCGGCAGGAACGCGAGCATGAGGGTCGCGGTGCAGCCGAGCACCGCGAGCCAGATCTGGTCGGTGGCGCGGATGGCTGCCTCGCGCCGCGGCATTCCCTCGCGGATGTGGCGAGCGATGTTCTCGACGACGACGATGGAGTCGTCCACCAGCAGGCCGAGCGCGACCACGAAGCCCGCGATGGACAGCTGGTTGAGCGAGAAGCCGCTGAAGTAGAGCAGGGCCAGGCCGATCGCGAGCGACAGCGGGATGGACACCATCACGATGCCGGCGGCGCGCAGCCCGAGCGGCAGCAGCGTGAGCGCCACGAGGCTGATCGCGACCGTGAAGTCGAACTCCAGGCGGGAGAGACGCTTGTCCACGTTGCGCGACTGGTCGAAGCCGCGCTCGAGGGTGACGCCGGCGGGCAGCCCGGCCTCGAACCGGTCGAGTTCGACGTACGCGGCGTTGCGCACGTCGAAGACGTTCTGGTTGTCCTTCATGTTGGCGGTGACGAACACCGCGCGCTGGCCGTTGAAGCGCCCGAGGTGGCGCTCCTCGCCGACGCCCCAGGACACCTCGGCGACGTCCCGCAGGCGCACCGTCCGCCCGCCGCGGCTGCCCACGACGGTGTCGGCCACTTCCTCGATTGTGCCGTAGCTGCCCGAGGTCTTGACGTTGTAGCGGCGCAGGCCCGCCTCGACCGCGCCGCCCGGGATGCTGGCTGCCTCGCCGCCGATGGCCTGCGTGACCTGGCCGAGCGTGACCCCGGCCGCGCCGAGGCGCTCGAGATCGATTGCGACCTGCACCTCCGGCTCGGGGAAGGCCCAGCTGTCGGCGCGGCGCACGCCGGGCACGACCTCGATCGCCTCCTCGAGGTCCTCGGCGATCTCCTTCAGCTGGCGCCAGTCGGCCGAGTCGCTCACCAGGGCGAGCTGGATGAAGTTGGTCAGGCTCGGCTTGAACTGGCGGATGTCGATGTCGAGGATGTCGGGCGGCAGCGTGGGCCGCAGGCGGTTGATCTCGCGGATCACCTCGTCGTACTTGCGGTCCGGGTCGCTGCCCCAGGTGAACTCGATCTGGATCATCGCGAAGCCGTCCTGGGCTTCGCTCTCGATCTTCTTCACGTCGTCGAGGCCGTTCAGCACTTCCTCGATGGGGTCGACTACGAGCTGCTCGATGTCCTCCGGGTCGGCGCCGGGGTAGGCGACCACGATGAACGAGCCCGGGAAGGCGAGGGACGGATCCTCCAGCCGCGGGATCGAGTTGAGCGCCGTGATGCCGGTCGCGACCAGCAGCGTGAAGAGCACCAGCGTGAACTGCCAGCGCCTGACGGCGAAACTCCACAGGCTCATGGCTCAGGCCCGCGGCAGGATGCGGACGGCTTCGCCGTCGTGCAGGTAGGCGGCGCCCTCGGTGACCACGCGGTCGCCCTCCGTCACGCCCTCCAGCACCTCGACGCGCGTCCCGACCCACTGGCCGAGCCGGACCTCGACGCGCCTCGCGACGTCGTCCTCCGTGTCGCCGGCCGCGACGAGGAACACCACGGCCGTGGAGCCGTTCGCCTCGAGCAGCGATTCCACCGGCACGACCGGCAGCGCCGCGGCGCCGTCCTCGCCGGGCAGCTCGATCTTGGCGACGAGGCCCTGCACGAAGCGCAGTCCCTGCGGGTCGATCGCGAGCTTGACCTCGTAGGTGCCGGTTAGCGGGTCCGCGGCCGAGGAGACCTCCGTGACGGTGGCCTCGAAGCTGCGGCCTGGAAACGCGTCCAGCGTCACGCGGGCGACTTCACCTGCCTCGACGCGGACGATGTCGCGGTCCGGCAGGTGCGCGCGGACGATCCAGCCCCCGCGGGTGTTGCCGACGACGAGCACCGGCTGGCCGGCCGCAACCAGCTCGCCCGGCTCGGCGAGGCGCCTGAGCACCACGCCGTCGCCAGGGGCGGTGATGACCGCGAAACGCGCGTTGAACTCGGCGGCACGCAGCGAGGCGGCGGCCACGTCGCGCGCGGTGCGCAGGTCCTCGACCTGCTCGCGCGTCGCGACCTCGTCGGCGTAGAGCGCCTCGCCGCGCTCGAGGTCGCGGCCCGCCTTGTCGACCATCGCCCGCGCCTGCGCGACGGCAGCTTCCACCTCGTCGCGCGCCACGGATGCGAGGCGCTGGCCGGCGCGGATGCGTTCTCCCTGAGCCACGTCGATGGCGGCGACCACGCCGCCGGTCTTGAACGACAGGCGGACCTCCTCGGCCGGCGCGACCGTGCCGACGGCGCGGATGCCCGCTGCGAGCGGCGAGCGCTCCACTTCCACGACGCGCACGGGCGTGGCGCGGGGCGCGTCCTGCTGCGGCGCCTCGCCGCAGCCGGCGAGGCCGAGGGCGAGCGCCGCGGCTGCCGCGGGCAGCCGCCAAGCGGTCGGGATACGGCTCATGGTCGGGTCTCCAGCAGGCTCGCCCCGACCGCGTACTCGACGGCGGCGAGCGCGGCGAGCGCGTCGAAGCGGCTGATGTTGCGGGTAATCTGCGCGCGCGTCAGTTCGCGCCGCGCGTCGATGTACTCGACCTGTGCAATCTGCCCGAGGTCGCGCTTGCGGCTGACGATGCGGTAGGCGCCGTCCGCCGCCTCGACGCGCTTTGCGGCCGTCGCCAGCGAGGCCTCGGCGACCCGGAAGTCGGTGAGGGCACCCAGGACCTCGAGGCGGATCTGCTGCTCTGCGAGCGCCCGGCTCGCGCGCAGCTGCTCGCTGCGGGAGCGTGCCTCGCGCAGCGCCGCCTGGTCGGCGCCGCCGCGGAACAGGTTGAATCGCAGCACGAGCGAGGCGAGCACGAACTGCTCGTCGCCGCTGAAGCGGAACTGGTCGTCCTGGATGCCGGCGTCCATCGCAAACACCAGCTGCGGCTTGAAGGCCGCGCGCGCGACGTCCTCCGCGGCCGCGGCGGCCTCGAGGCCCGCATCCAGCTGGCGAAGCTCCGCGCGCCGCTCGACCGCCGCGCCCTGCAGCACGGACTCGTCCCGGGCGGCCGCGCCGGCGGCGGCGGTCATCCGGTCGCGCAGCCGCGCGATGTCCCCGTCGGCGACCTCGGCGGCCGGCAGCGGCGCTTCGAGGGGCGCGTTGAGCAGCAGGTTCACGTAGCGGCGCGCCATGCGCTCGGCCCCCTCGACGGCGATGCGCTGCTGCTCGAGCTCGAGCAGTTCCGCCTCGGCGCGCAGCACGAGGTCGCGGGTTACCTTTCCGTTCCGGTGCAGGCTCTCGTTGACGCGGCGGTTCTCCTCGGCCGTCTCGATCGCAGCCTCCAGGATCAGCCTCGTCCCGGAGGCGCCGAGCCAGCGCAGGTAGGCTTGCTGCACGTCGCGTCGCACGCGCGAGCGCAGCGCCGCGTAGCCCTGGCGGGCCGCATCGTATTCCGCACCGGCGGCACGGGCGGCCGCCGGGATGCGCGCGTCGTAGACCGGCTGCACCAGCGTGAAGACGGTCTGTTGCTCGCGGTCGCGCAGGAAGGGGATGGTCTGGTTCTGGATCGGCGTGAACGGGGCGGGCTGGCCGCTCGCCTCGAGCAGGGAGTTCAGCGTCGCGTAGACCGGGTTCAGCAGATCACCGACCGGGATGTCGATTTCGCGGCCGCCGTCGGCCTGCGAGTACCGCATGGCGAAGTCCACCGCCGGCAGGAAGCGGGCGCGCGCCTGGTCGAGAATGGCGAGGCGGCCGGCGACACCCGCCTCGAAGCCGGCGAGCTCGAGGTTCGCCTGTTGGGCCTCGTCGACCAGCGCGGCCAGCACCTCATCGACGGGCGCGGCGGGCGCTTCAGGCTCTGCAAGGGCCGTCGCCGCCGCGCAGAGCGCAACGGCGAGGAACCCAGTCATGGCGAGCGTCGAATGCTTGGACACCTGTCAATCCTTGGCCCAAGAGAACCGTCTCAGGCGCGCGGAGCAAGCAGCTCGCGCAGCTTGGCCCGGCCTTCCTCCATGAACTTGCCTGCCTCGATGCCGCGGCGGGCGATCTCCTGCGCCTTGGTGGTCGCGATCTGGATCAATCCGTGGGTAAAGGCCCACAGCATGACGCAGATCTTTATCGGCTCCCCGATGTCCCGGCGGATGGAGCCGTCCTCGATACCGCGCTGCAGCGAACGCACCATCACCGCCATCACCGCGTCGCCCCCAGCGGCGCAGGCCGCTTCGTTGGGCGCGCCCTCGTGGGTCTGGTGCGCGTGGTACCGGGTGCAGGCGTCGAACTGGAACGGCCGCTCCTGCTGGAACAGCGTGTAGGCGAGCCCCATCGCGGAGACCTGGTCGATGCCGAGCTCGTGCTCTCCGGCGGCGGCTTCGAAGCGCCGGCGCAGCTCGCCGAGCGCGCGCTCGGTGATGGCGAACAGAAGGTCTTCCTTGTCGCGGAAGTAGACGTAGAGCAGGGCGCGCGAGAGGCGGGCGCGACGGGCAACCTGGTCCATGGTGACCGCGTCCCAGCCGTGCTCGGCGTAGAGCTGTTCCGCAGCCTCGACGATCTCGAGCCGGCGGCGCTCCTTCTCCTCCTCGCGGCGGGCGGCGATATAGGACATGGCGATAGTGTGCGCATCAAATTGACACCATGTCAATATATGGATATCTGTAAATTTTGTGACCTCCCCGAATGCGGCACACTACCGATATGCGACTCTCCGCCTGGCGACGGATGCGACTGCGCGAACGGGTGCTGCTGTGGCTGCTCCCGGCGCTGGTCTTCCGGGCGCTGATCCCCGTCGGCTTCATGCCAGGCGCCGGGCCGGCCCTCGCGCTCGAGCTGTGCTCGTCCGCAGGGTTTGGCAGCGTATTCGCGGTCTACGAAGGCGAGGGCGCGCCGTCGGGTCAGCACGGCACCGGCAGCCACGAGCCCTGTGCCTTCGCGGCAGGCGCGAGCCCGGCTCTGGCGCCCGACATCGCCGCGCCCGACGCTCCCGTCCCGGGAGCAGCCCGCGTCGCCGCCCGCACGTTGTTGCTCCTACCGGCCGCGGCTCCGTCGCTCCGCCCGCAGCCGCGCGCCCCGCCGGGCCTCGCCTGATCCAGCGCTGACACCCCCTTTGCCGGCGGCTGCCGCAGTGCCTCACTGCGTCAGCGAGACGCGTGTCTCCCGCCGGTCTTCCACGGGGTCTGGAACTCCGACGCCCCGCTTGCGCCGCGTCGGTGACTTCGAACCACCTTGCGGAGCTTCTACATGACCGGATTCAGAATGATCCCCCTGGCCGTGGCGCTGGCGCTGCAGTCGGCGCCCGGCCTCGCGGCGGACGACGGCGCCACGCTCGAGGAATTGACCGTCACCGCCCGTCGCATGCTCACCCCCGATGTTGGCGTAGACTCCCTCGATGCGGCCAGGATCGAGCAGCGCCATGCGCGCACCGACGACACGGCCAGCCTCCTGAAGGGAGTGCCCGGCGTCGCGGTGCGCGGCGCCGGCGGCGCATCGGGCCTGCCCGTCATCCGCGGCCTCGCCGACGACCGCCTGCGGACGCAGGTCGACGGCGTCGACGTCGCGGCGGCCTGCCCGAACCACATGAACCCGCCGCTTTCCTACATCGACCCCACGGCTGTCGCGGCGATCGATGTGTACGCCGGCGTCACGCCGGTCAGCGTCGGCGGCGACAGCATCGGCGGCACCATTCTCGTGCGCTCCGCCGATCCTGCGTTCGCGACCGCCGACGTCAGCCTGCTCGGGGGGCAGGCCGGGACCTTCTACAGGAGCATCGGTGAAGGCTGGGGCGGCAGTCTCGCGGGCAACTATGCCACCGACCGATTCAGCGCCGGTTACACCGGCGCCTATGCGAAGTCCGGCAACTACAAGGCCGGCGGCGCGTTCAAGGGCTACACGTTCACCGGGCGCGAGGGCCACACCCTGCCGACCGACGAGGTCGGCTCGACGGCCTACGAGACGACCAATCATGCGGTGCGGCTCGCCTGGCGCAGCGGCCAGCACCTGTTCGACTTTGGATACAGCTTCCAGGACGTCTCCGAGCAGCTGTACCCGAACCAGCGCATGGACATGACGGGCAACACCGCCAGCAAATTCAACCTCGCCTACACCGGCAGCCTCGGCTGGGGCACCTTGCAGGCGCGCGCCTACTACCAGGAGACGGAGCACGAGATGGACTTCGGGCCCGACAAGCGCTTCTGGTACGGCCCTGGTGCGCCCCCAGCCGGCTCGGGTGGCGACACGGCCGTCAACGGCGCGCCTTGCTCGCCAATCTCGGGGACGATGATGGTGGCCGGGCAGATGGTCGGCTGCGCGGCCGGCATGCCGATGCTGGCCGATGGCAGCACGACGGGCCTCGCGGTGAACACCGCGATCCGGCTTGCCGGACGCGGACTGCTGCGCATCGGCGGGGAGTACGTAGGCTTCCGTCTCGACGACTGGTGGCCTCCGTCGGGCGCCGGCATGTGGCCCTACGAGTTCCTGAACATCAACGACGGCGAGCGCGACCGTTACGCCGCCTACGGCGAGTGGGAGATGCAGCGTGGACGCTGGCAGCACATCGTCGGCCTGCGCTACGAGCATATCGCCACCGATGCAGGCCCCGTGCACGGGTACAACACGAACTCCTTCCCGGTCAGCGGCGCGGGGGGCATGGGCAACCAGACGCGCGACGCGGCGCTGTTCAACGGCCAGTCGCGCAACAGGAGCGACGACAACTGGGACGCTTCCTGGATCGCGGGCTTCACGCCGTCGGCGACGCAGACCTACGAGTTCGGACTGGCGCAGAAGACGCGCTCGCCCAACCTGTATGAGCGCTACACCTGGTCGAGCTGGCAGATGGCGGCGCTCATGAACAACTTCGTGGGCGACGGCAACGGCTACTTTGGCGACGCGGACCTGAAGCCCGAGGTGGCGCGGACCTTGAGCGTCACAGCCGACTGGCATGATGCCGATGGCGAGTCGTGGAACCTGCGCATCACGCCGTACTACACCAGGGTGGATGACTACATCGACGCCGTTCAGTGGGATTCGGCGAACAACGTGCCGCGCGCCGTGCCGGTCGTGGGCAACTTTACGGTGCTGCGCTACGTGAACCAGGACGCCACGCTGTACGGCGTGGATTTCTCGGCCGTGGGACGCCTGGCGGACAGCGACCGCTACGGAAGGTTCTCGGCCGGCCTGGTCGGCAGCTACGCGCGTGGCGAGAACGACGACACGGGCGACAACCTTTATAGCGTTATGCCGCTCAATGCGACGCTGTCGCTGACGCAGGAGCTCGGGCGCTGGCGGAACACCCTCGAAGGTGAGTTCGTCGCGTCGAAGGACGAGCTCTCGCAGGTCCGCAACGAGATCCGGACCGCGGGCTACGGGCTGCTGCACCTTCGCAGCCGCTACGAAGCCGGCCGCTGGAATGCGGAGCTCGGCGTCGAGAACGTTCTCGATCGCTTTTACGAGCACCCGCTCGGCGGCGCGTACGTGGGCCAGGGCACCACCATGACCATCCCGCCGGCGCCTAACCAGCCTCGCTGGGGGACGGCGGTTCCGGGCGCAGGCCGGTCGATCTACGCGGCCGTGAACCTGAAGTTCTGAGTCCGGGGCGAACGCCGGGAAGGCCGGGGACGCTGACCGTTTCCTCGGGTTCCGAAGACGGACAGCGCCCCGGATTCTCCAGCAGGGCACGTGGACGCCAGGGAGGCGCCCGTGTCCCTTCAGCGGCGCCGGAACTCGAGGTCGAAGACCTCGTGCCCGAGGCGCTGGCCGCGGCGCTCGAACTTCGTCTCGGGGCGGCTGTCGGGGCGAGGCACGAAGCCGCCCCCGGAGGCGGCGTTGACGAAGCCGGGCGCCGCCGTCAGCACCTCGAGCATGTGCGCGGCATAGGGCGCCCAGTCGGTGGCGAGCCGCCACGCGCCGCCGGGCGCGATCTTGCGGGCGACGAGTTCGGCGAACTCCGGCTGCACGATCCGGCGCTTGTGGTGGCGCTTCTTGGGCCAGGGGTCGGGGAAGTACAGCAGCACCTCGTCGAGCGAGGCGTCCGGGATCATCCGGCCCAGCACCTCGACGGCGTCGTGGGAAATGACCCTCACGTTCGTAAGCGACTGGCTCTCGATGCCGAGCAGGCAGCGGCCGACGCCCGGCGGGTGCACCTCGACGCCGATGAAGTCGGCCTCGGGCCGGCGTGCCGCCAGCTCGACGAGCGTGTCGCCGTTGCCGAAGCCGATCTCGAGGATCCTCGGCGCGCGGCGGCCGAACAGGCCGTCGAGGTCGAGGATTTCGGGCGCGTACTCCACGCCGAAGCGCGGCCAGACTTCGGCCAGGGCGCGTTCCTGCGCACCGGTCACGCGCCCGCCGCGGCGCACGAAGCTGCGGATCGGCTGCATCAGGCGAGGAGGTCGCGCGTGAGCTCTGCGACCGCGCGGCTGCCCGTGAGCGCGAGCGTCCGGTCGAACTCCTCCGCGAGGATCGCAAGCGCGTGCCGTGCGCCGGCCTCGCCGCCGGCCGCGAGTCCATAGAGCGGCGCGCGGCCGAGCAGCACGGCCTGCGCGCCGAGCGCGACCGCCTTGGCGATGTCGCTGCCTCGGCGCACGCCGCCGTCCACGAGCACGGCGCAGCGGTTGCCGACCGCCTCGGCCACGTCCGGCAGCGCGTCCATGCCGCTGATGGCGGAGTCGAGCTGGCGCCCGCCGTGGTTGGAGAGCACTACGCCGTCCACGCCGATGGCGGCGGCCCGCAGCGCGTCGTCGGCGCGCAGCACGCCCTTCAGCAGCAGCTTGCCGCGCCAGCGGTCGCGGTAGCGGGCGAGGTCGTCCCAGTCGAGGCTCGGGTCGAACATGCCATGGCCGACGAACTCGTTGACGTTGCGTCCCGGGCCGAGCTCGCGCTCGACGTTGACGAAGCGCGGCTTGCGGGTCGCGACCGAGAGCAGCCAGCGCGGGTGGCGCAGGATGTCCAGCTTGGTCGCGAGGGTGAAGCGCTGCTTCGGCAGCAGGCCGCTCCTGTAGTCGCGCTCGCGCTTGCCGGCGACGGGGAAGTCGCTCGTCAACATCACCGTGTCGCAGCCCGCGGCGGCGGCGTGATCCAGCAGCCGATCGGTGATCGCCCGCTCACGGAACACGTAGGCCTGCAGCCACAGCCCGCGGGTCGCGACCTTGGCGATGTCCTCGATGTAGCTCATGCACACCGTGGACATTGCGAACGGCAGGCCGGCCGCCGCGGTCGCGCGGGCGAGCGCGAGGTCGCCGTCGCGCCAGTCGAGGCCGTTGAGGCCCGTCGGCCCGACGACCGCGGGCAGGGCGGCGGGGAGCCCGAGGATCGTCGTCTCGCTGCTGCGCGCCGAGACGTCCACCAGGGTCCTCGGCCGCCAGCGCAGCCGTTCGAAGGCCGCGCGGTTGCCGGCAAGGGTGCGCTCGTCCTCCGAGCCGCCGTCCACGTAGTCGAACACGAAGCGCGGCAGCCGGCGCCTCGCGATTGCCCGCAGCTCGTCGATGTTCACCGCCCGCTCGAATCCCACTTCACGCCACCTGTCCAGCGATTCGCCCACCGAGGATGCAGCCGCCGAGGAATGTCCCTTCGAGGCCGCGCTTGCCGTTCATGCCGCCGCCGCCGAAGCCCGCCGCCTCGCCGGCGGCGAACAGGCCCGGGATCGTGTGGCCATGACCGTCGAGCACCCGCGACTCGAGGTCGGTCGCCAAGCCGCCCATGCTCTTGCGGCTGATGATGAACTCCCGGATGGCGAGCAGCGGCCCGGCCTTCGGGTCCAGGATCGGCTGGTTCTTGCAGGTCCTGAGCCGATCGCCCGGCCAGCGCCGCGCGAATTCTATCCGCCTCAGCTGCTCGTCGTTGTGGAAGCGGTGGCCGAGGCCGATGCGCTCGTCGTAGCGGGTGGCCGCCCCGGTAACCGCCGCGAGGTCCACCGAGTCGTCGCCGACGAGCGCGTTCATGCGCTCGACCAGCTCGGGCAGCGAGTCCGCCACCACGAAATCCTCGCAGTTGCGGGTCAGCTCGTCCCACAGCCAGCGGTTGCCGAGCAGCAGGTCGCGAGCGACCGCGAGCCGCCGCTTGTCGCGGAAGGCCGGGTTGAACTCCGCGCCTGACACGGCGAGTTCCTTCAGCGCGATGCGCTTGTTCAGCAGCTGCCAGGAATAGGCGCGCTCCTGCCGGCAGACCTGCGCGACGAGGTCGTGGGTATCGAAGCCTGTCACGAGCGGCATCGGGCCAATGCGCTCGCCGCGCCAGTTGAGCCACAGGGCCGACTTGGGAGGCACGAGAGAAAGCCCGTGCGAGGGCTTGCGCGGCCGCCAGTGGCGGACGCCGGCGGCGTAGTTCCACTGCCAGTCGAGGTGGGTGATGGCCGCGCCCAGGTGCCCGGCGGCATCGTGCAGGGTGCCGTCGGCGAACTTGTGCGAGCCGTTCAGGATGACCCCCGGCGGCCGGCCCCAGTCGGCGTGCCAGTGCTGGCGCACGCGGTCGAGGTCGCCGTTGATGCCGCCGGCGGCAATGATCACGGCCTCGGCGGTGGCCTCGAAGGGAACGTCCGTCTCCTCGATCACGCCGCGGCAGCCGGCGACGCGGCCTTGCTGCGTGAAGAACCCATCCACGCGGCAGCCGAAGCGCGCGGTCAGCAGCTCACGCCGCGGGTGCTCGAGCAAGCGCTGCGCGAGCACGACCGCGAGCTCGTGGCCGGTGCCCCAGACGATGTGCCAGCGCGGGACCGAGTTGCCCGGCACGTGCAGGCCGCGCTCGACCCACATCGGCATCGGCATGAACTCGAGGCCCTGCGCCAGCAGCCAGTCGTAGACTTCCGGCACGCAGCGCTCGACGTAGGCCTCGGCCCAGGCGCGCGGCCAGCGGGCCTCGGGCGGCAGCTCGCCGAAAGCGAGCCAGTCGGCCAGACCCAGCGCGGGATTGTCCCGAATGCCGTAGCGGCGCTGCAGCGGGGTGCCGGCGAACCAGACGCCGCCGAAGCTCTCCTTGGCGAGCCCGCCGAGGTTCTCCTCGGCGTCGCGGTCGAGCAGCAGCACGCGCCGGCCGCGGCCAAGGAGTTCGATCGCCGCGCAGATGCCGGCAATGCCGCCGCCCGCCACGACCACGTCCGCCTGCCAGCGCTCCATGGGAGGTCCCCCGTCGTTTTCCGCAATTTACACCGCCGCGGCTTTTCCCGGCAGAATCGGAAAGCCACCACCGGTCCCGCCATGAGCCCCGCACCGTCCGGACCCTTGAATCCCGCCGCGCAGGCCTCCGGGCCGCGCATCGGCATCGCTTTTGGCAGCGGCTCCGCGCGCGGCTGGGCCCACCTCGGTGTGCTGCATGCCCTGGAGGAGCGCGGCATCCGGCCGGTCGCCGTCACCGGCGCCTCGGTCGGCGCGCTGGTCGCCGCGGCCTACGCGAGCGACCAGTGGCAGGAGCTGGAGGCCTGGGTGCGCACGCTCACCCGCGTGGACGTCTGGCGGCTGCTCGACACCACCTTTCGAGGCGGCGGCGTGATGCGCGGCAATCGCCTGATGCAGGCGATCCGCGAACAGATCCAGGACCGGCAGATCGAGGAGCTGTCCGTCGCTTTCGCGGCCGTCGCCGCCGACCTCAATACGGGCGAGGAGATCTGGCTGCGCACAGGATCGATGCTCAAGGCCGTGCGCGCCTCGAGCGGCATGCCGGGCCTGTTCACGCCGTTCTGGTACCAGGACCGCTGGATGATCGACGGCGGCGTGGTCAACCCCGTTCCGGTGTCGCTGTGCCGGGCGCTCGGTGCGGACTACGTGATCGCGGTCAATCTGAACGTTCCGGTACGCGAGCGCTGGCTCACGCAGCTCAGGAACGAGGCGGCGGCGAAGCAGGCGGCCGCCAGGCTGGCTGTAGCGAAGACGGAGGAGCCTGTGGAAGCCAGCTGGGCGACGCTCGATCGCTGGAGCGACCTGCTCGGGGGGCTGGTCGAGAGCATCAGGTCCGAAGCGACCTCCGACCCGGGTCTGTTCGATGTGATGGCCGGTTCGATCCACATCATGCAGGACCAGATCGCGCGCAGCCGGATGGCCAGCGATCCGCCAAACCTCGCGATCAGCCCGCAGCTCGGCCACCTGCAGCTGATGGACTTCCATCGTGCGGCCGAGACGATCCAGATCGGTTACGAGGCTGCCGCGAGCGCGCTCGAGGCCGCGGCGGGACAGGTGCCAGCATGAAAGACCGCTACGGGACGCTCAGCATCGCTCTGCACTGGATCATGCTGGCGCTGCTGGCGGCCGTCTACGCCTGCATCGAGCTGCGTGAGCTGTACCCGCGCGGTAGCGAGCCGCGCGACCTGCTCAAGACCTGGCACTTCATGCTCGGCCTGACGGTCTTCCTGCTGGTGTGGGTGCGCATCGCCGCGCGATGGCACGGCGGCACGCCACCGATCGTTCCGCCTCCCCCGGCGTGGCAGCGCCTGTCCGCAAGGGCAGTGCACCTGCTGCTCTACCTGCTGATGATCCTCATGCCGATCGCGGGCTGGACCATCCTGAGCGCCGAGGGCAAGCCGGTTCCGTACTTCGGCCTGACGCTGCCGCCGCTCGTCGCGCCTGACAAGGAGCTGGCGGAGCTCGTCGAGGGTCTCCATGAGTCGGCCGGGACCGCCGGTTACTGGATCATCGGACTGCATGCCGCTGCCGCGCTCGGCCATCACTACCTCCGCGGCGACGACACCCTGCGGCGCATGATGCGCGGCTCGCGGCGATAGGCGCTGGGCGCTCGGCGCATGGCAGGCAGGCTTGCGTGCCCGTTCAGGCCTTCAAGCCTCCTCAGGCCGGCTTGACGTTCGCATTCAGCCGGAAAAGGTTGGCCGGATCGTACTTGGCCTTGATCTGCCGCAGCCGCGGCAGGTTGCCCTGATAGTTTTCGTCCACGACGCGCTGGCCCTCGTCGGCGACCTCGTTGGTGTAGTAGCCGTCGGTGAAGCGCTCGAGCTTCGACCAGTAGTCCTTGATGTAGCGGACATGGGGCGCCGCCTCGGTCGTGACCGGCCAGTTCACCGAGGCGAGCATGTTGAGCCGCGAGCGGCGGTGCGGGAAGGCCGTGGCGTCGGTCGAGACCCGGCCGATCGCCCCGCCGGAGTGCTGGAAGAAGATCGTCGTGCCGCGACCTGCATCCGCCTCGAAGCCGGACGCGATCGTCTCGACGAGCGCGGGCGGGAAGCCGTTGATGAAGCCCGACTTGAGGTACTCGCCCTCGTTGCGCGGATCGGTGTCGTCCCAGCTGCGCTGCAGGGCGACGTAGTCCACGGCCTTGACGGTGTCGGCGAGCGGTGTGCCGAGCTTGCGCAGCGGCGCCAGCACCTTCTCGGCATCGCCTGCGTCGCCCGACCAGCAGACGTGGAACATGAACATGCCGTCCTTGCCGCTCAGCGGGGCGATCATCGCCGCGTCGGCATAGAGTTCATCCGGAGCACCGAGGCTGTACTCTGAGTAGACGGCCAGCAGCTCGCGCGCGCGCGCGATCGGGAACACGATGTTGCCGCCGACCACCTGCCGCTGCATCGGGTGCAGGTTGAACTCGAAGGAGGTGACGACGCCGAAGTTGCCGCCGCCGCCGCGGACACCCCAGAAGAGGTCCGGATTCTCTTCGGCGCTGGCGTGCAGCAGCCGGCCGTCGGCCGTGACGATGTCCACGCCACGCACGTTGTCCAGCGCCAGGCCGAAACGGCGCGCGAGCCGGCCGAACCCGGCGCCCAGCGTGAGGCCGCCGACGCCGGTGTGCGACACGGTGCCCGCGGTCGTCACCAGCCCGAGTGCCATGGTCTCGTGGTCGAGCTCTCCGAGCAGGCTGCCGCCCGCGACGTAGGCGACGCGGGCGAGCGGGTCGACGCGCACCGCCCTGAAGCGCGACAGGTCGATCTGCATGCCGCCGTCGCAGGTGGACTTGCCCGAGTAGCTGTGGCCGCCGCACTTCACCGCCAGCAGCAGCTGGTGGTCGCGCGCGAAGCTCACCGCGTTGCGTATGTCGGCGACGCCGGTCGGCTGCACGACGAGGGCTGGATGCTTGTCGATCGACTGGTTCAGCACCCGCCGCGCGGTGTCGTAGCCGGGCTCGCCCGGCAGCAGCAGCGCACCGCGCAGGCTGTCCTTCAGTTCCTGCACGGCGGTGCGATCGAGTGCGACCTTGCCGCCCGTGCCGGTGACGGCCTCGATTCCGGTCAGTACCGGCTGGTCGGCGGCGATCAGTCGCTCGTACGGCAGCGCCGCGGCCACGGCTGCCGCCAGCGACGACCTGAAGAACTCGCGCCTGTTCATGCGAATCATGTCTCCCCCTCGGGGCGTTCCCTGCGGACCGCCGCTGTCGTCTTCTTCGTATCCGCCCGTTGGACGGGCGGGATCCGCGTCATCGAGGACGCGGCGCCACGATACACCCGGAACGGGAGAAGGGGCTAGAAAGGGGGTTGTGGAAGGCATTGGACGGGGCCCCTGCTGGGGAAGGCCCCGTCCCGGATCGAAGCAGGGCGACGCTACGCGCGCCCGGCGCGGAATCCACCCGGGCGGCCCGAACCTCGGCCGCCGAAGCTGCGCGTGCCGGCCGGACGACCGGCGGGCTTCTGGTTCGATTGCCGCTGCTGCGCCTGCGGCTTGCGCGGCGCCTGCGCGGGCCGGTCGTCCCGACGCTGCTGCGCCTGCGCCGGCGCGGCCGTCTCCTGCCGCAGGATCGCGAAATGGGGCGTCTCGGCGAAGGGTACGGGCCGGCGCATGGTCCGCTCGATGTCCCGAAGCAGGCTGGCCTCGTCGGGAGCCACCAGCGACACGGCATGCCCCTCCGCGCCCGCGCGGGCCGTGCGGCCGATGCGGTGGACGTAATCCTCGGGCACGTTCGGCAGCTCGTAGTTCACGACCTGCGGCAGCTCCTTGATGTCGAGGCCGCGCGAAGCGACCTCGGTCGCGACCAGCGCCGTGATCTTGCCGGCCTTGAAGTCCGCGAGCGCCTTGACGCGCGCCGACTGGCTCTTGTTGCCGTGGATGGCGGCGGCCCTGATGCCCGCGCCTTCGAGCTGCTGGGCGAGCCGGTTCGCGCCGTGCTTGGTGCGCGTGAACACCAGCGCCTGGGTCCACGGGCCCTCGTCGCCGATGCCGTTCTTGAACAGGTGTACCAGCAGGTGGCGCTTGTGGTCCTTGTCCACGCGGTAGGCGACCTGCTCGACGCGCTCGGCGGTGCTGTTGCGCGGCGTCACCTCGACGTGCACCGGGTCGTTGAGCAGCTTCGCGGCGAGCGTGCGGATCTCGTCGTTGTAGGTGGCCGAGAACAGCAGGTTCTGGCGCTTCGACGGCAGCAGCCGCATGACGCGGCGGATATCGTGGATGAAGCCCATGTCGAGCATGCGGTCGGCCTCGTCGAGAACGAAGTGCGCAACCTGGGACAGGTCCGCGAGGCCGCGGTTGGCGAGGTCGAGCAGCCGGCCGGGCGTGGCGATCAGGATGTCGCAGCCGGCGCGCAGGCCGTCGATCTGCGGCTGCTCGCCGACGCCGCCGAAGATGACGCGGGCGCGCAGGTTCTTGTGGGTGCCGTAGTCCTTGACGCTCTGCGCCACCTGCGCCGCGAGCTCGCGGGTGGGCGTGAGCACCAGCACGCGCGGCGCACGGCCGCTGGCGCTGCCGAGTTTCTGCAGCAGCGGCAGCACGAAGCCCGCCGTCTTGCCGGTGCCCGTCTGGGCGCCGGCGAGCAGGTCGCGGCCGGCCAGCACGGGCGGGATGGCCTGCTGCTGGATGGGAGTCGGGGTGTCGTAGCCCTTGTCGGCCACGGCACGGAGCAGCTCGGGCTCGAGCCCGAGATCGGAGAAATGCATGAAAAAAATCCTTGGTACGAGACTCGCTGCACGGAGACTGGCTCCGGGGCGGTCAGTAGCGAGGGGAGGTTGCTGGAATCGAGCGCGCCGCAGGGGCGCTGGCTTCGAGCCAAAGGGGGCGCTGACCGCGCGACCCTCATTTGATGGCGCGCATCATACCGGCCGCGGGTGGACTCTGCCCGGATTTCTGCGATGGTGCCCGGCGGCCAGGCCCCTCGACAGCGGGGCGACGGTTGCTCATGCTCCGTTCCCGCGCAGCCGGCGCCGACACTCTCACGAGGATCGCATGCAAGCCTATGAGCTCCACGACCGTAAGGGTCTCGACAGCATTTTTCGCGTCGAGCGCGGGATCCCCCGGCCCGGCCCCGGGCAGGTCCTCGTGCGGATGCGTGCCTGGTCGCTCAATTATCGCGACCTGCTGGTGGCCCAGGGGCTGTACGGGCGCTCCTCGGGCGAAGTGATCGTCCCGCTGTCCGACGGCGTCGGCGTGGTCGAGGAGACCGGCCCCGGCGTCACGCGGGTCAAGGCCGGTGAGAGAGTCGCCGGTGCTTTCCTGCAGGACTGGATCGACGGCGAGCTGACGCCCGAGGCTGCCGGCAGTGCGCTGGGTGGCGGCATCGACGGTGTCCTCGCCGAGTACGTGGTGCTGCAGGAGCATGGGCTTGTCAGGGTCCCGGCGCACCTCAGCGACGCGGAGGCGGCCTGCCTGCCCTGCGCCGCGCTCACCGCGTGGAACGCGCTGGTGCGCGAGTCGCAGCTCAAGGCCGGCGACACCGTCGTGCTGCTCGGCACCGGCGGCGTGTCGCTGTTCGGCCTGCAGTTCGCCAAGATGCACGGCGCGCGCGCCCTGATCACCTCGAGCAGCGACACCAAGCTCGAGCTCGCCCGCCGGATGGGCGCCGATGCGACGGTCAACTACAGGGCCACGCCTGACTGGCCGGCCGCCGTGCGCGAGTTCACCGGTGGCCGCGGCGCCGACGTCGTGCTCGAGGTCGGCGGCGCCGGTACGTTCGACCAGTCCGTGTCCGCCTTGCGCATCGGCGGCCGCGTGTGCGTGATCGGCGTGCTCGCGGGCATCAGCGCACCGATCAATACCGCGGCGATCCTGGGCGGCCTGATCCGTGTCAGCGGCATCTACGTTGGTTCGCGCGCGATGTTCGAGGAAATGAACCGAGCGATCGCGGCCGCGCGAATGCGCCCGCACATCGACAGGAGCTTCAGCTTCGACGAGGCGCGCGCCGCCTACGAGCACCTCGCCGGCGCCGGGCACGCAGGCAAGGTCGTGATCGTCGCCTGAGGCGTGGCCCCGTGAAGGAGATCGACCGGATGGACGGCAGCGCCGGGATGGACCTGCAGCCGACGCTCGAAGGCGAGACGCTGCATCTTCGTCCGCTGCGCGTCGAGGACTTCGATGCGCTCTATGCCGTCGCCGCGGACCCTGCGATCTGGGACCAGCACCCCGAGCCAACGCGTTTCCAGCGTCTGGTGTTCGAGGGGTTCTTCACGGCTGCGCTGGCCTCGCGGGGCGCGCTGCTCGCGACCGACCGGGCAAGCGGGACGGTGATTGGCTCCTCGCGCTATTACGACTGGAACCCGGCGGAGCGCTCCGTCGCGATCGGCTACACCTTCCTCGCGCGCAGCCACTGGGGCGGCGCCGCGAACCGCGAGATGAAGCGCCTCATGCTCGACCACGCCTTCCGCTGGGCAGACACTGCGTGGTTCCACGTGGGCAAGGACAACCACCGTTCGCGTCGCGCGATGGAGAAGCTCGGCGCGGAGCTGGCCCGGGAGACGCAGCGCGAGCACGGCGGTGTGCTCCAGGATTACGTTTACTACCGGATCGGCCGCGATGGCTGGTCGCCGTCCGCCTGAGCGCTCCGCTGGCGTTTCAGCTCGTAAATGCAGATGTTCACCGCCGACGCCAGGTTCAGCGACTCGATGGCGCCGCAGCCAGGCACGGTGAAGGGATCTGCATTGAGGCCTGCCAGCGCTTCGCGAGGCACGCCGCGGGCCTCGTTGCCGAAGAGATAGCAGTCGTGCGCCTGGAAGCGGCTGGAGGGCAGCGGCTCTCCGTCCATGTCAAGGCAGGCGATCCGCCCGAAGCGGCCGGGCAGTGACTCCAGCGTGACGTCGGCCTCGACGGGCACGTGGAAGATCGCGCCCATGCTGGCCCGCACGACCTTCGGGTTGCAGGGATCCACGCTGCCGGGGCCGAGCAGGCAGCGAAACCCGCCGAACCACGCCAGCGTGCGCAGGATGGTGCCCACGTTGCCCGGATCCTGGGCCTCGTGCAGGTAGATCGCACGCTCGCCCTCCCGAGGCGCGGGCGTGGGCAGCATCGGCACGACCGCGACGAGGCCCTGTGGACTGCGCGTATCCGAGATCGCCGACATCTGGCGGCTGGTGACCACCTGCGTCTCGAACGGACTGCGCCAATCCGCGTGCTCGTGGGTCACGTACAGCCGGGAGGCCCGCAGCGCCGGGATGTGCTGCACCGCCTTCTGCAGCTCCAGGACGAGGTGCTCACCTTCCAGCAGGAAGTGGCCCAGCTCGTCGCGGAACTTCTTCTGGTGCAGCTTGCGGACGTCCTCGAGCTTCATGCGCGGTCGGCCCCGGTGGCCATTGCGGATCCGCCGCCGGCGTCCAGCAGGGACCGGATCACCGCCTCGGCGACCTTGATGCCGTCCACGCCGGCCGAGAGGATGCCGCCCGCGTAGCCGGCGCCCTCGCCCGCGGGGTACAGCCCGCGCACGTTGAGGCTCTGCATCGTCGCCTCGTCGCGCGTCACGCGGATTGGCGAGGACGTGCGCGACTCGACGCCGGTGAAGACCGCATCCTCGCGGTCGAAGCCGCGGATCTGGCGGCCGAACACGGGGATCGCCTCGCGGATCGCCTCGATCGCATAGTCCGGCAGCAGCGAGGACAGGTCGGTCGGCGTCACGCCGGGCTTGTAGGAGGGCAGCACCTCGCCGAACTCCCGGGAGGCGTCGCCCCGCAGGAAATCACCGATGAGCTGCCCGGGTGCGCGGTAATCGCGACCCCCCAGTTCCCAGGCAAGCGACTCGAGGCGCTCCTGCAGCTCCACGCCGGCCAGCGGGCCGCTTGGGAAATCCCGCTCCGGCGCGATCCCGACGACGATGCCCGCATTGGCGTTGCGTTCGTTGCGCGAGTACTGGCTCATGCCGTTCGTCACCACGCGGTCCGGTTCGGACGTCGCGGCGACGACCGTGCCGCCGGGGCACATGCAGAAGCTGTAGACGGCGCGGCCATTCCTCGCGTGGTGCACCAGCTTGTAGTCGGCGGCGCCCAGCGCCGGGTGCCCGGCGTACTTGCCGAGCCGGGCCCGGTCGATCATGGACTGCGGGTGCTCGATCCGGAAGCCCACCGCGAACGGCTTCGGCTCGATGAACACGCCGCAGCGATGCAGCACGCGGAAGGTGTCGCGGGAGCTGTGGCCCAGCGCCAGCACCACGTGGCGGCTGCGCAAGGTTTCCCCGTCCGCCAGCACCACGCCCTCGATGCGGCCGTCGTCGAGCAGCAGGTCGGTGACGCGCGACTCGAAGCGGACCTCGCCGCCGAGGGCCTGGATTTCCTTGCGCATGGCCGCCACGACGCCGGTCAGGCGGAACGTGCCGATGTGCGGCTTGCTGACGTACAGGATCTCCGGCGGCGCCCCGGCGCGCACGAACTCCTGCATCACCTTGCGGCCGTAGAACCTCGGGTCCTTGATCTGGCTGTAGAGCTTGCCGTCGGAGAAGAGGCCCGCGCCGCCCTCGCCGAACTGCACGTTCGACTCCGGTGTCAGGACGCTCTTCCGCCACAGGCCCCAAGTGTCCTGGGTGCGGCGCCTGACGTCCCGCCCGCGCTCCAGCACGATCGGCCGGAACCCGGCCTGCGCCAGGACGAGCGCCGCGAACAGCCCGCAGGGGCCGAAGCCGACGACGAGCGGCCGCTCCCGCAGGTTCGCCGGCGCCTGCCCCGCGGGCCGATAGCTCATGTCCGGCGCCGGCAGGACGTGCGGATCGCGGGCCAGGCGCCGCAGCATCGCCGCCTCGTCCCGGACCTCGACGTCGACGATGTAGACGAAGGTGATCGTGCTGTTCTTCTTGCGCGCGTCGTAGCTGCGCTTGAAGACGGTAAAGCCCAGCAGGTCCGCATCGTCCATCCCGAGGCGCTTGACGATGGCCTGGCGCAGGGCCTCGGCCGGGTGGTCGAGGGGCAGCGACAGCTCGGTGATGCGGATCAAGGCCGGTTCCTGGCCGGTGTCCCCGGCAGAGGGATAGAATGTCGCGGGAATTGTAGCGGCCTTTTCCGCGTTCCCGCAGGTCAGGGCAGCCTTGCCCGCTTTTCCCGGTGGCTCATAACCCGTGGCGCGATCGAAGAGCAGCAGCCGCTGGCTGCAGGAACACGTCAGCGATCCTTACGTCAAGCGCGCGCAGAAGGACGGCTATCGCGCGCGTTCGAGCTACAAGCTGCTCGAGCTCGACGAGAAGGACCGGCTGCTCCGCCCGGGCATGCGGGTGGTAGACCTCGGCTCGGCGCCCGGGGGCTGGTCGCAGGTGGCGGCGTCCCAGGTCGGCGACAAGGGCCATGTCCTCGCCACGGATATCCTGCCGATGGATGCAATCCGGAACGTGGACTTCATCCAGGGCGATTTCCGCGAGCAGGCCGTGCTCGACCAGATCCTCGATCACCTCGGCGACGAGAAGGCCGACCTGGTGCTGTCGGACATGTCGCCGAACATCAGCGGCATCAGCTCGGCCGACCAGGCCGCCTCGATCTACCTGCTCGAACTCGCGCTCGACATGGTCCGGCGGGTACTGAAGCCCGGCGGAACGTTCGTCGCGAAGCTGTTCCAGGGCGAAGGCTCCGACGAGTACCTCAAGGCCGTGCGCGCCGCTTTCCGGAAGGTGGCGATCCGCAAGCCCGCGGCGTCCCGCTCGCGGTCCCGCGAGGTCTACGTGGTGGCGAAGGACTTCAAGGGCTGAGTCGGACGCCGCCCGTGCGTCCCGGGCGCTAGCCCCTCAGCGCGCCCGCCGCCACCCGGGCTATGGCCGGCAGCCGGAAGCTCATGAGGTGGCGCTGCCAGAACAGCTCGCGCTTGTCGCAGACGGTCGACTGGCTGAAGCGCGCGATCTCGCCGCGCAGCCGCTCGGCGTCCGCCGGGTCCAACTCGCCGCGTTCGGAGGCGGCCAGGCGGGCACGCAGCCGCCGCGCCTCGGCGATGCCATCTGCGACACCCCTCGCGGTCCTGGCGGAAATCCGGCCGTAGCGCAGCTTGAGCGCGTTGAGCCGCTCCGCCGCATCGTAGGTGGCGTCCACCAGCTGCGCCCGCGTCATCCACTCCGTCTCGTAGTTGAGGATCTGCTCCCAGCTCGGCTGGACGAGCAGCTGGCGGTGTTCCTCCACCGTGTGCGCGAACTTCCGGTAGCCGAAGCGCGCGGGGTCCTCGAAGATCCGGCTGCCTGGGTCCAGGAAGGGACCCATCGGCGAGATGAAGCACTGCAGGCGCGCGTCGCTCCAGCCGAACAGGTGCTCGCAGTAGTCGACAGTCTGCATCACCGATTCGTAGGTCTGCCCCGGCAGCCCTATCATGAAGAACACATCCATGCGGCGGCAGCCGAGGTCGAGCGCCTCGCGCAGGAATGCCTCGAAGGCCTCGTTGTCGTAGCCGGTCTCGCCCTCCATCGCCCGGCGGACCGGGTGGTCGTGGCTCTCCGGGCTGATCTCGAAGCTCCAGTTCGGCAGCCGGGCGTCGATGTGCTTCAGGAAGCCGATGGGCGGGACGTCGAAGAACTCGAAGCAGACCGGATTCGTGACGCCAGCCGCCGCGATCTCGTCGATGACCGCGCAGGCGTAGTCCTTTCCGCCCTGCAGCAGGTCGCCGGGGATGATGATCGGGCCGCGCGAGAATCGCCCGATCGCCGCGAGGTTGCCCGCAAGGCTGGCCGGGCTCCTGAACACCGGCCTGCGGCGCAGCGTCAGGTGCGTGCAGGTGATCGCGGAGCTGCCGCAGGTCACGCACTCGTGGGCGCAGCCCTTGAGCGGCAGCACCATGGTCGTCGGGTTGCGCAGCCAGCCGTTGAAGGGCAGCACGCTCGCGAAGTCGCGGTATCGCACCGCCATCTCGATCAGCAACTCGGGCCGCACGTCCACGTAGTCGAGTGTCTGCGGGATGAAGGCCATCTGGTTGACGCGCACTTCCCCGTCCTTGCGCCAGGTCAGGTTCGGGATCCCGTCCAGCGGGCCGCCCTCGCGCAGCGCCGAGAGGAGCTGGTGCAGCGGCGGCTCGGTGCTGTCGCCACGCAGCACGAAGTCTATCTCCGGGTATTCCTCCAGCAGCTGGCGGTGGAAGTAGGTCGACGACAGCCCGCCGAAGATCACCGGCACGCCGGGGTGCACCTGCTTGGCGATGCGGGCGATCTCGATCGCGCCGTGGCAATGCGGCATCCAGTGCAGGTCGATGCCGATGGCCCTGGGATTCTGCGCTGCCAGGAACGCGGGCACGTCGAAGCGGCGGTCCGTCAGCATCCTGAGCGCCAGGTTGACGATGCGCACCTGCAGGCCCTGCTGCTGCAGGTAGCCGGCGATGGTGAGGAAGCCGATCGGGTAGATCTCGAATACCACCGAGGACGGCACCATGTCGCTGACCGGGCCGTACAGGATCGACTTCTCGCGGAAGTCGTAGACGCTCGGCGGGTGAAGCAGCAGCAGGTCCATGGGCGGATTCGAGGCCACGGCGGGAAATTCCTGTCGCGGTTCGGGTCTACAGGCTGGCCGAGGCGGCCCGGCGATGCCATACCGGATTGCCGCGCCTGTATGCTGGGCCTCGAAATCGCCCGCCGCCAGGCGGCCCCGCAGCGTGCCACCGGGAGAGAGAGCCATGCCCGACCCGAGTATCGATTCCTCCGTCTACGATCTTTACGACGAGTACTGCCACGGGCGCATCGACCGCCGCGAGTTCTTCCGCCGCGCCGCGGCGATCACCGTCGGCGGCGCCTCGGCGCTCGCGATGGCCGAGGCGCTGCTGCCGAGCTACGCCCAGGCGCAGACGATTTCATTCACCGACGAGCGCATGAAGGGCCTCTATGTCGAGTACCCGTCCCCCGGCGGCAGCTCCGGCCGGATGCGCGGCTACCTTGCCACCCCGGCCGGGACCGGGCCCTTCCCGGCGGTGCTGGTGATCCACGAGAACCGGGGGCTCAACCCCTACATCGAGGATGTGGCGCGGCGCGCGGCCGTCGCCGGGTTCCTGGCGCTCGCGCCGGATGGCCTGGCCCCGGTCGGCGGATATCCCGGCAACGACGATGCCGGCCGTGAGCTGCAGGCGAAGCTGGACCAGGCGAAGCTGCGCCAGGACATGGTCAACAGCGCGCGGTACCTGAAGGCTCACGCCCAGTCGAACGGCAAGCTCGGCGCCGTGGGGTTCTGCTGGGGCGGCGGCATGGTCAACCACCTCGCTGTGGTGCTCGGCGCCGAGCTCTCGGCAGGCGTCCCCTTCTACGGCGCCGCGCCCGCCGCGCAGGACATGGACAAGGTGAAGACCCCGCTGCTGATCCAGTACGCCGAGGAGGACGAGCGCATCAACGCGATGTGGCCCGCCTACGAGGCTGCACTGAAGGCGAACGGCACGCCCTACGAGGCGCACTTCTACCCGGGCACGAGGCACGGCTTCCACAACAACTCGACGCCCCGCTACGACGAAGCGGCGGCGAAGCTCGCCTGGGACCGGACGCTGACGTTCTTCGAGAAGCACCTGCGCTGAGCGGCGTCACGATGCCGGATAGTCCCGATGTCCCCAGGCGATTCGGGGTGCTACAAAAAAGAGGTTGCGCACGGCCGCCGCATCGGGTGACCGGCGCTGTGAGGGATGTCAGGCATGCTGGGCTTGGATCCGGGAAGGCTGCGGCAGCTGCTGGAGGAGCTTCAGGAGGTCAGTGAGTCCCACGAGCGGTGGCAGCAGCAGGTTGGCCGCGTGGTGCTATGTCGCCTTCCGGCGGATCCGCGTGACCTTCGCGAGGATTCCCATCTCCAGTGCGCGTTCGGGCGCTGGTATCACCAGCACCCACCCTCGGAGTTGCGGGATCATCCGGCCTTCGCCGTGATGGCGGCCGAGCACGAGCGGGTTCATCGCGTGGCGGCGCGCGTGATGCGCACGTCCGCGGCCGGCGCCCCGGTGGCGCCCGGGGATTTCGATGAATACGTCGCCGCCCGCGAGCGGCTGATGCTCGAGCTGGACTCGCTGCGGCACGAGATCGACGGCTTCCTCGGGAGCCGGGACGCGCTCACCGGCGCCCACCGGCGCCTCGACCTGCTCGGGGAGCTTCGCCAATGCCTCGAGCTCTCCCGTCGCGGCATCCAGAGCTGCTGCATCGCCTTCATGGACCTCGACCGGTTCAAGTCCGTCAACGACACGCAAGGCCATCGTGTGGGTGACGACGTGCTTGCTGGGGCCGCGAGCTTCGTGATGAAGCACTTGCGGCCGTTCGACAAGGTGTTCCGCTACGGCGGCGACGAGTTCCTGATCTGCATGCCCGGCGCCGACTTCGCCGCCGGCCGTGCCGTGATAGAGCGCGTTCGCGAGGGCCTGGCGGCGCTGCCGCTCGGCCCGCCGGACGGCCCGCCGGTCCACGTGACTGCCTCCTTCGGCCTTGCCCTGCTGGACCCGCCCCTCAGCGTCGAGGAGTGCATCGACCGGGCCGACCAGGCGCTGCTGATGGCCAAGGCGGCCGGGCGCAATCGCTCGTGCTGCTGGGAGCAGGCCGCCGATCCGGCCGCGGACGAGCTGCCCTTCGGTGAGCCGGTAGACGCGCCCGGCTGACGCGCTGCAATGCCTGCCGCCCGTTCGCGGGGGCGCTACCGACGCGGCGAGCGCCTTCGGCCCGCCTTCGTGCACGGGCCGGGCGCGGGAAGGCAAAGTCAGGTGTACAGGTGGCAGGCCACGCTGTGCGGCCGTCCCGGGCTGCCGACGTCCACCGGCTGCGGTACCGCCTGTGAACAGTACGGGAGGGCCTTCGGGCAGCGCGTGTGGAACGGGCAGCCGGGTGGCGGATTCATCGGCGAGGGCACGTCGCCGGCAAGCACGATGCGCTTCGCTTTGCGGCGCGGATCCGGAACCGGCACTGCCGAGAGCAGCGCTTCCGTGTAGGGGTGGCGCGGGTTCGTGAAGAGCTCGTGCGTGG
Organism: Steroidobacteraceae bacterium; assembly: GCA_025458865.1. Taxonomy (GTDB): domain Bacteria; phylum Pseudomonadota; class Gammaproteobacteria; order Steroidobacterales; family Steroidobacteraceae; genus SG8-30. Next base: position 28,073 of record JALORP010000006.1, on the reverse strand, counting down.
GCGCGAGCTCGACGAGCTTTCCGAGGTACATCACGCCGACCTGGTCGCTGACGTGGCGAACCACGGACAGGTCGTGCGAGATGAACAGGAAGGCGATGCCGCGCTCGCGCTGCAGCTTCGCGATCAGGTTCAGCACCTGCGAGCGCACCGAGACGTCGAGCGCCGAGACCGGCTCGTCGGCGACGATGAGCTTCGGGTTCAGCGCGAGCGCTCGGGCGATGCCGATGCGCTGGCGCTGGCCGCCGGAGAACTCGTGCGGATAGCGGTCCTGCACGGCGGCGCGCATGCCGACGACGTCGAGCAGCTCCAGCACGCGCCGCGCCCTTTCCTCCGGCGTGCCGATTCCGTGCACGTCCAGAGGCTCGCGGATGATCTGCGCGACGGTGCGCCTCGGACTCAGCGAGGCGAACGGGTCCTGGAAGATGATCTGCATCTCCCGGCGCATGGCGATCAGCTCGGCCGGCGGCAGCGTGGCGAGGTCGCGGCCTTCCAGCAGCACCTGCCCTCCGGTCGGGCGCTGCAGCCTGAGGATCGCGCGGCCGAGCGTGGACTTGCCGCAGCCGGACTCGCCCACGAGGCCGAGCGTTCGCCCGGCCTCCAGCGTGAAGCTGACGCCGTCCACGGCCTTGACCTGCGCAACGACCCGGCGCAGCAGGCCGCCGCGCACGGGGAAGTGCTTGCGCAGGTCCCTCACTTCGAGCAGCGCGCTCACCGCGGCGTCTCCACCGGGTTGAAGCAGGCGACGCGGCTCTCGCCAGCCGGCGCGAGGCCCGGCTGTTCCACGTCGCAGCGCGCCAACCGCCGGCCGCAGCGGTCGGCGAAGCGGCAGCCGGGCGGCAGGTGCAGAAGGTCAGGCACCATGCCCGGGATCACCGGCAGCTCGCGGCGCTCGTCGTCGACGCGGGCGGGGATGGACGCGAGCAGCCCGGCGGAGTAGGGGTGTCGCGGTCGAGCGAACAGCTCCTCGATCGGGGCCTGCTCGACGATCCGGCCGCAGTACATGACCATCGCCCGGTCGCAGGCCTCGGCGATCACGCCGAGGTCGTGCGTCACCAGGATCATCGCCATGCGGAACTCCTCCTGCAGGCGCACCAGCTGCTCCAGCACCTGGGCCTGGGTGGTCACGTCGAGGGCGGTGGTCGGTTCGTCGGCCACGATCAGCTTCGGGTCGCAGGACAGCGCCATGGCGATCACCACCCGCTGGCGCATGCCGCCGGACAGCTGGTGCGGGTACTCGTCCACCCGGCGATCCGGGGCCGGGATGCCCACCCGCGCGAGCAGCTCGATGGCCGCCGCGCGCGCCTGGCGCCGGGACAGGCCCTTGTAGCGGCGCAGCACGTCGGTCATCTGGCTGCCCACCGTGAACACCGGGTTCAGCGCCGTCATCGGCTCCTGGAAGATCATCGCGATGTCGCGGCCGCGGATCGCCCGCAGCTCGGACTCGTCCAGCCCGACCAGGTCGCGGCCCTCGAACTCGATGCGTCCACCCGCAATGCGCCCCGGTGGCCTCGGCACCAGGCCGAGGATGGAGAGTCCGGTGACCGTCTTGCCGCAGCCGGACTCGCCGACGAGCCCCACGGTCTCGTTCGGGAAGACGTCGAAGCTTATGCCGTCCACGGCCCGTACCACGCCCTGCTCGGTCGTGAACTCGATGACGAGGTCGCGGACGGACAGGAGCGGCGCGCTCACGACACCTGCCTCGGGTCGAGCGCGTCCTGCAGCGCGTCCGACAGGAAGTTGAAGGCCATTACGAGGCCGAACATCAGCAGGGAGGCCGCGAGGAAGTTGCCAAAGAAGCCTGCCAGCACCTCAATGGTGCTCTCCGCGATCATCAGGCCCCAGCTCATGCCGTCCTTCACCCCGAGCCCGAGGAAGGAGAGGATCACCTCGGACTTGATCGCCGCCACGAAGGTGATCGTGGACTGCACCAGCAGGATGTGCAGCGTGTTCGGCAGGATGTGGCGGAAGACGATGGTGTACTCGGGCACGCCGATCGCGTGGGCGGCCTCGACGAACTCCAGCTGGCGCAGCTTGATCACCTCGCCGCGCACGAGGCGGGCGGTGGTGATCCAGAACGTCGAGATCATCGCCACGTGCATGGCGTAGGGGTTGCCCGCCATGGCGAAGGCGATGGCGGCGACCAGCAGGTAGAAGGGAATGGAGTCCAGCACGCCCATCAGCCAGACGACCAGCTCGTCGGTGAAGCGCCCGGCGAAGAAGCCGGCCAGCGCCCCAAGCACGCCGCCCAGCAGCGTGGCCAGCACCGCGACCACGAGCCCCACCTCGAAGGCCGTGCTGATGCTGTAGACGGAGCGGGCAAAGATGTCCTGGCCGATCAGGTTGGTCCCGAACCAGTGTGCGGCCGAGGGCGCCTCCCACTTGCCGCCGGCGACCTCGGCCCAGCCGGTGGCCCACCAGCCGAGCCAGACGCCGATGGCCGCGAGGAAGTAGAGCATCACGACCGCCAGGCCTGCCATGCCGGCGCGGTCGCGGCGGAGCTTCCACAGCGCCTTGTGCCAGAGTGTCTCGCGGCGCGACGCGGCGGGTGCGCCGTTTGCATCCACCGCGCTGGCGGCCGGTGCGTTCATTGCAGCGAGACCCGCGGGTCCACGGCGCGGTAGAGGATGTCCACGAAGAGCTGTGCGAGCACGAACAGCACGGCGGTGAGGCCGACCACCGCCTTCAGCACCGGCTGGTCGCCGACCATGATGGCGTCGTAGGTCGCCTTGCCGATGCCCGGGATGCCGAAGTAGCTCTCGACGATCAGCGAGCCGCTGATGGCGATCAGCGGGATCGAGAATACGATGCGCGTGACGATCGGGATGAGGCAGTTGGCAAGGACGTTGCGCAGCATCAATCGCGCAGGCGGCGTGCCGAAGGCGCGTGCCGTGCGCACATGGTCGCGCGTCATTTCCTCCACGATCACCGAGCGATAGAACCGCGTGTTGTAGCCGAGCGAGACGAACACGATCGCGAGCGTCGGCACCGTCACGAAGTGCAGGTACTCGCGCAAGCTCGAGGCGCCCCAGCCCCGGACCGGGAACATGTTGAGCCCCGAGGCCGAGGAGAACACGATCTGGAAAGCGACGATCACGATCAGGAAGCTGATGCTCATGCCGACGACGGCGAGCCCCATGATCGCCTTGTCGGGCCAGCGGCTGCGGTGGTGGGCCGCCAGCAGTGCGAGCAGGATGGCGAGGACGTTGCCGAGGACGAAGCCCGGCGCCACGAGCGCCAGCGACACCGGCGCGGTGCGCCCCAGCAGGGCCGAGACGGGCTCGCCGGTCGAGTGCGAGCTGCCGAAATCGAGGGTGGCCAGCTCGCGCAGGTAGCCGGCGTAGCGGGTGACGAAGGGTTGGTCGTAACCGAGCTGGGCGCGGACCTCGGCGATCTGCTCGGGCGTGGGGTTCTTGCCGAGCAGCGTGTAGGTCTGGTCCGGGCCGAAGTAGACCATCAACAGGAAGCTGACCAGCGTCACGCCGAGGATCAGCGGGATGCCCGCGAGCAGCTTGCGCAGCGAGTACTGCAGCATCTCCACCGTCAGCGACCTCCTGCCGCCGGCTTGTCCAGCACGTCCACGTACTTGAGGAAGAAGCCGCCCACGATCTCGCGATCCGGCAGCGCGATGACGTCGCGATGCCACAGGTGGATGCGCTTGCGGGACAGGCCGGTGACGGCCACGCAGTCGTCGATCAGCATGCGGTTCATGCGCCGATAGATCCCGGTGCGCTCAGGCGAGGCCAGCATCACGCTCGCCTGCTCGTACAGGCGGTCGTACTCGGGATTGCGGTAGTTGGCATCGTTGGATCCGGGCGATCCGTTCGGGCCGTAGAAGAGCTGCAGGGTGTTCTCGGCGTCGGGATAGTCGAGGCCCCAGCCCTTGGCGATCCACGGCAGCTCGCTCTGCTTCCAGGCGCGGCTGATGTCGCCGAAGGTCGCATACTGCCTGAGCACGACCTTGGAGGTCGGATAGCCGATCTCCTTGAGCCACGCCCGGAACTGCTCGAACATAAGCCGCATGACCACGCTGCCGGTGGTGCCGTAGGTCAGGACCGGCAGGTTCTGCGCATTCCAGCCGTGCTCAGCAAGCAATCGGCGGGCGCCCTCGACGTCGCGGGTTATGCTGTCGCGCGGCGTGTCCGGGTCGAACTCGGGAACGACGGGCACGATGATGCCGGGGTACACCTCGCCAATGCCGCCGTAGAAGCTCTCGTTGCGGGCCTCCCAGTCGAAGGCCTTGATGATGGCGCAGCGCAGCGCCTTGTTGCGCCGCTCCTGCCCGGGGTCCGGGTGGTAGCCGAACTCCGGGAAGTTCAGGTTGAAGACCTGGAAGATGAACCCGGCCTCGATGGCCGCGAAGCTGTGGTAGCGCTCCTCGTACTCGGGCTTGAGCCTGACCGGGGAGCGCGAGGCCAGCACGCGGTCGAGCTGCTCGTTGGGGACGGTCGTGTACTGGACCTCGTCGCCCTTGGTGAAGGAATTCCAGCGCGCGGAGGGTTCGTTGATGAAGTCCATCTCCAGCAGGTCCACGAACGGCGGCGAGCGGCCGGCGATGCGCTCGAGGCCGTAGCCGCCCTGTGTCGCCGGGTCGTAGCCCTCGGCCTCGAGATCCACCGGCTCCTGGCGGAACTTCGGGTTGCGTTCGAGCAGGATGCGCGAAGTGTCGAAGGACACGAGCCGGAACGGGCCCGAGCCTACGGGGCGCATGGCGAACTGGGCGCCGTAGCGTTCGACCGCCTCGCGTGGCACCACGGCGGCGTAGCCCTGTGCGAGCGAGTCGAGCAGCTGCGGATAGGGCTTCGCGAGCTGGATGCGCAGCGTGTAGCGGTCGAGCGCGACGAGGCCGCTGGCGGGCTGGTCGTAGTCGGAGCCGGCTGCTTTCCATTCCTGCAGCCCCGCCACGCGACCCTGCCACAGCCAGGCACCCTGCGGGAGCGTCGCCGGATCGAAGTGCCGCTTGATGGAGTAGACGACGTCCTCGGCGGTCAGCTCGCGGCCGACGCCGCCCTCGAAGGCGGGGTCGTCGATGAAGTGGACGCCCGGCTTGATCCTGATCGTGTAGGTCAGCAGGTCCTCGGAGATTTCCGGCCAGCCGTCGGCAAGGTTCGGCTTCAGCTCGTAGGGCCGGGCGAGATACTTGTAGGAGTAGAGCGTGTCGTAGACATTGATCGCGACGTGGTTGGCGTAGACGTTTGCGGCCTGCACGGGGTCGAGGCTCGAGGGCGCCTCGTCCATGGAGTGGCGGTAGACCTTGCGGCCGGCGGACGCATCGCCGGCGGGCGTGCGCGACTCACCGCAGCCAGCGAGAAGCACGGCGGCAAGAAAAGCTGTGAAGCCGAGGGAAACGCGCGCGGCGAACTGCACCAAGCCACCATACACAGCCCCGCCGCGCGGCGCTAGGATGCCCGTCACGCAGCGAAGGAGGACGCCATGGACCTGTTCGGATTCGTCAAGGACGTCGGCCGCCGGCTGTTCCGGAAGGACGAGGAGGCCGCCGACAAGATCAAGGAGCACATCCTGGCCAACAATCCCGGCGTGGAGGGTCTCGAAGTGACCTTCGACCGCGGGATCGTGGGCCTCACGGGGCGCTGCACGCGCCCGGATGCGTGGCAGAAGTGCGTGCTCATGGCGGGCAACGTCGAGGGCGTGGTGGACGTGTATGCCTCGGCGCTCACGCCCTTCGTGGCGCCCAGGCCGCAGGAAGTGCCGGTCGGCGGTCCTCACCAGCATGCCCAGGAGACCCCTGCCGCGCCGCGCGAGGAGTACTACGTGATCGTGAAGGGCGACACGCTCTCGCACATCGCGCAGCGCTACTACGGCCGCGCCAGCCGCTGGAAGGATGTGTTCGAGGCGAACCGCGAGGTGATCCTCGACCCGGACAAGATCTTCCCCGGCCAGAAGATCCGCATCCCGCTCGACCGGGATGCCTGAGGGAGCGTCGAAAGCCCATCCCTGGCGGGCGCCCGCGGCACCGTCAGGGAGGTAGTCGGCCGCGCGCTCCGGCATGGGGCGGACTCCGGCCCGGTTGCCGGATGCCTTGACCGCCGCGGGAGGCTGCCCGAGGATGCCGGCGCCGGCGCGCTTAGCGTCGACGAGCCGGTGCCGACAAACTTGACCCGTGTCCTGCGAAACCTGCTGCTCGCCGTCTTGCTGGCGGTTTCTGTCGTCGCTTTGCCGTCCCACGGCGGTGAGGTCCGCGTCGCCGCCGCCGCCGACCTCAAGTACGCGTTCGACGAGATCATGCTGGCTTTTCGCGCGGAGCGTCCGGACGTTGCCGTCAGGGTCACCTACGGCTCTTCGGGAAATTTCTACGCGCAGTTGCGCAGCCGCGCGCCGTTCGACGTCTTCCTCTCGGCGGATCTCCTCTACCCGCGCCGCCTCGCCGACGACGGGCTGGCGCTCGGCAGCGAGGTGTTCGCCTACGCGGTCGGCCGCATCGTGCTCTGGGTGCCGGGGAGTTCGCCGCTCGAAGTCGACAGGCTGGGCATCCGCGCGCTCCTCGATCCGTCGGTGCGCCGGATCGCGATCGCGAACCCTCGCCACGCGCCTTACGGCGTCGCGGCCGAGGCGGCGCTGCGCTCGCTCGGCGTGTACGACGCGGTCGCCGGGCGCCTGGTGCTCGGCGAGAACGTCGCACAGACCGCCCAGTTCGTGCAGAGTCGCGCCGCCGACGCCGGCATCATCGCGCTGTCGCTCGTCGTCGCGCCGCCCATGCGCGGCCAGGGGCGCTACTGGGAGATTCCACTGGAGGCTTACCCGACGATGGAGCAGGGAGGCATGATCACGCCCTGGGCGCGTGATGCGGCCGCGGCGCGCGCCTTGCGCGACTACATGCTCGGGCCCGCGGGCCGCGCGATCCTCGAGCGCTACGGATTCGTCCTGCCGTGGACTGGCAAGCCATCCGGCTGAGCGTCGAGCTCGCCGCTGCGACCACCGCGGTGCTGCTCGCGCTCGGCCTGCCGCTCGCCTACTGGCTGGCGCGCACGCGCTGGCGCGGCCGCGCGATCGTCGAGGCGATCGTCGCGCTGCCCATCGTCCTCCCCCCGACGGTGCTGGGCTTCTACGTGCTGGTGGCGCTCGGACCGGCGAGTCCCGTCGGCGCCGCCTGGGAGCGGCTATTCGGCCAGGGGCTGGTCTTCACTTTCGAGGGACTGCTCGTCGCCTCCGTCCTCTACAGCCTGCCGTTCGCCGTTCAGCCCTTCGCCGCGGCCTTCGCGACGCTCGACCGGCGCCTCGAGGAGGCCGCATGGTGCCTCGGCGCAGGCCGGCTCGCGACGTTCTTCAAGGTGTGCCTGCCGCTCGCGTGGCCCGGCGTGCTGACCGGGATCGTGCTGTCGTTTGCGCACACCCTCGGCGAGTTCGGCGTGGTGCTGATGATCGGCGGAAACATCCCGGGCGAGACGCGCACCATCTCGATCGCGATCTACGACGAGGTGCAGGCGCTCGATTACGCGGCGGCCGGAAGGACGTCCGCGATCCTGCTGGTGTTCTCCTTCGCCGTGCTGCTCGCGACCTACGCGCTGCAGCGGCGCTTCGTGCAGGCATGGCCGGTTCGCTGAAGGCGGATTTCACGCGGCGCTTCGCCGGCGGGCCGGTGGTCGCCGCCGCCCTCGACCTGCCCCTCGATCCGCCGCGCGTCACCGTGCTGTTCGGCCCGTCCGGCTGCGGCAAGACCACGGTCCTGCGCTGCCTGGCCGGCCTCGAGCGGCCGGACGAGGGCGAGATCCACTTCGGCGACGAGCGCTGGTTCGATGCCGCGACCCGGCTGTTGCTGCCGCCGCAGCGCCGCGGCGTCGGCTTCGTCTTCCAGGACTACGCGCTGTTCCCGCACCTCGACGTGGCCGGCAACGTCGGATTCGGGCTCGGCCGGATGCCGGCCGCCGCGCGGCGCGAGCGCGTCGCGGCGATGCTCGACCGGCTCGACCTCGGCGGCCTCGCCGGTCGGAGGCCGCGCGAGCTGTCGGGTGGCCAGCAGCAGCGCGTGGCGCTGGCGCGGGCCCTCGTGCGCGAGCCGCGCCTGCTGCTGCTCGACGAGCCGCTCGCCGCGCTGGACGCGGCGCTGCGCGAGTCCCTGCGCGACGAACTCAGGCAACTGCTGCTGCAGGCCGGCATTCCGGCCCTCGTGGTCACGCACGACCGCAACGAGGCGCTGGTGCTGGGCGATGACATGGTCTTGATGAACGAAGGCCGGGTGCTGCAGTCCGGACCGGTGCTCGAAGTCTTCAACCGTCCGGCGGACGCAGAGGCCGCCCGCATCGTCGGCGTCGAGACGCGCCAGCCCGGGCGGGTGGTGGCGCTCCACGACGGGGTCGCCGAAGTCGAGGTCGGCACCGCGCGGATCATGGCCGTGGCGCCTCCGGGAATCCCACGGGACGTGCTGGTCTGCCTGCGGGGCGAGGACGTGATCCTGCAGCGCGAGCCGGGGCCGGCGAGCAGCGTGCGCAACCGGCTCGCCGCGCGGGTGGTCGGCGTCCAGCCCGCCGTGCCGCTGACACGCATCGAGCTGGACGCCGGCTTCCCGCTTTTCGCCTGGGTCACCCGCCCGGGCTGCGAGGAACTCGGCCTTGCGCCGGGCGAGCAGGTGTCGGCGCTGTTCAAGGCTTCGGCCGTGCACCTGCTTCCGCACGAGGCCGCACACGCGTCTCCTCAGCGGTAGGGCCAGGGGTCGCGGCGGTCGTCGGGCCGGTGCCGCGGGTCGTAGCCACGGTCATCCCGGTAGGCGTAGTGGCGCCGTTCGAGCGCCCGCTCCACGTGCTGCGCGGCGCGGTCGACGTCCCGAAGGCTGGCGACGATCGGGCTGCGCTTGATCAGGAGGCGTGGCGTCGTGATGTGCCGGGCCAGCCGGCCGTAGCGCTGCTCGACGCGGCGGAAGCTCTCCTGGAGCTTGCGCGGCGGCGCGTTGCGCGCGACGAGGCGCTCGAAGTCGCGCGTGGCCTCGGCGAGGTCGCGCGCCCGCGAGGTCGCCTCGGACCGCCCCCGGTCGTGGCGAACCTGGCCGTACAGGCCGTGAGCCGCCTGGTCGAGCTGCCGGCTCGCATGCAGCAGTTCGCGCGAGGGGCCGCGGCCATAGTGGGCCGAGGGGTCCGCGAAGGCAGGAAGGGTGAAAAGCGTCAGCAGCAGTGCCAGCAGGATCCTCATGGGTCGTCTCCGGTGCGCGTGGAACACGGCCCGAGATTGGAATGCGGCGCCTGAATCGGCCTTGAACCGGGAATGAACGCCCGATGAATCCCGCGGCCGGCCGGGCAGGCCGCCGCGGCCGGGTTATGATCGGGTACGTGACACGGAGAATCCGCATATGCGCCTCTACAGCCTGGTCCTTTCCACACTCGCCGCCACGCTCCTCCTGTCGGGTTGCGCGCCCGTGACCGGCTCGGTGCCGCCCGACCTCGCCAACACCCGCTGGCTGGTCGAGGACCTCGAGGGGCGCGGCGTGATCGACCGCGTGCAGTCCACGCTGGAGTTCGGCGAGCGCGGCGCCGTGGCGGGTAACCTCGCCTGCAACCGCTTCACGACCTCCTACGAGCAGTCGGGCCCAGGGTTGCGATTCGGCTTGGTCGCCGCGACGCGCCGCATGTGCCCCGAGGCCGTGATGGACCAGGAGCAGCGCTTCAACGCCGTGCTCGGCAACACGCGCGGCGCGCTCGTGAAGGAACCGTACCTCTATCTCATCGACGAGCGTGGCGCGACGATCGCCCGGCTCATCCGCCATGTGCCGGAGGAAGCCGGCGAGCGGACCGCCGACCCGGGCTAGTGGCCGAGGCCCGGCCGCATCCCGTGACCCACGTCTCGGTAACGCCGGGCAGCAACCGCCTGTCTCGGATTCTGCGGAGGCATCCGGCCATGCTTGCGCTTAGCGTTTCGTGATCAGTGCTCATTCCGGAGACCCGCGTGGACCAGGTGGCGACCCGAAAGGCGACGAAGACGACCAAATCCAAGCGTCCCGCCAGGCGTAGCCGCCGCGCGGTGGAAGGCGACATCCCGCCTGATCTGACCACAGCCGGCATCGAGGGCTTCTCGGTCGGCGAGGCCATCTCGGCCGCCACCGAGCAGAAGGCCGTCGCCATCACCGACATTCTCGGCGAAGCCGCGGGCGAGCCCGGCGACCGGCTGCTGGAGTCCTTCCAGGCCATCCTCGCCGGCGCCTCGCCGGACGACATCATGTCCCTGCGCAAGCTGTTCGAGGACCGCGAGCGCGCGGCGCGCAGGAAGCGCCGTGTGGACGCGGACCTGGAGCTATCCGGGGACTGGCGCAATGGCGGCTATCCCTACCGCAATCTCATGTCGCGCCGGAGCTACGAGCAGGCGAAGTACCAGCTGCAGGTCGAGTTGCTCAAGCTGCAGGCCTGGGTCAAGCAGACCGGCCAGCGCGTGGTGATCCTCTTCGAGGGCCGCGACGCGGCCGGCAAGGGCGGCACGATCAAGCGCTTCATGGAGCACCTCAACCCCCGCGGTGCGAGGGTCGTCGCGCTGGACAAGCCGACCGAGGCCGAGCGTGGCCAGTGGTATTTCCAGCGCTACGTCGAGCACCTGCCGACGCGCGGCGAGGTCGTGCTGTTCGACCGCTCCTGGTACAACCGCGCGGGTGTCGAGCGCGTGATGGGTTTCTGCAACGACGACGAGTACCTGGAGTTCATGCGCCAGGCGCCCGAGTTCGAGCGCAACCTCGCGCGCAGCGGCCTGCACCTCATCAAGTTCTGGTTCTCGGTCAGCCGCGAGGAGCAGCGCCGGCGGTTCAAGGAGCGCGAGTCCCACCCCCTCAAGCACTGGAAGCTGTCCCCCATCGACATGGCCTCCCTCGACAAGTGGGACGAGTACACCAAGGCGAAGGAGGCGATGTTCTTCTACACGGACACCGCGGATGCGCCCTGGACGGTGGTGAAGTCCGACTGCAAGAAGCGCGCGCGCCTGAACGCGCTGCGCTACGTACTGCACAAGCTGCCCTACGCCAACAAGGACCTCACCCGCATCGGGCCGATAGATCCGCTGCTGGTCGGCCGCGCGCACGTCGTGTACGAGCGTGGCGAGAAGCACGAGGCGCCGATCCTCTGACCCGCGCGCGGTGCGCGCTCAGCGCAGCGAGCGGGCGATGTAGCGCGAAAGGAAGCGGCGCAGCGGCCGCGGCGCGGCCTGCATCAGCCCGTCATAGGCGCGATTGGTGAGGCCCGGAACGACCACGGGGTCTGCGGACATGCAGCCACCGTAGGCCGCGCGCGCAACCTCCGTGGCCGGCGCGAAGAGCTGGCCGCGCCAGGGCTTCAGGCCCGGTGCGCGCTCCAGCGCCGCATCCGCCATCTCGGAGTCGGTGAGCCCCGGGCATACCGTCGTGACGGTGACGCCACGCTCGCGGAGTTCCTCGCCGAGCGACTCACCGAAGGACAGCACGAAGGCCTTCGTCGCCGCGTAGACGCCAAGCCAGGGAATCGGCGCGAAGGCGGCAATGGAGGCGACGTTGACGATGCGCCCGCCGCCCCGCGCCAATAGGCGCGGCAGCATCGCGTGGGTGAGCGTCACCAGCGCCGTCACGTTGAGCTGCAGCATCTCGAGCACGCGCCCGCGCGGCATCGAGGCGAAGCTCCCGCCCTCGAGCGTGCCCGCGTTGTTGACGATGATGCCGATCGGCTCACGCGCGAGCAGCCGCGCGAGGCGGTCCGGCGTGGCGGGGTCGTAGAGGTCCGCCTCGACGACGCGCACCCGCACGGCGTAGTCGTTCACCAGTTCCCGCTTCAGCGCCTCGAGCCGCGCCCGGCGGCGCGCGACGATGACGAGATCGTAGCCGTGCGCGGCGAACTCGCGGGCGATGGCGCGGCCGATGCCCGAGGAAGCGCCGGTGACGACGGTCACCGGCTTGCGTGTGGCGGCCTTCGGGGTCACGCTGGCGCACAGATCCATTGCGGAACAGGTTCCCAGTATGCGCCGGCAGCCCCATGAGCGGGAGTCGTCCGGGGCAGCGCGCCGCTTCGCGCCGAGGCCGCCGGCCCTGCTGTCGCTGCTGGTCTTCCCGGGCGCGATCGCGACGGTCCTCGTCGCCGGCGCGGAGGCGGATCGCAGGACCGAAACGCCGCAGGAGCCGGTCGTCCGCTTCGTCCCGCTTCCGCCTGGACAGTCGGGCTTCGCCGGAGCGCTTCCGGAGATCTACGTCGAGGGTGCCATCGGCGACTCCACCTTCACGCAGCTGCGGCAGCTGGTGGACGAGCAGGGCCTCACGGCGGCGCGGGTCCGCTTCGACTCGCGCGGCGGGGACCTCCTGGCCGCGATCGAGATCGGCTATTACCTCCGGGAGAAGGAGTTCGTCACCGAGGTCGCGGCCTTCGGCGGCGCCTGGGGCAGGTTCGTGCCTGGCCAGTGCCTGAGCGCCTGCGCGGTGGCGTACCTCGGTGGCAAGTACCGGTACCTCGACCCGGGCGCGCGCTTCGCCGTGCACCGATTCTCGACCGAGCGTGCGCCTGGAGAGGATTCGCCACGCGAGGTCGAGGCGGAAACCCAGGCCCTGGCGGCGCTGCTGGTCGGCTACATCCGGCATGCGGGCGTGGATGTCGAGTTCTTCGACCGGATGAGCGCAAGGCCGCACGCAGACCTCGATTACCTTGGCATGGCAGACCTGCGGCGCATGGGCGTGGTGAACGACGGCAGGATGCCGCCGTCGTGGGACCTCGAAATCCTGGAAGACGAGGTCGTTCTCGCCGGGCGCCAGGAGCGCCTGGCCAACGGCGCCGCGGTCACGCTTCGCTGCGGCGAGCCGGTCGAGATCCACGTCTCGAGCCAGCACTTCGATGAGGACTGGCGGGACACGGTCGTGGTGTCCGCAATCCACTGGACCCTGGGCGACGAGCGCGTGCCGGTGGACCCGCGGACCTCGGCCTCCTCGTGGTCCGTGCAGGGCGGGGAGTTCAGGGCCGCCCTTGCCGTGGCCCCGGCCCTCGCCGGGCGACTGCCCTCCGCGGGAGAACTTGGCCTCGCGGTCACCGCCAGCGGGCGGCGCTACGAGTACGCGGTGAACGTCGCCACCGCGGCCGACCGCGAGAAGATCCGCGGGTTCGTCGAATTCTGCAGTCGCTCAGGCGGAACTGGCCGCCGGCCGCCGACTGCCGGCTGACGGCACGAGCAGGTTGATCTCCGTGGCCCACCGCACCGCGTCGCGGTACAGCGCGCAGGCCTCGTCGATGCCGACGGTGGGGAGCCCGAAAGCGTCGAATGCGCCCGCCTCGAGCCTCTCCACGGCCGCGAGCGTGGCGCCGAGCGCACCCTCGCGCGCGAGCAGCGCAAGCGCGACCGGCGCATCGATGGGCAGATCCCTCAGCACCGTCTCCATCGGACGGTTCATGACGGCGTCGAGGCCGGACAGCAGCCCGACCATGAAATAGGTCGCCGGATTGGGCTCGCCGGAGGCGCGCGCCAGCAATTCGCACAGCCGCGCCCGCACCAGGATCAGCGTCAGCAGCTCGCTCGGCGTGGTGCCGAGCCGGGCGAGGGCGAGCAGGGACACGAGGCTGCGCACGGTCTCGATGCCGAGCACGATCACCGCGCGCTCGATCGAGTCCACCTTGGAGCGCAGGCCGCTCAAGGGAGAGTTTGCCCAGCGCAGCACGCCGAGGCTGAGCGCGACGTCGGTCTGGATGATCGTCGCGAGCTCCTGCAGCGTGATCCCTGGATCGGCGACCTTCGCCAGAAGCTGCATCACGACCAGCTTGTTCGTCGGGATGCCGGTGGGGCCGGTCTGTTCCGGGCGCGCGAAGAAATAGCCCTGGAAAAGGTGGAACCCCATCGCGTAGAGGCTGGCGTGCTCCTCTGGCGTCTCGACCTTCTCGGCCAGGAGCAGCTTGCCGGTCGCCTGCAGCTCATCCGCCTGCGCGGCGAGGCGCCCGATGCCCGCGCCGGCGACGTCTACCTTGATGATTTCGACGAAATCGAGGAAGGGACGGCGCGGCTCGAGGTCGAGTACGTCGTCGAGCGCGAAGCGGTAGCCGCGCGCCGCAAGGTCGGCCAGCCGGGCGAGCAGCGACGGGTCGGGCTCGACGTTCTCCAGGATCTCGAGGATCACGCGCTGCGGAGCCAGCAGGCGCAGCAGGTCTCCCATCAGCAGCGTTCGTGTCGCGTTGATGAAGACCGGTCGCTGGGCCGACAGCAGCTCGAGGTCGGTCCCGGCGAGCGCGCCGACCATGACGCGCGCGGTCATCTCGTCGCCGTCGGTGGTCTCGGCCGCGGTGCCGCGGCGATACAGGAGTTCGTAGCCGTAGAGACGCTCTTCGAGGTCGAAGATGGGCTGCCGGGCGATGGCGGGCAGGCCCAGCCCGGCGTGCTGCTGGAGGTTCATCCGGAAATTGTCTCCACGGGGCGGACGGCCTGACGGGATGTCTGTCCCAGTTCTCGGGCGGCAGCCTGCCTGCCGCGGCTCAACCCGGTTGCCGAGCGGGTATGCTTGGCCGGTGGAACTCTCGCCCCGATCCCCGTGCCAGGAACTCGCGCTGGCCGACGGCTCGGCCCGCTACTGGACCGACGCATTCACGACGGCCGAGGCCGATCGCCTGTTCATCGGCCTGCGCGAGTGCATCGCGTGGCGGCAGGAGGAGATCGTGATCTTCGGCGAGCGCAAGCGCGTGCCGCGCCTCGTCGCCTGGCACGGCGATGCGGGCGCCGCGTACACCTATTCAGGCGTGCCGCACGAACCCGAGCCGTGGAACGAGGCGCTCGGCGAGATCCGGGCCCGGGTCGAGGCGCTGTCGGGGCACGCCTTCAACGCGGTGCTGCTCAACCTCTACCGCGGCGGCGCCGATGGCATGGGCTGGCACGCCGACGACGAGCCCGAGCTGGGTCGCAACCCCGTGGTTGCATCCGTCTCGCTCGGCGCGACGCGCCGCTTCCGCATGCGGCACCGCCGCCGCAAGGAGCTGACCGTGGACCTCGAACTCGTCCACGGCAGCCTGCTTACGATGGAAGGCGCGACCCAGCACCACTGGGTGCACGCGGTACCGAAGACGGCGCGCCCCGTCGGGGAGCGCATCAACCTTACGTTCCGGCGCATCGTCGCGCCGGGGCGCTGACGCGGGGCCAGGTCAGCGCAGCGTCAGCAGGTGGCGGCCATAGGCCGCGACGTCGTCCCAGTCGGTGTAGTCGATCACCGTGGTCGGGTCCGTCGGGCCGTCGGTGTACTTCATGATCAGGCGGATCATGAAACGCTCGTGCCAGGCCCAGGACGGGTAGTCCACCTTGCCCGCGATGACCTTGAGATCCTTCGGCTTCCAGGGCGACAGCTCGAGGAATTTCTGCATGTAGCGATTGCCCGCGACCGTCGCCTTCTCGGGCGTGCGCGCGACCACCGACACGTTGAAGAAGCTGTTCGGCTTCTTCGAGAGGTCGGCCTCGTGTGCGGCCACGAACTCGAGGAAGGACTTGTCGTAGGTGCCGTAGAGCACCGGCGCGCCGAGGGCCACCACGTCGTGGCGGTCCCAGTCCACGCCCTCGTGGGTCGCTTCGACGACGTCCATCATCGCCGCCCGGCTGCCCGCGGCCTCGATGCTTTGGCAGATGTGGCGCGCGATCCGCGCCGTGTGCCCCTGTCGGCTCATGTACAGGACCAGTACCGAGGTCATTGCCTGCCTCCCTGTCACCGGCGACAGGGATACCACGCCGGCGCGCCGCTGGGCACCCGCAGAAGCGTCATGGCATTGCGGCCAATCGCTATGGCCGCGCGCCGGTAACCGCCGGCGTCAGCCCGGGCGGTGGCTGCGCTCGAGGTCGAGCAGGTGCTGCTTGCGCCACAGGCCGCCGCCGTAGCCGCCGAGCTTGCCGTCGGCGTTCACGACCCGGTGGCAGGGGATGATGATGGCGAGGCGGTTGCGGCCGTTGGCGGTGCCGACCGCGCGCGTCGCGGACGGCGTGCCGATGCGGGTGGCGACGTCGCGGTAGGACCAGGTCTCGCCGTAGGGAATCTCCAGGAGCGCCCGCCAGACCTTTTCCTGGAAGGCCGTGCCGCGTACGACGAGCGGCAGCTCGAAGTCGCGGCGCTCGCCCCGGAAGTACTCGGCGAGCTGGGCTCGCGCCGCCTCGATCCAGCGGTTGCGGCCAGGGGCGAGCGGGGCGCCGAGGCGCGCGGCGAGCGCGTCGAACTTGCCCTCGAGCATCCGGCGGTCGCCGAACTCGAGCAGGCACAGGCCGTCTTCGGTCGCGCCGAGCACGAGCGGCCCGACGGGCGAGGGCGCCCAGTCGAGCAGGATCGGCTCGCCCGATGCCGCCTGCTTCGGCGTGCCGCCGAAGAGCCGCGCGAAGGCTGAGCGAAAGCCGCTCTCCGACTCGAATCCGGAATCCATCGCCACGCTGGTCACGGAACTGCCCTCCTGGATCGAACGGAAAGCCTGGGCGAGCCGCCGCGCGCGGCACCAGGCCTGGAACGTCATGCCGTGGTGCTTCAGGAACCAGCGCCGCGCCCGCGCCGGGTCCACGCCCGCGGCGCGCAGGTCGCCGGCTTTCAGGCGCAGGCCCGGGTCCGCCTCGATGCGCGCCACCAGGGTCTCGACCCAGGCCGGCGGACGCCCGTCCGCCTCGAGCGGGCGGCAGCGCTTGCAGGGGCGGTAGCCGGAGGACAGCGCCTGCCGCGGGGTCGCGAAGAACTCGACGTTCTCCGGGCGCGGCTTCCTCGCCGTGCACGACGGTTTGCAGAAGATGCCCGTGGTGCGCACCCCGGTGAAGAACACGCCGTCGTAGCTGGCGTCCCCCGACAGGAACGCGCGGCGCATCTCGGCGGGCGGGGGCAGGGTCTGCATGCGAGCAAGTTAGCACCGGGGATTCGGGGCCCCCACCGAAAAAGCGACGTGTTACTTCCGCGAAAGCCGGGCGTGCCCCAGGGGACGCGCGCCTGAGGGTTTGTACAGGACGGGACCGCGACGCAGGTATTGACGGGGCGGGGCATCTTGCCTATATTTGGTTTGTAAGTAACCAAATATGGAATCAACGCATAAAGCAAAGGTCGCCGCCGCCTGCAGGCAACTCCTGCGGCCCATCGTGCGCCTGCTGCTGAAAGCGGGGATGAACTGGAAGGAGTTCGCCGAGTTGTCGAAGACGGCCTTCGTCGAAGTAGCGACCCGGGAGTTCGGCATCCGCGGACGGCCGACCAACGCGTCGAAGGTCGCGCTCATGACCGGCATCAATCGGCACGAGGTTCGTCGCCAGCAGGAGCAGCTGGCGAGCACCCAACTGCCGGCGCCCGCCTACATGGGCGCGGCGCAGCGCGTCCTGTCGGGCTGGCACCAGGACCCGGATTACCTGGACGAGCAGGGTGCGCCGCAGCTGCTTCCCGAGTCGGGTCCGGCACTTTCCTTCCATGACCTCTGCCGGCGCTATGCGGGCGACATGCCGGCGTCTGCCCTGTTGCGGGAGTTCCGTCGGGTCGGCGCAGTGGAGCAGGAGGTCGACGGCCGCCTGCGCGCGAAGATGCGCAGCTACATCCAGGCGCGCCTCGATCCCGAGAAGATCCTGCGTGCAGGCAGCGTGCTCGAGGACCTCGGCAACACGGTCGTCTTCGACCTGACCGCGCCCGCCACGGCGCGACTGCGCTTCGAGCGTCGCGCCGAGAATGCGTCCATCGATCTGCGCGACGTGCCCGAATTCCAGGATTTCCTCGAGCGCGAGGGCATGGCCCTCCTCGAGCGCGTGGACGAATGGCTCAGCAACCACGAGCGCAACGACCCAGCGGCGCCAGGCACGCGCGTGCGCCTCGGCGTCGGCGTCTATCACCTTCAGGATGAACCAGCGCGAGGAGCGCAGCGATGAAGACCAGCGCATTGAGGATGTTCGCCGTGGCCTGCGTGGCGGGCCTCGCGGTCGCCTGTGGCGGCGGGGGCGGTGGCTCGACCGCAGGCAGTCCAGGCAGCGGCGGAACTGGCGGTGGCGGTGGCGGTGGCGGTGGTGGTGGCGGGGGCGGTGGGACCGCCCCGACCCCGGGCGAAGGCACCGGCGGCATCAACGGCGGCGGGCGCTGGGTGTCGCAGGGTTCGGCCTCGCGCCTCGGGAGCGTGTTCGTCAACGGCGTGCGCTTCGACACCGGCGCCGCGGTCATCACCGTGAACGGAGCACCCGGCGGGGAAGCCGATCTCAAGCCCGGCCTCGTACTGCGCGTCCTGGGCGACGTGGCGGTCGGCGGCGCGACCGGCGTCGCCGAGCGCGTGGACTATGAGAGCTCGCTGCGAGGCACGGTGCAGCAGGTCGACGCATTGACGAACTCGCTGCGGTTGCTCGGCCAGGACGTGCGGGTGACGCTGGCCACGATCTACGGCGACGGCCTGTCCTCGGACGGCCTGGCCGCCATCGGTGCAGGGGATGGCCTGGTCATCAGCGGGTTCCTCGATTCCGCCGGCCGACTGCAGGCCTCGCGCATCGATCGCGACCCTGCGCCCGGCACGGCCGAGATCGTGGGCGTCGTGTCGGGGCTCGACGCGGGTGGCCGGCGCTTCAGTATCAACGGCCTCGTCGTCGACTACGCCGCGGCCAACCTCGACGGCTTTCCCGGCGGTGGTCCTGCCAACGGCGAGACGGTCCGCGTGCGAGGCGCGGCGCCATCCGGCACTGGCACCCTGATCGCGACCGCCGTGTCCTGGCGCGCCACCGGCGTGGTCGCGGCCACCGACGACAACGTCAATGTCGAGGGCATCGTGACGCGCCTTGGGTCGGCCGCGGACTTCGAAGTGGGGGGTCAGCGCGTGCTGACCAACTCCGCGACCCGCTACGTCGCGACGACCGCCGGCAGCCTCAAGGCAGACGACTTCCTCGACGTCCAGGGCAAGCGCGATGGCGAAGGCCGCCTCGTGGCGGACCGCGTCGAGCGACTGCCGCCGGCCGACACGCTCATCGAGGCCCGCCTCGATGGCGTCGATGCCGCGGCCGGCACGCTCCAGCTGCTCGGCATCACGGTTCACACGACCGCGCGTACCCGTTTCTACGACGATGACGACGAGCGGCTTTCGCTCGCCGACCTGCGCGCGGGCGACGAGGTTGAGATTGCCGGCTACCTCTCCGAGGGTCGCTTCGTCGCGGTACGCGTGGAGCGCGACGACGACGGCGGCGAGGTCCAGATCGAGGGCCCGGTCGCGAACCTCGCCGACCCGGAGTTCCGCATCGGCGGCATCCGCATCGTGACCGATTCGCAGACCGAGTTCGACGACATCTCACGAGCGGAGTTCTTCTCCGCCGCCGCCGGTCGTCGGTTCGAGGTCGAAGGCCGCTGGACCGGCGCGTTCGTCCTGGCCGAAGAAGTCGAGCTGGAATAGTGACATCCATAATCCAAGGAGCGAGGCTCATGAAGCTGTCCCATCTGTCCCTGCCCGTCGTCGCGTGTCTCGCGCTCGGCGTAATTCCGGGTGCCGCGTCGGCGGACGACGTGGCCTGCCCGCCAAATCTCGGCGCCACCACCGTCGACGGCAACGTCATCATCAGGAACGCCTGCAAGCTCGAGGGCACGACGGTCAAGGGCAACGTGCTGCTCTACTCGGGCGGCTCGCTGATTGCTCGAAACATCCGCGTCGAGGGCAACATCCAGGCGGAGCGCGCGAGCTTTGTCGACGTGGATCGCAGCTCGGTCAATGGTGACATCCAGCTGGACGTCGTCGGCGGCGGCACCAGCGTCGTCACCGGCACCCGCGTCGGCGGCAACATCCAGCTGAAGGACAATCGGTCCCGGCTCGAGGTGCTCGGCAACGACGTCGGCGGCGACATCCAGGCCTTCAGCAACACCGGCGGCGTCGTGATTGCGGACAACGACGTCGACGGTAACCTGCAGTGCAAGAGCAACAGCCCGGCTCCGGCGGGCGGCAACAACCGCGTTTCCGGCAACAAGGAAGACCAGTGCGCCAGCCTGCAGCCCGAGTCCGGCGGTGGTGGTGGTAGTGGCGGCGGCGGCAGCGGTGGCGGCGGGATGATCTCCGGTGACGTCTACTGCCCGCCCAACCTTGGCGCCGTGACCGTGGACGGCAACGTGCTGGTGACCTCGGCCTGCCGCCTCGACGGCACGCGTGTAAAGGGCAACGTGCTGCTGTACTCGGGTGGCTCGGTGGTGGCGCGCAGCATCCGCGTCGAGGGCAACATCCAGGCCGAGCGCGCCGACTTCGTGGACGTGGAAGCCAGCCGAGTGATCGGCAACCTCCAGCTCGACGGCCTGGTCGGCGACCGCAGCCGGATGGCTGGCAACGACGTCGGCGGCAACATCCAGCTGAAGGACAACCGTTCCCGGCTCGAGGTGCAGGGCAACGGCGTGGGCGGTGACGTCCAGGCCTTCACGAACACCGGTGGCGTGCTGATCTCCGACAACGGCATCGGCGGCAACCTCCAGTGCAAGAGCAACAACCCCGCGCCGACCGGCGGCAACAACCGCGTTGCGGGCAACCGGGAGGACCAGTGCGCCAACCTGCAGCCGGCGGGCGCGGGTGGCTCGCCGGTCGGCTCGGCCAACCCGAGCGGCTCGGCCTCGGCCAGCAGTGGCGACAGTGGCGGTGGCGGTGCGACCAGCCTGTGGGCGATGCTCGCGATGCTCGCCGCGTTTGCGGCACGGCCGTTCCTGGTGGCGACCCGGCGCCTCGGCTGAGCGGTTCAGGGCGTGGAGGCGTCCGGCGAGGTCCGGCCCCGCCACGCGATCGGCAGGCAGGCGAAGCCTGCCAGCACTCCGTAAAGGTGTGAGTTGACGACGACGGCTCCGCCGACCAGTTCGGCGGAGCCGACGTCCGCCCCGGCGACCTGCTCGTAGGCGACCTTCGCCACGACGCCGACGAGCAGCAGCGCATGGAAGAGCCGCGCCCGGCCGAGCCCGGCCAGCGCGCCGCCGACGAACATCCCGTGCAGCACGCCGGACAGGCCGACGTACCAGGCGAGACCGGGATCGAGGAAATAGAGCCCGCAGCTCACGCCGAGCGCGCACCCCAGGAGTACTGCCAGCCAGGCGGTCGGGCGCAGCAGGGCGCCGAGCAGGGCCCACACCGCGGCGAGGCCGGCGAGGTTCAGGGCGAGGTGGGTCCAGCCGAGGTGCGTGAAGTGGCCGGTGAGGAGGCGCCAAGGCTCGCCGCCGAGCAGCGACCGCTCGTAGCGCAGCGCCGGCCAGCTGTCCGTCAGCGCGACCACGACGCACGCCGCAGCGATCGCAGCTGGGAGCCACCAAGCCGCGACCCGGTCTGGCAGTTGGGGTGTCTCGGATCGGGCCATGCTGGAACACGATCCTACAGGGTCGCGACGGCCGGCAGGTGGCGCGCGATAATCGCGGCAAATGTTCCGCCAGCTGCCCAACGTGCTGAGCGCCGCCCGCATCGCGGCAGCCCCCGTGCTCGCGCTGCTCGCGTGGCAGGAGTCGCTGCAGCCCTTCACCTGGCTGCTGGTGCTGGCGCTGCTGTCCGACATCGCCGACGGATTGATCGCGCGCGTGTTCAGGCTGCAGTCGAAGCTCGGCGCGCTGCTCGACTCGATCGGAGACACACTGCTGCTCTTTGCCGCGCTCTACGGAATCTGGGTTTTCCACCCGGACGTCGTCCGGGAATACGCTGTCCTGGGACTCGTGTTTATCGGCGCCTGGGTCACCGAGAACGTCGCGGCCCTGCTGCGCTACGGCCGCCTGTCCAGTTTCCACACGTATGCGTCCAAGGCCGCCGGCTACCTGCTGGGGATCTTCATCGGCACCCTGTTCGTCTTCGGTTTCCAGCCGTGGCTGCTGTACCTCGCCGTCGGCGTGAGCGTGCTCGGCAACCTCGAGGAGCTGGTGCTGCTGGCGCTGCTGCCCGAGTGGCGCGCCGACGTGCGCGGCCTGTGGTGGGTGCTGCGCGAGCGCAGGGGCGGTGCCGCTTGAGATGGCTCGCGATCGCCAACCCCGCCGCCGGGCGGCCGCGGCAGGTACAGCGGGCGGTGGCCGCCCTCGCGCGCGTGCCCGACCTTGCCTGCCAAGTGGCCGAGACCCGCGGTCCGGGCGACGCCACCCGCATCGCGCGCGAATCGAGCGGGTTCGACGGGCTCATCGCGGTCGGCGGCGACGGCACGATCGGCGAGATCATCAACGGCATGGCGCTCGGGCGGCAGGTGCTGGCGGTGCTCCCCGCCGGACACGGCAACTGCCTCGCGCGCGACCTCCGCGTCGGCTGCCTGCGCCCGGCGCTCGACGCGTTGCGGCGCGCGCAGGTCGAGTCCCTCGATCTTCTCGAAGCCCGCATCACGTTCAGCGACGGCCGCGAGGAGCGCCGCTGGTGCGCGAGCACGCTCGCTGCGGGCTACGTCACGGAGATCGTCACGACGGGGCGCGCGAGGCTTGGGTGGCTGGGCAGCGCCGCCTATGCGGTCGCCGCCATGCTGACGGTGCCAAGATCGTTCGTGGTGAGTTTCGCGCCCTCGGGCGAGCCGCAGCGGCGGACGGGCGTCGTCGTCAACAACACGATGTATCTGTCGAATTTCCGCGGGCTCCCGGATGCGAGCGTGCGCGACGGCCTGCTCGACGTGATGGAGCTCGAGGGCGGCTGGCCGCGCCAGCTGCTGCACAACCTGTCGGTGCTCGCCGGAAGTCGCCGTTTCGGGCCACTGGCCACGCGGCAGGTGGCCGGCGTGGGGCTGGCATTCGGCGAACCCACGACCGTCATGGCCGACGGCGAGCTGCTGCCTGGCGTCGTCCGCGTGAACGTGGAGTGCAGGGCCGGCGCGGCTCGCTGCGTGGCGGGTTCGGGATGATCGGCTCGATCATCCAGGTGACGCTGCCGGGCTTCGCGCTCGGCGCGATCGTCATGATGCTCGCGAATCGCCGGGTGGCGGCCGATGTCGCGCGAGCGCGGTGGCTCAAGCTCGTCGTGTTCGGCTTCATCGTGCACGCGGTGCTCGGCGCCGCGGCGCTTGGCCGTGCGTGGGTCGTGGCGCTGTTGCTCGTGATCCTCGGCGTCGGCGCCTGGGAGCTTGCCGGCGCGTGGCGGCGCATGGCCGCGCCGCGGCCGACGCGCGTCTGGGGCGTGTACCTCGCGGCCGCCGCTCTTGGCCTTTGGGCCACCTCGCTCCTGAGCCCCGCGGTCTTCGCATTCCTCTTCATTGTCACCGCGGCCTGCGATGGCTTCAGCCAGGTCGTGGGGCAGTGGCTCGGAAGGCAGAAGCTCGCGCCGGTCCTGAGCCCGGGCAAGACGGTCGAGGGACTGTTGGGCGGGCTCGTCGCCGCGGCTGCGGTCGCCGTGCTGGCGCGTGCCCTGATCCCGTTGCCCGTGCTGGCGGCCGCGGCGCTGGGCGCGGCCATCGGCCTGTCCGGCCTCGCCGGCGACCTCTCCGCCTCATGGGTCAAGCGCCGCGCGGGGCTCAAGGACTATTCGGCGCTGCTGCCGGGTCAGGGCGGCGTACTGGACCGGTTCGACAGCCTGCTCGGCGCGCTGGCGCTCGCCGGCGTCGCGCTGGCGATGCTGCTGCGGTGACGCCGATCGCAGGTCCCCGGGCGAACTCCGAGGCGGCCCCGCGGCTTCTGCCTCGGCCATGAACTTCCCCCGCGGTCCGCGGTCACCATAAGCTTGACCGCGAACCAGCCGCCGGCCGGCGGGCAGAGCGAGGAGCCAGATACATGTCCCGACGCTTGAGCCGCATCGCTGCGGGTGCGGTCGTCGCTGCCGCACTGGCCGTTCCTGCGCTGGCCCAGGATGCGGTCCCCGTGACCGTGGTGACCCCAAAGCAGGTCGAGGTCAGCGAGCAGGTTCGGCTGACCGGCACGCTGACCGCCGAGCGCAGCGCCCGGTTGTCGCCACGGGTGGATGGGCTCGTGGCCCGGGTGCAGGTGGATGCGGGCGACCGCGTCAAGGCCGGCGCGCCCTTGCTGGAACTCGATGCCGCGGTGGCGCGGCTCGCGCTTCAGCGCGCGCAGGCCGGCACGGCGGAGGCGGAGGCGCGCTCGGCCGAGGCGCAGCGGCTCGCGGAGGAGGCGCGCCGCCTGGTCGCAGAGCGGCACCTGCCCCGAACGGAACTCGAGCGCCGCGAAGCGGAGGCTACGCTGGCCGCCGCCGCGCTCGCGGCCAGCAAGGCGGCCGAGCGCGAACAGGCCGAGCTCGTCCGCCGCCACGTGGTGCCGGCGCCGTTCGCAGGCGTGGTCGCGCGACGGCTGACCGACGTCGGCGAGTGGGTCGCCCGCGGCACGCCGGTGCTGGAGCTGGTTGCAACGGACCGGATCCGTCTCGACGTGCAGGCCCCACAGGAGCGCTTCAACGACATCCGCGAGGACTCGCCGGTACAGGTCATTGCCGACGCCAGCGGCCCGGAGCCGCTCACGGGCCGGATCGTCGCGAAGGTGCCCGTCAGTGATCCCACCGCGCGAACCTTCCTCGTGCGGATCCTCATCGAGGGCGCGGCCGGCAGGCTGCTGCCAGGCACCTCCGCGGCCGCGGTGATCGGCCTGGCGGGCGCGCAGCAGGCGCTGGCCGTGCCGCGCGACGCGCTGCTGCGATACCCCGACGGCACGCACAGCGTGTTCGTCCTGCGCGTGTCCGAGGGGCGCACCATCGCCGAGGAGCGCCGCGTGCGCCTCGGCCGCGGCGGCGCCCAGGTGGAGGTGCTCGAGGGCCTCGCACCGGGTGACCGGGTGGTGATCCGCGGCAACGAGCGGCTGCGCAACGGCCAGCCGGTCCGCATCGCCGGCGGGGCCTGAGCATGTTCGATGGGATCATCCGCCACGGCACGCTGCTGGCCGTCGCCGTCCTCGTCTTCTGCGTGCTGGCCGTCGCGGCCGCGTTGCGCATGCCGGTGCAGATGATCCCGGACCTCGAGATTCGTACCGTCACCGTAGACACGGACTGGCCTGGCGCGACGCCGCAGGACATCGAGAAGGAGATCCTGATCGAGCAGGAGCGCTTCCTGCGGACCGTGCCCAACCTGCGGCGCATGGTGTCCTCGGCCGAGACCGGCCGCGCCACGATCCGGCTCGAGTTCCCCTTCGGCGTGGACATCAACGACGCGTTGATCCGCGTCAACAACGCCCTGAGCCAGGTGCCCGCCTACCCGGAGAACACCGACGAGCCGCGGCTGTCCACCAGCTCGTTCTCCGAGAATCCGTTCATGTTCTACCGGCTGATTGCGCGCGACGGCAATCCGCTCGGCCTCGACCTCAACCGGATGCAGGACTTCGCGGAGGACTACATCCGCCCGCGCATGGAGCGGGTGCCGGGCGTGTCGCGCGTGGACGTCGGCGGCGGCGCGCCGCGCGAGGTGCGCATCGAGGTGGACGCGGCCCGGCTCGCGGAGCGCGGCATCACGCTGCTCGAGCTGCGCGAAGCGGTGCGGGCGCGCAACCGCGACGCCTCCGGCGGCGACATCGACAGCGGCAAGCGCCGCTACCTCGTGCGCACGCTCGGCCGCTTCGAGACCGTGGAGGACGTCGAGAACCTGATCCTCAGCCGGCGCGGCGACTCGATCACGCGCCTGGCCGACGTCGCCACCGTCAACCTCGGCCACGCCGAGCTGCGCTCCATCGCCTTTACCGCCGGCCAGCGCACCCTGAATCTCTCCGTGCGGCGCGAGGCGGGCTCGAACGTCATCGCGATCAAGCGCGCGATGGGGTCGGTGGTCGAGGACCTGAACCGCAACCTGCTCGACCGCAGCGGCCTCGAGCTGCGTCTCGTCAGCGACGACGTCAGGTACGTCGAGGAATCGGTCGGAAACGTCTTCCGCAACCTCGCGCTGGGCGCGGCGCTGGCCACCTTCGTCATGTACCTGTTCCTGCGCTCCGGCCCGGCGACACTCGTCGGCGTGCTGGGCATCCCGCTCAGCACGCTGGCGGCCTTCGTCGGTCTGCTGGTATTCGGGCGCACGATCAACGTGATCTCGCTTGCCGGAATCGCCTTCGCGATCGGCATGACGGTGGACAACACCATCGTCGTGCTGGAGAACATCGAGCGGCTGCGCCGCACGGGAATGGCGCGGCTGCAGGCCACGGTCGCCGGGGTGCGGGAAGTCTGGCCGGCGGTGCTGGCCTCCACGCTCACCACCGTGATCGTCTTCGCACCGATCCTGTTCGTGGAGCAGGAGGCGGGCCAGCTCTTCTCCGATATCGCGATCGCGATCTCCGCTGCGATCATTGCCTCGATGGCGGTGGCGATCTCGGTCGTCCCGGCGACGATCGCGCGGCTTGGTTTTTCCGGGAAGGCGGCCGAGCGCCGCGACAGCCGCCTGCACCTGTGGCTGCTCGCGCAGGTCGACCGGCTGCTCGCCTCCCGCGCATTGCGGCGGGTCGCGGCGTTCGGCCTGCCGGTCGCGTTGCTGGCGCTGGTCGCTGCGCTGGTGCCGCCGGCCGAGTACCTGCCGGAGGGCGAGGAGCCGAAGGTCTTCGCACGCATGATCGCGCCGCCGGGCTACAACATCGCCGAGATGCACCGCATCGCCACGCCGATCAACGCCGAGCTGGCCGAACTGGTGGACGCCGACCCGGCAAGCTTCGACCGCGGCGAGAGCCGCTTCCCGCCGCTCGCGACGGTCAACCTCAACGTCAGCGCGCGCAGCCTGTTCGTCGTCGCCGAGCCGGTTCGCCCGCGCGACGTGGATGCGCTGATGGACGCTTTCAACGAGCGCTTCCGCGAGGAGCCCGGCATGCGAGCCTTCGCCTCGCGCGGCTCGATCATCTCGAGCAACGACGGCGGCACGCGCAGCGTCAACATCGACATCGCCGGCCAGGACCTCGCCGAGCTGTACGCCGCGGCCGACGGTGCGTTCCGCGCCGCCGAGGAGATTTTCGAGCGCCCTCAGGTGAATTCAGACCCGTCGTCTCTGTCGCTCGACCAGCCTCTGCTCGAGATCCGGCCGGACTGGGAGCGGCTCGCGGAGCTCGGCTTCAACGCCCAGGGTTTCGGGTTCGCGGTGGCCGCGCTGTCGGATGGCGCCTTCGTGGACGAGTTCGTGCTCGGCGACGAGAAGATCGACATCAGGCTCTACAGCGAGGCAGGCTCCTCGCAGGACATCGACGCGCTTCGCCGGCTGCCGGTCGCTGCGCCGAACGGGGCGGTGCTGCCGCTCGAGTCGCTGGCGCGGCTCGACGACACCGTGGACACCGATGCGATCCGGCGGGTGGACGGGCGTCGTACCGTGACCGTCAGCATCGTTCCGCCGCCCGACGTGGCGCTCG
Source organism: Steroidobacteraceae bacterium (assembly GCA_025458865.1). Classification (GTDB taxonomy): domain Bacteria; phylum Pseudomonadota; class Gammaproteobacteria; order Steroidobacterales; family Steroidobacteraceae; genus SG8-30. The sequence goes on along the minus strand of JALORP010000006.1, from coordinate 994 downwards.
AGACGGCGGTGGGCGTCGTCGAGTCACAACTCCTGCCGCGGCTGTCCGCCGAGAGGCTGGTCACGCCGGGCATGACGCTCGAGGTGTCGGGCGCCGCCGACCAGCTCGACGAGACGCGCCGCTCGCTCGGGGCCAACTTCCTGCTCGCGACCGCGCTCAGCTACCTGCTGCTGGTGGCGGTGTTCAGGCACTGGGGCTGGCCGCTCCTGATCCTCGTCACCGTCCCGCTTGGCCTCGCCGGAGGAATCCTCGGGTTGGCGCTGATGAATGGCGTCGGCATCCGCCTGCCGTTCGACATGATCACCATGCTCGGCTTCCTGATCCTGCTCGGCACTGTCGTCAACAACCCGATCCTCGTGGTGGACCGTACCCGGGAACTGCTGCGCGACGGCGCGGTGACGGCCGTCGAGGCCGTGCGGCAGGCGGTGGCGTCGAGGCTGCGGCCCATCCTCATGACGACGCTGACGACGGCCTTCGGCCTTGCGCCGCTGGTGCTGATCCCGGGCGCGGGCACCGAGCTGTATCGCGGGCTCGGCGTAGTGGTGCTTTCCGGCCTCGTCTGCTCGACGGTCATCTCCCTCACCGCGCTGCCCGCCCTGCTGGTCGAGCTGCTGAAGTGGCGCGAGCGCTTCGCGCCGGCCCGCGTCGCCGGCTGAGCGTCGCCGGCGTTGCCACCCGCGAGGAGCCGCCGCGCGGCGCGTCCGCGAAACGGCCGGATGCGGCGCCACCGATTTGCGGGCGGCCGGGATCCTGCCTAGAATCGCAGCTCGAAGCGGGTGTAGTTCAATGGTAGAACTGCAGCTTCCCAAGCTGCTAACGTGGGTTCGATTCCCATCACCCGCTCCAGATGATTCAGACAGTTAGAAGGGCCCTGCGGGGCCCTTCGTCGTTCATGGCGATCTTGCCAAGATGTAATCGAACGATTACGATTGTCGCGTGTACTTCATAAAGACGCTGCCCGAGTTCGACTCCTGGCTGAAGGGCCTGAGCGACA
>JALORP010000079.1 GCA_025458865.1 Steroidobacteraceae bacterium | reverse complement strand
CGATCTCCTCGAGCGCGGCCGCGTAGTCGGCAGGGTCGGTCAGCACCGCGACGTGCGCATGGTTCTTGGCGGCGGCGCGCAGCATCGCGGGGCCGCCGATGTCGATGTTCTCGATCGCGTCCTCGTAGCTGCAGCCCGGCCGCGCGATGGCCGCGGCGAAGGGGTAGAGGTTGATCACCAGCAGGTCGATCGGCGCGATGCCGTGCTCGGCCATCACCGCGTCGTCCGTGCCGCGGCGGCCGAGCAGCCCGCCGTGGATGCGCGGGTGGAGCGTCTTCACGCGCCCGTCCATGATCTCTGGAAAGCCCGTGTAGTCCGCCACTTCCCGCACCGGGACGCGGGCGGCCGACAGCGCTCGCGCCGTGCCGCCGGTGGAGAGGATCTCGACGCCCAGGCCGTGCAGCGCCCTCGCCAGTTCCTCGATGCCCTGCTTGTCGGAAACGCTGATCAGCGCCCGCCGGATGCTCGTCATTCGGATTCCCCGGGGAGAGGCCTGCCTGCCGTCAGTTCGACAGGCCGTACTCGCGCAGCTTCTTCCTGAGCGTGCCGCGGTTGATGCCGAGGATCGTGGCGGCCCGGCTCTGGTTGCCCTCGGCGTAGTCCATGACCGACTTGAACAGCGGCAGCTCGACCTCGCGCAGCACGAGCTCGTACAGCCGCGCCGGGCGATGGCCGTTCAGGCTGCTGAAATAGGCGCTCAGCGCCTCCTCGGCGTGGCTGCGCAGCGGGATGGCCTGCTGCGAGCCGCCGCGCGGGAGGGGTGGACGGCGCGCCGACGGCGCCTTCTTGATGGCGGTCATGTGTGCACGATCCCCGAGCCGCTTTGCGCGTGTCTTTGTTTCAGGCCGCGTGCGCCATGCGCGCCGTGGCCTCGCCCAGGAAGCGGTCCGCCAACGACAGCTGGAGCGCGGCATCGGGCGTGGTCATGAGCTCCGCCGGCGGGCGGGGCGCGCCCGGAAGCTGCTTCGCATACCAGGCGAGGTGCTTGCGGGCCATGCGCACGCCCTGGTCCGCGCCGTAGAAACCGTGCAGCGCCTCCAGGTGCGTAACGATGATAGCACGGACCTCCGCGGGCGACGGCGGCTCGGCCGTCCGTCCGGTGGCGAGATGAGACGCAATCTCGCGGAAGACCCAGGGGCGGCCGAGCGCGCCACGTCCGATCATGATGCCCGCTGCCCCTGTCGCGGCGAGCACGGCCGCGGCCCGCCGACCGCAGGCGATGTCGCCATTGGCGAGCACGGGGATGCGCACGGACTCGACCACCTCGCGAGTCGTCTCGTGCTCGGCCTCGCCCTCGAACATCTGCTCGCGCGTGCGGCCATGCACCGCGAGCGCCGCGACGCCGATATCCTCCGCCATGCGCGCGACCGCCACCGCGTTGCGTCGGCCGGCGTCCCAGCCGGTGCGCATCTTGAGCGTCACCGGCACGTCCACGGCGCCGACGACCGCCTCGAGGATCTCGCGCACCAGCGGTTCGTCGCGCATCAGCGCCGACCCTGCCGCGCGGTTGCAGACCTTCTTGGCCGGGCAGCCCATGTTGATGTCGATGATGTCCGCGCCGAGGTCGGCATTGAGCCGCGCGGCCTCGGCGAGCGTGCGCGGTTCGGCGCCCGCGATCTGCACCACCCGCGGGCGCGGCTCGCCCGCGTGGTCGAGCCGCAGGCGCGACTTCCGGCTGTCCCACAGCCGGGTATCGGACGTGACCATTTCCGAAGCGGCGATGCCCGCGCCGAGGCGCCGGCACAGCGTGCGGAACGGCCGGTCCGTCACCCCGGCCATCGGCGCCAGCGCGAGCGCCGGCGCGACCGTCCAGGAGCCGATCCTCACGGGCCCGCCGCCGCGGGGCTGGCGCAGCGGACCCCGTCGCCGGCGGGCAGGCACAGGTCGATCTCGTAGCCCACGGCATCGCGGCCGGGATCCACGAAGACGATCTCGGCGTCGGCGCGCTGCCCGGGGCCTAGCAGGCGGGCCGTCGAGGCGCCGCCGCCGGGCAGGTAGTCGGCAGCCTCGATGTCGCGGACGCCGATGGTATTGCCGAAGCGGTCCTGCAGGGACAGCCGCAGCAGCGGGTAGGGTTGCGCGAAGGCCGCACGATTGACGATGCTCGCGCGCAGCCTCAGGCGGTCGGGCTGGGTCGCGTCGCTGGTCGCGCCCCACTGGCGCAGCTCGAAGGCTGCGAGGTCCGCCGGAGGATCGAGCGGCAGGCCGAGCAGCGGATAGACCTGCAGGATCCAGGGACCGGCCATCGGATGCCGGGCGAGGTCCTCACGCCAGAAGTGCACCGCCTGCGCGGCCAGAGCGACGACGAGCAGCATCGCGCCGACCGCCCAGGGCCAGCGGCGCGTTTCCTTCTCCCCGGGGTCCGTGGATGGAAGGCCCAGGGCTTCGCGTGCCTCGAGGCTGAGCGCGGCCTCGCTCTTCGGCGACGCGCGGGCGGCAAGGTCCCGACGAAGCTCCTCGGGAATGAGGACGCGTGGCTCCCCGACCGGTGTTCCGGATCCCGCCGCCGGCCCGGTGTCGCGATCCCCGTCCGGGCCCGCCGCCGCGGCGGGCCACCGCTGCGATTCCTCCTCGTCGAGCCGCGCGACCTGCGGCGCGCCCGCGGGCCGATTCCCGGCGTCCGCCTCGTCCAGCACGATGATCGGGAATTCGTCCGTGCGGTCGAGTTCGTCCGGCCCGATGGCGAGCTCGCTGTCGGCGCGCTCCTCGTGCACCTCGATGCCGCTCAGGTCCGCAAGCGAGGCCTGCTCGAAGGCCAGCAGCAGATTGTCATCCTCCGTCCCGTCCGCGAGCGCGGCCCCTGGCACGCCTTCGGCGGGGGCAGCGGTGTCCTGCGGCTTCGCGAGGACGAAGACGCGGTCGAGGTCCTCGACGCTGCCGTGGAATTCGAGCGCCTCCGGGGGCGGCTCTGGGCTGGGTTCAGCCGAGGACGATTCGGACTCGTCCCGACCCGGCGGGGGCGCATCCGCGCCGTGATCGAGCGGCGCCTCGGGAGGCTCGTCCGCGGCGGGCGCCACCGGCCCCGTGGCCGGCTCCTCGCCCGGGGCTCCTCCCGCCTCGGCCTCCGGCGACGAGAGCTCGATCATCTCGTTGCCCGGCAACTCCTCGACGGTGATCGTGTCCTCGGGCGGCTGTTCCGCGAGCAGCACGCGTGGCTCGTCGCGCAGCGACTCGAGCGCATTGAAGCCGGTGGAACAGATCCCGCAGCGAACCGCGCCCTGCGCGATGCGCAGCACGTCGGCCGTGATACGGAAGACCGTCCCGCAGTCCGGGCATTGGGTGTACAAGCGTCCTACCCCGCGCGCCTGCGCCCGGCCAGCAGGGTCCAGCCGCTGCGGGTGGCGTGCGCGGCGATATCAAACCATGGCTCGTAGGCTCGCGCCACGTCCGCGGCCTGCTCGTCGAGCAGGCCGGCGAGGACGATGCGGCCGCCGTCGCGCGTGAGGCGCGCGAGGCGCGGGGCGAGGTCGACCAGCGGGCCGGACAGTATGTTCGCGACCACCACGTCGAATCCGGTCTCCGCGAGGTCGTCGGCTGGCAGCGCCGTGAGCGCCGCCGCGAGCCGGTTCCGCGCCGCGTTCTCGCGCGTGGCGATCAGCGCCTGCGGGTCGATGTCGACGGCCGTGGCGCGGCCGGCGCCGAGTGCTAGCGCCGCGAGGGCGAGGATGCCGGAACCGCAGCCGTAGTCGAGCACCGACGCGCCGGCAAGGCCGGCGCCGTCCAACCACTCGAGGCACATGGCGGTGGTGGGGTGGGTGCCCGTGCCGAAGGCGAGGCCCGGGTCCAGCTCCACGACGACGGCGCCGGGATCAGGGGCGGGCTGCCCGCCCGGGCAGATCCACAGGCGCCGCCCGAAGCGCATTGGACGGAAGTCCTTGAGCCACTCGCGCTCCCAGGGCCTGTCCTCGAGCTGCTCGAGCGTTGCCTCGCGCTGCGAGAGCCCGAGGATGGCGGCGATCGACCGCGCCACCTCTTCGCCGGCAGTCCCGTCGGGCAGCAGCGCGGTGAGGCGCACAGTCGGCCACAGCGGCGTCTCGCCCGGCGCGGGCTCGAGGACGGGATCGTCGGCCGCATCCGCGAGCGTGACCGCGAGCGCACCGCACTCGAGGCAGGCGTCCTGCGCTGCCTCGGGATCGCGGCCGCCGAGCTCGACCACCAGCTGACGGACGGGCATTGGCGGTCTACTTGAGCCCGAGCCGGCGCTCCAGGTAATGGATGTCCAGGCCGCCCTGGGCGAAGGCTGCGTGGTTGAAGATTTCCTGGTGCAGGGCGGTGTTGGTCTTGATGCCCTCGACCACCATCTCGGAAAGCGCGTTGCGCATTCGGCCGATCGCCTCGCCGCGCGTCGCGCCGTAGGAAATCACCTTGGCGATCAGCGAGTCGTAGAAGGGCGGCACGTTGTAGCCGCTGTACACGTGGCTGTCCACGCGCACGCCCGGCCCGCCGGGCGCGTGCCAGCGCTTGATCGGGCCCGGCGACGGCGCGAAGGTCTTGGGGTCCTCGGCGTTGATGCGGCACTCGATCGCGTGCCCGCGGACCTCGATGTCACCCTGCCTGAAGGGCAGGGGCTCGCCCGCCGCGATCAGGAGCTGCAGCTTGACGATGTCCACGCCGGTGACGATCTCCGTCACCGGATGCTCCACCTGCACGCGCGTGTTCATCTCGATGAAGTAGAACTCGTCGTCCTGGTAGAGGAACTCGAGCGTGCCGGCGCTGCGGTAGCCGACCGCCGCGCAGGCCGCGCAGACCTTCTCGGACATGGTGCGGCGCTGCTGGGGCGTGATGCCCGGCGCGGGCGCCTCCTCGATGATCTTCTGGCGGCGGCGCTGGAGCGAGCAGTCGCGCTCGCCGAGCGAGACCACGTTGCCGTACTGGTCGCCGATCACCTGGAACTCGATGTGCCGCGGCTTCTCGAGGAACTTCTCCATGTAGACGGTATCGTTCCCGAAGGCCGCGAGCGCTTCCGCCTTCGCGACGTTGATGGCGCTGGCGAGCGTCGCCTCGCTGTGCACCACGCGCATGCCGCGGCCGCCGCCGCCGCCGGAGGCCTTGATGATCACGGGATAGCCGATGTCCCGGCCGATCCGGAAGCACTCGTCGAGGTCCTCCGGCAGCGGGCCCCCGGAGCCCGGGACGCAGGGAACGCCGTGCTCCTTCATGACCGAGATCGCCGAGACCTTGTCGCCGAGCAGCCGGATGGACTCGCTGCGCGGGCCGATGAAGATGAAGCCGCTCTGCTCCACGCGCTCGGCGAAATCGGCGTTCTCGGACAGGAAGCCGTAGCCGGGGTGGATGGCCACGGAGTCGGTGACCTCGGCCGCGCTGATGATCGCCGGCATGTTGAGGTAGCTGTCCTTCGACTGCGGCGGGCCGATGCAGACCGTCTCGTCGGCCAGCAGGACGTGCTTCAGGCTCTGGTCGGCGGTGGAGTGGACCGCGACGGTCTTGATGCCGAGCTCGCGGCAGGCGCGAAGGATGCGCAGCGCGATCTCGCCGCGGTTGGCGATGACGACCTTGTCGAGCATCGCCTTACTCGATCACGAACAGCGGCTGGCCGAACTCGACCGGCTCGCCGTTGCGCGCAAGGACCGAGGCGACCCGCCCGGACTTGTCCGACTCGATCTGGTTCATCATCTTCATGGCCTCGATGATGCACAGCACGTCGCCGGTCTTCACTTCCTCGCCCACCTGCACGAAGGGCTTGGCGCCAGGCGCCGGCGCGGCGTAGAACGTCCCGACCATCGGCGCGGTCACCACGTTTTCCGCGTCCGCGGCGGGGGCTGCGGGGGCAGCCGCGCTGGCCGCTGCGGCGGCGGGTGCCTGCGCGGCGACCGCCTGGGGCGCGGGCGCCATGAACTGCGGCGCGGCGACGGCCATCCCCGGGGGATAGCGGCTAATGCGCACCGACTCCTCGCCCTCGGAGATCTCGATTTCGGCGATGCCCGATTCCTCGAGAAGCTCGATCAGCTTCTTGACCTTGCGGATGTCCATTCGAGTCAGTCTCCCTGGGTGGGTGCGGCGGCGGCGCGGGCGAGGGCGGCGTCGAGGGCGAGCTCGTAGCCCTGCGGGCCGAGCCCGACGATGCAGCCTGCCGCGATGTCGGAAAAATAGGAGTGCCGGCGGAAAGGCTCCCGGGCGTGCACGTTCGAGAGGTGGACCTCGATGAAGGGCACGCCGACCGCAAGCAGCGCGTCGCGCAGGGCGATGCTGGTGTGGGTGAAGGCGCCGGGGTTGATGATCACGTAGTCAGCGGGCTGTTCGGCGAGCCGCTGGATGCGTTCGACGAGTTCGTGCTCGGCATTGCTCTGGAAGGCGTCGAGCCGGGCACCCGCCGCTGCGGCGCGGGCCGCCAGGCCGTGCTCGATGTCCGCGAGCGTCGTCGAGCCGTACACACCGGGCTCCCGGGTGCCGAGCAGGTTCAGGTTCGGCCCGTTGACGAGCAGGATGGTTTTCATTCTGACGCGCAGTCGGCCGTCCCCGCGGCCGTGGTGGACCACATTCAACCCGACCCGCCGGCTTTTGTCCAATTCCGGCGACGATCGGGGTTCATTCAGGGACGATCGCCCGCGATCAGGATGGTTTCTGCTGTCGTTCGGCCCGGAAGGCGGCCAGCGCGCGCTCGATTTCGTTCCGCGCTGCCTCGAGGTTCAGGCGGCCCGCGTCGACGCTGGCGACGGCCGACAGGATGGCTTCGGCCTGCGGCGCGTGCAACTCTCCGACGTGGACGGTCACCACGCGGCCCCGCCGGTCGGTGAAAACCGTGAACGGAAAGCCGAGGTTCTCCATGCCGAGGGCCCGTGCGGCGTCGAGGCCGTCCTGCTCGCCGATGAGCATGGGATAGTCGATCGGCGTCTCCTGCATGAACGCGAGCACGTCCTCGCGGAAGTCCACGGCGACGCCTATCACCTGGAAACCTTCGTCGGCGTGGTCGGCATGCAGCCGGTTGAGCAGCGGCAGCTCGCGGCGGCAGGGCGGGCACCAGGTCGCCCAGAAATTGATGATCAGCGACTTGCCGGACCACTCGCGGATGGAGCGCGGCTGTCCGGCCGCATCGGCGAGCGTGAAGTCCGGCAGCTCCGCCGGCACCTGGCGGGCCGCGGCGGACGGCGGCACGGCCTCCGGCGCCGGCTGGCGCGCGGACATCCAGTAGCCCGCAAGCCCCGCAATGGCCGCCATCGCGACAAGGCCCGCGACCGCCGCCGGTCTCATGCCCGGCACTCGTTGCGGAAGGAGGCCAGATGCTGGCGGAACGGCTCCGCGGCGACAAATCCGATGAGCCGGTAGCCGCGGCATTCGTTCCCGGCCGGACCGTAGAACGCCGTGGTGGGCGGTCCGAAGATGCCGAAGTGGCGCATCAGCGCCTGGTCATCAGCGTTGTTCGCCGTGACGTCGGCTTTCAGCAGCACGAAGTCGCCGAGCGCGGCCTGCACCCCGGTGTCGGAAAACGTGTACTTCTCCATCTCCTTGCAGGACACGCACCAGTCCGCGTAGAAGTCGACCATCACGGGCCGGCCGGCGGCGCGGGCCGCCGCCAGTTCGCGATCGAGGTCGGCCAGCGACGCAATCTTCCGGAAGGGCAGCTCCTCCGCGCGTGCCGTGGCGGTGGCACCGCCCTCGCCCCGCAGCAGGGGCGTGCCCTTGAGCGGCTGAAGCGGGTCGCCGGCGCCGGCCGCGGCGCCGACCAGCATCACGATGCCATAGGCCATGGCGAACAGGCCGACGCCGCGCGCGACCCGGAGGCCTGCCGTGGGGCGCTCCTCGCGCCGGCCGAAGCCGCCGAAGTAGTAGCCGCCGACGAAGGCGAGCAGCGCCCACAGGGCCAGCGTGAGCGGCGGCGGCAGGATGCGCTCCAGCATCCACACCGCGACGCCGAGGAACATCACGCCGAAGAGCGCCTTGACCGTATTCATCCACGGTCCCGCCTGCGGCAGCAGCTTGCCGCCGGCGACACCCACGAGCAGCAGCGGCGCGCCCATCCCGAGGGACAGCGCGAAGAGCGCGAGCGCCCCGCGCAGCACGTCGCCCGTCTGGCCGATCACGGCGAGCGCCGCCACCAGGGGCGGCGCGACGCAGGCGGTCACCACCAGCGCCGACAGCGCTCCCATCACGAATGTGCCGGTGAAGGTGCCTGCGCGCTGCCGGCCGGTGGCCACGGACAGCCTCGTCTGCAGCGACGAGGGCAGCTGCAGCTCGTACATCCCGAACATGGCGAGTGCGAGCGCGACGAACAGCAGCGCGAATACGACGATGATCCACGGCTGCTGGAAGAACGCCTGCGCCTGCTGGCCCGCGGCCGCGAAGGCCGCGCCGGCCACGGTGTAGGTCAGCGCCATGCCGAGCACGTAGACCAGCGACAGCATGAAGGAGCGGGAAGGCGTTGCCTGCGTGCCCTGCCCGGCGATGATGCCGGAGAGGATCGGGATCATGGGCAGGACGCAGGGCGTGAAGGCCAGCAGCAGGCCGAAGCCGAAGAAGGTGGCCATCACCAGCGCGAGATTGCCGGTCGAGACCATGGCCGCGAGGCGGTCCTGCTCCGCGACCATGCCGCCGCCTGCGCCCCCGGGCGCGGCGATGGACGGGGCCGGCGTGCCGGCCGGGGGCAGTGCCACGTTCACGGTCTTGGTGATCGGCGGGTAGCAGAGCCCCGCGTCGGCGCAGCCCTGGTAGGTGACCTTGAGCGAGAAGGCATCGGCGCCGGGCGCGCGGCTCACGGGCACGAGCACCTCGGCCTGCTGGTAATAGGCCTGGATCTCTCCGAAGAACTCGTCGGTCTTCGGCTTGCCCGGCGGCAGCGACAGCTCGCCCACGGTCACGCCCGGGTCCTCGCTCCTCGCCGCCATGCGGTGGCGATACAGGTAGTAGCCGTCGGCGATCACCCACCGCAGCGCGACCGCATCGCCGCCATGGGCATCGGCGGAGAGCTGGAAGGCCTCGTCGGGGTGCAGGAACTCGTCGTCCTGCGAAACGCCGCCGAGCAGGCCCTGGGCGGTGGCGGGTCCGGCGACCAGCGCCAGCAATAGCAGCAGTTTCGGCAGCATCCTTGGTCGTCCTCTCGCTCGTTCCGGCTCAGGTGGGACCGGCCACGGTCTGACCCATCCACGCAAGGTAGCGTTCCGCGCCCAGCGCGACCGGCAGCGCGATCACCTCGGGCAGCTCGTAGGGGTGCAGCTCCTGGATCCGGGCCGACAGCGTAGCCACGCGGCCGGCGCTTGTCTTTGCGATGAGCAGCACTTCTGGCTCGTCGTGGACCGCGCCCTGCCACCAGTAGGTGGACCTGAGGCCCGGCACCCGGTTGACGCAGGCGGCGAGCCTCTCCTCGACCAGCCGGCGGGCGAGGATTTCGGCGCTGGTGTCGTCCGGACAGGTGGTCAGGACAACAAAGTATTCTGGATTCAACGAGTTAGCCTCTCGAGGGCGCGTGGCTTGAAATTTAGCTTTCCACCCCTATCATTAGCAGCCACTTGGGGGGAGTGCTAACAGCGCTTCTCCTGACCAAGGCGAACCCCGCCAAGCCATTCAATAACGTCAAGGAGTCTCCATCCATGAAGATTCGTCCGCTTCATGATCGCGTGATCGTCAAGCGCGAGGAAGAAGAGCGCAAGTCGCCGGGTGGCA
>JALORP010000078.1 GCA_025458865.1 Steroidobacteraceae bacterium | reverse complement strand
GTAGGCGATGATCAGCGTGTCGCGGTCGAACATCGCGCTCTGGAAGCGCGCGTAGGGGCACATGTACTTGCAGACCTGCTCGCGCAGGAAGCCGGCGTTTCCCCAGGTCGCGAGGCTGTAGAACAGCACCCAGAAGGTTTCCCACGGGCCCGTGGAGAAGGACAGGATCTTGCCGGCGAGTTCCTGCACCGGCGTGAAGAAGCCGACGAAGGTGAAGCCCGTCCACAGGGCGAGCAGCACCCAGGCGACGTGCTTGCCGCCCTTGCGCCAGACTTTCTCGGTGGTCCAGGGGCCGCGATCCAGCTTGATGCGCCGGTTCCGGTCGCCCTCGAACCAGCGCTCGATCCGCAGGAAGACGTCCGTCCAAACCGTCTGCGGGCAGGCGTAGCCGCACCACAGCCGGCCCGCGAGGGCCGTGAAGAAGAAGAGCGACAGGCCCGCGATGATGAGCAGCCACGTCAGGTAGAAGAAGTCCTGCGGCCAGAACACCAGGCCGAAGACGTAGAACTTGCGTGCCGGCAGGTCGAACAGGACCGACTGCCGCCCGTCCCACGGGATCCACGGAAGCAGGTAGAAGATGCCGAGCAGGACCCAGACCGCGACCCGGCGAAGGCGGTCGAAGCGGCCGTCCACCTCCCGGGGGTAGATCTTCTTGTGCGCTTCGTAGAGGGAGGTGGGTTCGGGGGTCTTCTGCGCTGCAGGGGCGTTCACGGCAGTTCTCGAGTCCTTTCGCCGGCATCCGCGCGGTTACCCCCCTGCGGTCGCGCGGTGCGAACGAGATAGAGCGTCAGCGCGCTCGACAGCGTGCAGATCGCCCAGAAAAAGAAGAAGCCGACGGCGTAGCCCGCCATGCGGTGGTCGGCCAGCCAGTCCGGCGGCGCGGCGCCTGCGCCGAACATCGCCGGATCGAAGAACGCGAAAAAGAACATCGTCGCGACGGAAGCCGCGAGGAACGATGGCCAGAGGGTGATCGCCGTGTCCTGTGCGAACTGGCTCCAGACGACCGCCGGCGCCGCGTCGTATTCCCGCGCTTCGTTGCCTTCACTCGGCCGCATCGGCAGCGACCCCGGCGGTCGCCTCCGCTTCGCCTTCGTCGGCCGTGGATTCCACGGGCGACGCGGCCGGCTCGGCCGCCGGCTGGGGCGGCGCCAGCGTCAGGACGTACGCCGTCAACAGCCGGACCCGTTGCTCGCCGAGCGCGTCGAGCTGTGCCGGCATCTGGTTCTGACGGCCGTTCAGCACCGCGTAGCGGATCATGTCGGCGCCGCCGCCGTAGATCCACACGTCGTCGGTGAGGTTCGGTCCGCCGACCACCTGCATGCCCTTGCCGTCGAGGCCGTGGCAGGCGGAGCAGATCATCTGGAAGCGGGCCTCGCCCGCCGCCGCGAGGTCGGCAGGCGCCTGCTGACCCGACAGCGTCAGCGTGTAGGCGACGACTTCCTCGACGCCGTCCGGCCCGAGCACTTCACCCCAGGGCGGCATCGCGCCGATGCGGCCGTAGGCGATGGTCGCGTAAACCGCGTCCTCGGTGCCGCCCCACTGCCAGTCCGCGTTCGTCAGGTTGGGGAAGCCGATCGCGCCGCGCGCGTCGGAGCCGTGGCACATGGCGCAGTGGTTGGCGTAGAGGTTTCTGGCCACCCGCATGGCGTCGGCATCCGCACCGAGCTCTGCGAAGCTCATCCGGGAGAAGCGCTCGAACATCGGCGCGGCCGCGAGCTCGGCGGCCTCGACTTCCTTCTGCCACTGGCCTTCCTGGGTCCAGCCGAGCGTTCCCTTCCAGCTGCCGAGGCCCGGGAAGAGCACCAGGTAGGCGAGGCTGAACACGACGGAGCCGTAGAAGAGCCAAAGCCACCAGCGCGGCAGCGGGTTGTTGTACTCGGCGAGGTCGCCATCCCAGGTGTGGCCGGTCGTCTCGGCCCCCGGCGCCTTCTCGCCCGGCGCCCGCCTCGAGGAGGCCCACATCAGCCAGGTCGCGCCCACGACGTTGATCGCCGTGATGATCACGATGAACAGGGTCCAGCCGGTGCTCATCTCACTTGTCCTCGTTCTTGTGCGGGTCTTCCTCGAGCGGCAGCCGCGAGGCTTCTTCGAACCGCTCGCGCCTGCGCCCGCTCCACGCCCACCAGGTCACCCCCACGAACGCGATCAGCGCCAGGAGTGTCCACAGCCCGCGCAGGGTGCCGGCTTCCATCGACTCAGTTCCAGGTCTTCGAAGCGATGCCGAGGCCCTGCAGGTACGCGATCAGCGCCTGCATCTCGGTGCGGCCCGCGACCTCGTCCGTGGCCGCGGCAATCTGCTCGTCCGTATAGGGCACCCCGAGGGTCCGCAGGGTCTGCATCTTCTTCGGGGTGATCTTGCCGTCGAGGACCCGCTCGTCGAGCCACGGGAAGCCGGGCATGTTCGACTCGGGCACGAGGTCGCGCGGGTTGATCAGGTGCAGGCGATGCCACTCGTCGGAGTAGCGGCCGCCGACGCGCGCGAGGTCCGGCCCCGTGCGCTTGGAGCCGAACTGGAACGGGCGGTCGTACACCGACTCGCCGGCGAGCGAATAGTGGCCGTAGCGCTCGGTCTCGGAGCGGAAGGGCCGGATCATCTGCGAGTGGCAGGTGTAGCAGCCCTCGCGGATGTAGATGTCCCTGCCCTCGAGCTGCAGCGCCGTGTAGGGCTCGACGCCCGGCGCCGGCTCGGTCACCTGCCCGGAGAAGTACAGGGGCACGATCTCGGCGAGGCCGCCGAAGCTGATGGCCACTGCGGTGAGCACGCCCAGGAGGCCTACGTTCTTTTCGATCTTTTCGTGGTTCATGGCGTCACCTCAGGCGTGGGCCGGCGCCATCACCGGCACGTCCCGTCGGGCGGCGCCACCGGCCACGGTCTTGATCACGTTGTAGGCCATGATGAACATGCCGCCGAGCACCAGCAGGCCGCCCAGCAGCCGCACCGCGTAGTACGGGTAGGTGGCTGCCAGCGACTCGATGAAGGTATAGGTCAGCGTGCCGTCGGCGTTCGTCGCGCGCCACATCAGGCCCTGCATCACGCCGGCGATCCACATGGAAGCGACGTAGAGAACGATGCCGATCGTGGTCGTCCAGAAGTGCACGTCGATGAGCTTCGTCGAGTACATCTCGGTGCGGCCGTACAGGCGCGGGATCAGGGCATACATGCTGCCCACCGAGATCATCGCCACCCAGCCCAGCGCGCCGGAGTGCACGTGGCCGATGGTCCAGTCGGTGTAGTGCGACAGCGCATTGACCGTCTTGATGGACATCATCGGGCCTTCGAAGGTGGACATGCCGTAGAAGGACAGCGAGACGATCATGAACTTGAGGATCGGGTCGGTGCGCAGTTTGTGCCATGCACCCGAGAGGGTCATGATGCCGTTGATCATGCCGCCCCAGGACGGCGCGAGCAGCATCACCGAGAACACCATGCCGAGCGTCTGCGCCCAGTCGGGCAGCGTCGTGTAGTGCAGGTGGTGCGGGCCGGCCCACATGTAGATCGCGATCAGCGACCAGAAGTGCACGACCGACAGCCGGTACGAGTACACCGGCCGGCCAGCCTGCTTCGGCACGAAGTAGTACATCATCCCGAGGAAGCCCGCGGTCAGGAAGAAGCCCACCGCGTTGTGGCCATACCACCACTGCACCATGGCGTCCACGGTGCCGGCGTAGGCCGAGTAGGACTTGGTGAGGCTCACCGGCAGCGCCGCGCTGTTGCCGATGTGCAGGACGGCGATGGTGATGATGTAGGCCGCGAAGAACCAGTTCGCGACGTAGATGTGCTTGATGCGACGCTTGGCGATGGTGCCGAAGAACACGACCGCGTAGACGACCCACACGACGGCGATCAGCACGTCGATGGGCCACTCCAGCTCGGCGTACTCCTTCGACGTCGTGATCCCGAGCGGCAGCGTGACGGCGGCCAGCACGATGATCAGCTGCCAGCCCCAGAAGGTGAACGCGGCGAGCTTGTCCGAGAAGAGCCGGACGTGGCAGGTGCGCTGCACGACATAGTAGGAAGCGGCGAAGAGCGCCGAGCCGCCGAAGGCGAAGATCACCGCGTTGGTGTGCAGCGGCCGCAGGCGGCTGTAGGTGAGCCAGGGCACGTCGAAGTTCAGCGCCGGCCACAGCAGCTGCGCGGCGATGATGACGCCGACCAGCATGCCGACGATGCCCCAGACGACGGTCATGATGGCGAACTGACGCACCACCTTGTCGTTGTAGGTCTCGACCCGTTCCATGAATTTTCCCCGTAGGCTGAAGGGCGGCGAATGGCCCATGCCGGAGGAGCGGCCTCTCGGCAGATGAATGCTACGTTTCGTATCCGAGCGCGAGACATACGGGAATTCCACTTCGCGGGCGGGCACCCGGAACTGTGCGGATGTGCTAGCCGGGTCAAGCGGTTAGCTTTCGCCCATGGAGCCAATGAAACTCATTCTCGTCGTGACGGATCCCACCGCGGACGACCAGCCTGCGATCGCGAAGGCGGCCCTCCTCGCGCAGCGGACCGGGGCCTGCCTGAGGCTCTTCTGCTGCGACCGCGACCCGCGCCTCGTGGCCCGCCTCCTGCTCGATCCCGGGGCGTTGTCCGCCGCACGCGCGGCCTTCATGGCGAGCCGGCGTGACTGGCTGGGCGGGCTCGCGGAGCCCTGGGCAGCTGCCGGCGTCACCGTCGAGG
Source organism: Steroidobacteraceae bacterium (assembly GCA_025458865.1). GTDB lineage: Bacteria > Pseudomonadota > Gammaproteobacteria > Steroidobacterales > Steroidobacteraceae > SG8-30. The sequence continues at coordinate 5,142 of JALORP010000078.1, read as the reverse complement.
TCGAGTCGGTCTGGGACGGTCCGGTCCACGAGGCCGTATTGCGCGAGGTGGGCCTGTGCAAGCCGGACCTCGTGGTCAAGGACACGCACTGGCACGGGCCGCTGCGCCGGGGCCTGTTCACCAGCACCGACTGGTATCTCATCCAGGATTGCCCGGCGCCGCTGCTCCTCGTGAAGCCGGCGCCCTGGAATGAGCGGCCGCGGATCGTGGCGGCCGTGGATCCCGGCCACCCGGACGATCCCGGGGACCTGCTGGACCACGCGATCCTGGAGGCGGGCGAGCGCCTCGTTGGCGTACTGGACGGAGAGCTCGAGGTGGTGCACGCCTTCCTGCCGGTGGACCCTGCGCTTGCGGCGGCGGCACCCGGCATGCCGGTCGCGGGACTGCCCGGCCGTGTCGACGGGCCCGAGGACCTGCACCGACGGGCGCAGGCACGGCTGGCGGCGCTGTTGTCCGGCCATCCGGGCCTGGCCTCCGCCGCACGGCTCGTCGAAGGCTCCGCCGTGGACGCCCTACCGGAATTCTGCTCCGAGCACCGTGCAGACCTGCTGGTTGCCGGCGCGATGTCCCGCTCGCGCCTCTACCAGCGGGTGATCGGCAGCACGGCCGAGCGCCTGCTCGACCGGATCCCCAGCGACCTGCTCGTCATCCGGCCGCCGCCGGCGGGCTGAGGCGGCGGGGAGTTCCGTCGCGTAAAATCGGAAACGCAAACCCCAAAGTCCAAGGCAAGACTGATGTACCCCTACCGCGCCCCTCTTCGTGAGATCCGCTTCACCCTCCACGAGATCCTGCATGCCGCCCATCACTATGCCGACATCGGCCGCGAGGACCTGAACGCCGAGTTCATCGACAGCGTGCTCGAGGAAGCCGCCCGCTTCGCGGAAGGCGTGGTCGCCCCGACCAACGAGGCCGGCGATCGCATCGGCGTGCGCTTCGAGGACGGGCAGGTGATCACGCCTCCCGGCTTCAAGGACGCCTATGAGCGCTTCGTCGAAGCCGGCTGGGCGGCGCTGTGCGGACCCGAGGAGTTCGGCGGCCAGGGCCTCCCGGAGAGCTTCGGCGGCCCGGTGGGCGAGCTGTTCGTGTCGGCCAACATGAGCTGGAAGATGTACAGCGGCCTCACCGACAGCGCCGTGCTGTGCCTCGAGCGGCACGCCCCGGAACACCTCAAGCAGCTGTACCTGCCGAAGATGGTGGCCGGCACCTGGACCGGCACCATGTGCCTGACCGAGTCGCAGTCCGGCACGGACCTCGGCCTGCTGCGCACGCGCGCCGAGCCGGACGGCGAGGGCACGTACCGCATCAATGGCACCAAGATCTTCATTACCAGCGGTGAGCACGACCTGACCGGCAACATCGTCCACCTCGTGCTTGCACGGCTGCCGGATGCGCCGGCGGGCACTCGCGGCATCAGCCTCTTCCTCGTGCCGAAGTACCTGCCCGACGCGGCGGGGGAACCCGGCGAGCCGAACGGCGTGAGCTGCGGGCGCGTCGAGGAGAAGATGGGCATCCACGGTTCCGCGACCTGCGTGATCAATTTCCAGAACGCGCGCGGCTGGCTGATCGGCGAGGAGAACGCCGGCCTCAAGTGCATGTTCGTGATGATGAACCACGCGCGCCTGTGGGTCGGGCTGCAGGGGCTTGCCCAGGCCGAGCGCTCGCTGCAGGCGTCGCTCGCCTACGCCCGCGAGCGGCGCCAGGGGCGGGCGGCGCGCGGCGGCGAGGCCGGCACTCCGGCCGACCTGATCATCCTGCACTCCGACGTTCGGCGGATGCTGCTGACGCAGAAGGCTCTGGTGGAAGGGTCGCGGATCCTGACCTACTTCGCCGGCCTGCAGATGGACAAGGCCGCCTACCACCCGGACCCGGAGGAGCGGCGCAAGGCGGGCGACCTTCTTGCCATCCTCACGCCCATCGTGAAGTCCTTCGTCACCGACGCGGGCGTCGAGGTCACGAGCACGGGCATCCAGGTGCACGGCGGCCACGGCTACATCCGCGAGACCGGGGTGGAGCAGTTCCTGCGGGATACGCGCATCGCCTGCATCTACGAGGGCACCAACGGCGTCCAGGCGCTCGACCTGCTCGGACGCAAGGTGCTTGGGTCGGGCGGCCAGCTCGCGCGGCTGCTGGGCGGCCTGATCGGCGCCTTCTGCCAGAACCACGCCGGCTACGAGGAGCTGAGCGACTATGTCCCGCGCCTCGCGGGGCTGCTGAAGGCCTGGAGCGAGGTGACGGAGCGCGTCGCGCAGCGGGCGGCCCGGGATCCCGAGGAGGTCGGCGCTGCTGCCGTCGATTACCTGCAGCTCACCGGCTACCTGTGCCTCGCCTGGTGCTGGGCCAAGGTGGCGGCCGTCTCCATCGCGGCGCTGAAGCGCGAGCCGGCCGACCGCGGGTTCTACGAGGCCAAGCTCGCCACCGCGCGCTTCTACTTCACGCGGCTGCTGCCGCGTGCCGACGCGCACCTCGACGCGCTCGACGCTGGCGCCGAGCCGGTGATGGCGCTGGCCGCCGAGCACTTCGGCTGACGCATGGGCGCCGCCGACACACGCGGCCGCCTGGCGCGGCTCACGCGCGCGCGCTGCGTCGTCGTCAAGATCGGCTCCTCCCTGCTGGTGGATGCCGACAGCGGGCGGCTCAACCGCGGCTGGCTCGAGTCGCTCGCCGCCGACGTGGCGCGCCTGCGCGCGCGCGGCCAGCAGGTCGTGATCGTCTCCTCGGGCGCGATCGCGCTGGGGCGGCGCCACCTCGGGCTCGAGCCCGGCCGCCTCAAGCTGGAGGAGAGCCAGGCGGCGGCCGCGGTCGGCCAGATCCGGCTCGCCCATGCGTGGAAGGAGGTGCTGGAGGCGCACGGGCTCACGGTGGCGCAGGTGCTGCTCACGCTCGGCGATACCGAGGAGCGCCGCCGCTACCTGAACGCGCGCTCCACGATGAGGACGCTGCTGGCGCTCGGCGCCGTGCCGGTGATCAACGAGAACGACACGGTCGCGACCGCCGAGATCCGCTACGGCGACAACGATCGGCTCGCCGCGCGCGTGGCCGCCATGCTCGCGGCCGACTGCACGGTGCTGCTCTCCGACGTCGATGGCCTCTACACCGCGCCGCCGGGGCGCGACCCGGACGCCCGCCTCATCCCGGAAGTGGACGAGATCACGGCCGAAGTGCTGGCGATGGCGGAAGGGCCTGGCTCCGCCTATGGATCCGGCGGCATGGCCACCAAGATCGAGGCCGCGCGCATCGCCGTTTCGGCGGGCTGCCACCTGTGCATCGCGAGTGGCCGCGTGACTTCGCCGCTCGCGGCGATCGAAGCGGGGGCCGCCTGCACCTGGTTCAAGGCCCACGGCGCGCCGCTCGCGGTGCGCAAGCAGTGGATCGCGGGCAGCCTGCGCCCCGCGGGCGAGCTGGTGATCGATGAAGGTGCGGCCGCGGCGCTCGGGCGCGGCAAGAGCCTCCTGCCGGCCGGCGTCACCGCGGTGCGCGGCCGCTTCGAGCGCGGCGACGCGGTGCGGGTGCTGGACACGGCGGGGCACGAGCTCGCCCGTGGGCTCGTGGCCTACTCGAGCGCGGATGCCGACCGGATCCGCGGCCGCAAGAGCGCCGAGATCGAATCCATCCTTGGCTTTCGCGGCCGGGCGGAGATCGTGCACCGTGACGACCTCGTGGTGACGCGCAAGGAGACGGCATGAGCAGTGCGGGCGTCGGCGAGATCATGGATACCCTCGGCCGCGAGGCCGTGGCCGCGGCGCGGCTGCTCGCGCGCGACGAGGGCAGCCGGCGGAATGCGGCCCTGGTCGAGGCGGCTGCCGTCCTGCGGCGCCGGCAGGACGGAATCCTGGAAGCCAATGCGCTCGACCTCGCCGCCGCCCGCGAGGCCGGACTCAGCGCGGCGATGGTGGATCGTCTGCGCCTCGACCCGGCGCGCGTCGAGTCGATGGCCGTGGGCCTCGAGCAGATCGCCGCGCTGCCCGACCCGGTGGGCCGCGTGCTCGCCGAGTGGACCCGGCCCAACGGGCTGGTGATCCAGCGCGTGTCGGTGCCGCTCGGGGTGATCGGCATCATCTACGAGAGCCGTCCGAACGTGACGGCCGATGCGGGCGCGCTGTGCCTCAAGTCCGGCAATGCCGTGATCCTGCGCGGCGGCACGGACAGCGCGCACTCGAGCCGCGCGATCCACGCCTGCCTCGTCGAGGGCCTCGAGGCGGCCGGGCTTCCGGTGACCGCCATCCAGCTCGTGCCCACGCAGGACCGCGCCGCGGTCGGCTACATGCTCGCCGGCATGACGGACTACCTCGACGTGGTCGTGCCGCGCGGCGGCAAGAGCCTCGTCGCGCGCGTGCAGCAGGAGGCGCGCGTGCCGGTGATCGGCCACCTCGAGGGCAACTGCCACGTCTACGTGGACCGCGCCGCGGACCTCAACATGGCGCGCGAGATCGTGCTGAACGCCAAGCTGCGCCGCACGGGCATCTGCGGCGCGGCCGAGACGCTGCTCGTGGACCGCGGCTGCGTCGCGACGCACCTCGCGCCGCTGGTCAAGGCGCTCCTCGACGCCGGCTGCCAGGTGCGGGGTGACGGTGCGGTCCGGGCCGTGGATTCGCGCGTGGTGCCGGCGACCGAGGACGACTGGTACACCGAGTACCTGGACGCGGTGATCGCGGCGCGCGTCGTGGACGGCGTGGCCGAGGCGATCGAGCACATCGCGAAGTACGGCTCGGCGCACACGGAGTCCATCGTCACCGAGGACGCGGCGGCGGCGCAGCGCTTCCTCGCCGAGGTGGACAGCGCGATCGTGCTGCACAACGCCTCGACGCAGTTCGCGGACGGCGGCGAGTTCGGCATGGGCGCGGAAATTGGCATCTCGACCGACCGCTTCCACGCGCGCGGCCCAGTGGGGCTCGAACAGCTGGTCAGCTACAAGTACGTCGTGCGCGGTTCGGGCCAGGTGCGGCCGGGCTGAGCCGCGGGGACTGTGCCCCGGTGCCTGCGTCGCGACCGGGATTCGGACTGTGCCTCGAGCGCGGGCGGGCCGGACATCGGAGGGCAGTGCCAGCGCCGCGACCGGGATCCGGCGGGGGGCACTCCTCGCCTCGCTGCGGCGCTCGCCGAGCCTCGCGCCGCTTTATGCTCGGCTGTGGGGCCCCCTCGCCA
>JALORP010000038.1 GCA_025458865.1 Steroidobacteraceae bacterium | reverse complement strand
GACACCTGTGCGGGGCCTCCCTAGCGCCGGATTCCCCTGGGGTCGATCGCGTCGCGCACGCCGTCGCCGAGGTAGTTGAAGCTGATCACCGTGAACAGGATCAGCAGGCCCGGCAGAATCGCCAGCATGGGCGCATGCTGCACCATCTCCTGCGCGTTGTGCAGCATGTTGCCCCAGCTGGGCGTGGGCGGCTGGATGCCGAGGCCGAGGAAGCTGAGCGCCGCCTCGAACAGGATCGCGTTGCCGATGCCGAGCGTGACCGCGACGAGCAGCGGCGCGATCACGTTCGGCACGACGTGCGTGGCGATGATGGTGCGGTCCCTGGCCCCGAGCACCCGCGCGGCGAGCACGAACTCCTGCTCCTTGATCGAGAGGATGCTGCCGCGGACCAGCCTGGCCGCCTGCATCCACGAGAACGCGCACAGGATGATCACCATCTTGATGACGCTCTCGTGCTCGTGGCCTGTGATGAAGGCCAGCGGCGTGCCGCCCAGCAGCTTGCCGAGGTCCACGGCAGATACCACGATGAGCACGACGAGGATCGGCAGCGAGAGGAGCGCGTCGGTGAAGCGCATCAGCAGCGCGTCGAGCCGCCCGCCGTAGTAGCCCGCGACGCTGCCGATCACCAGCCCGATGAGCCCCGAGATCAGCGCGACCAGCAGCCCGACGGTGATCGACACCTGGGTGCCATAGACCAGCCGTATGAACACGTCTCGGCCGAGCTCGTCGGTGCCGAGGAGATGGAAGCTGCGGAAGTCCTCCACCACGCGCTCGAAGTCGCCAAGCTGCTCGCGTGCCGCCGCGGAATCGGGGGTCGGCCCGTCCCTGAGCAGGCCGAGCAGCTGCGCGGGCTCATGGCTGCTCACGAGCTGGTAGAGGACCTCATCCTGCGGGAGGTCCGCGCCGGCGAGGCCCAGGCTTCGCACGTGGTCCGCGAGCGCGGTCCGGTCGCCGCCTTGCAGGAACCGCTGCACCCGGAGCTCGCGCTCCGAAGGCGAGGCCTCTTCCCAGGACAGAAGCGGCTGGTAGCGCGCCAGCACGTTCTGGCGATTCGGGTCGAGGCCCGTGACCGCCGAGATCATGGGTGCCAGCAGGGCGACGCCGAGGAAGAAGGCGATCACGAATACGCCGGCGACGGCCATGCGGTGCTCGACGAACTGCCCGAGCACGATCCGCCACATCGGCCGGGCCTCGAGGAGCCGCTGCCGTGCTGCGTCGTCCGGTATCGCCGCGGTCGCGCTCATGAGTAGGTGATCCTCGGGTCCGCGAGGCCGTACAGGAGGTCGGCAGCGAAGTTCATCAGCAGCACCCAGGACACCGAGATCATGAAGGCGACCATGGCCACGTTGAAGTCGTTGCGCTGGATCGAGAGGAACACGAGCCGGCCGACGCCGTCGTAGGCGAAGACCGTCTCGGTGATGATGGCCCCGGAGAACAGCGTGGAGAAACTGAGCGTCACGATGGTGATCAGCGGGATCAGGGCGTTGCGGAAGCCGTGCACGATGAGCACCCGGTCCCACGAGAGGCCCTTGGCCCTCGCCGTGCGGATGTAGTCGTTCGACATGGCGTCGATCATTGCCGCGCGCGTGTAGCGCACGAAGGTCCCGATCGAGAGGAACGACAGCGACAGCACGGGCAGCACCAGATGGCGCGCGCGGTCGACCAGCGCCTCCCCCGGGGTCATGCCGAAGTCGATGCTGGTAGTGCCGCCAGCAGGAAAGATCGGTATGTAGACGGCGAAGAGCAGGATCAGCACGATGGCGATCCAGAACGACGGCACGCTGATGCCGGCGAAGGCGAAGAGGTTGACGAAGTAGTCCACCCGGCTGCCCTTGCGGAGCGCGGCCCAGACCCCGAGGGGTATCGCGACCAGCAGCGACAGCACCAGGGCGGCGCCCGCGAGAAGGGAGGTGTTCAGCAGGCTGCGGCCGAGGATCTCGGACACCGGCACGCGGTAGGTGCGCGAGTAGCCGAGGTCGCCGCCGGCGATCATCGTCACCCAGTTCCAGTAGCGCTTGTGGACCGGCTGGTCGAGGCCGTGCAGTTCGCGCAGGCGCTGCGCGTCCTCGGCCGTCATGTTCGGGTTCGCCGCGATCATCTCGTCGATCGGGTCGCCGGGCATCAGCGTCATCAGGAAGTAGCAGAAGAACGACAGCAGCGCGATCACGACCACCGTCTGGGCCAGCCGGCGCAGGATGAAGCCGGTCATGGCCGCGTCTCCCGGGCGGCCGGCTGCGCGACCGGCTCGAGGTTCCAGCGCTCGACGTGATCCGTCTCGGATACCTGGGTCGCCGAGAGCCGATAGCCGGTCATGTTGGCGGGCGTGACCGAGACGTTCGAGCGGTAATAGAGCGGGATCACCGGCACCTCGCTGGTGTAGTGCCACATGATCTCGTGGATGAGCTCGAGCCGGCGGTCCGGGTCGAATTCCGCCTCGAGTTCCTCGATGAGCCGGTCGACGCGGGCGTTGGCCCATCCCGGCTGGTTCTGGCCGGACCAGCCATTCTCCTCCGTCGGAATGTCCGCGCTGTGCAGCGTGGAGCGCGGAGGGGCCTCGGGGGACTGGGTCCAGGCGTACATCGCGGCGCCGTCATAGCGGCGCTTGCGCGTCGTCTCGCCGAAGAAGATCCTCGCCGGCTCGTTCTGGATGCGTGTGTCGATGCCGATGGCGCGCCACTGGTCCTGGAGGTAGACCAGCACGACCTCGCGCATCTTGTTACCCGCGGTGGTCGACAGCCGCAGGCGCAGGCGATTGCCCGCGGCATCGTAGCGGAAGCCGTCGTCCCGCAGCGTCCAGCCGGCCTCCTCGAGCAGGCTGGCGGCCTTGCGCCGCGAGGGCTCGTAGATGACGAGCTTCTCCGGGTCGTCCGTGTACCAGCGGTCGGCCGGCGCCACGAAGTGCAGGGCGGGCGGCTGCTCGCCCTCGAACAGCGCGTCCGTCAACCGCTGCCGGTCGATCGCATGAACCAGTGCCCGCCGCACGCGCACGTCCTTGAGGACCGGCTCGTCGAGATCGAGGTCGATGTGCTCGTACACCATGCCGGGGCGGAAGTGAACCGTGAAGGGCAGGCTCTCGGCCTCCACCCGGCGGGAAAAGGCGATCGCCTGGTCGAAGCTCATGCCGAGCGTCGATACCATGTCGATGCTGCCGGAGCGGAGGTTCGCCTCCAGCGTCCCCGTGTTCGGGATCAGCACCACCGCGATCCTGTCGATGTGGGCGGGCGGGCCGTAGAAGGTGGGGTTGCGCTCGAAGACGACGTGCGAACCGAGCTTGACCTCCCTGATCAGGTAGGGGCCGTGGTAGAGGCCCGGGTTGGTCGGGTCTGTGGTGTAGAGCGTGTGCTTCTCGTAGCCCTCCGGCTGGTTTCCGTACTTCTCGAAGACGGCCCGTTCCAGGTGGTCCGGCAGCAGGTAGAACTGGAACCGACGATTGAACAGCCACTTGGGCTCGCTGTAGAGGAAGGTGCAGCGCTTCGGGTTCTCCGGATCGATGCGGATCTGCTCGACTTCCCGGTACAACTCGACGGCCGCGATGCTGACATACGGGCTCTGCGCGACCTCCCAGGACAGCTGCAGGTCGCGGCAGGTGACGGGGACGCCGTCACCCCAGGTGGCGGCGGGCAGGATCTCCCAATCCGCCTCGAGCTTGCGCACGCCGTCGACCTCGACGAAACGGGCCATCCCGTTCTCGAGCGTGGGCATCTGCACCGCAAGCTGCGCCGTGAACTCCGTGTTCTCGTTCAGGCCGACCAGCGTGCGATTGACCATGCTGTAGAGGTAGAACGTCGCCGACATCTGCGCGATCAGCGGATTGAGGCTTTCGAACTCCTGGGTGATCCCGATCCTGAGGCTGCCATTGGTCGGCGCCACGCCATGGCCGCTCAGCCCGGGCCTCGCGAGCCCGTAAAGCATCGCCAGCACCAGCAGCGCGACGACCGCGAGGCCGAGGCGCCATGCCGTCCGTGTCGGGATGCCGCCCCGAGGCCTTGCGCGGGTCACGGCTGGATCCCTGCGCCCGGGATGGCGTCCGCCCCGTGTAGACGGCACGCGACGCGGTGCCCGGGACCGACCTCCACGAGACCGGGATACTCGCGGTCGCAGCCGTCGTGCCGCTTCGGGCAGCGCGGGTGGAAGTGGCAGCCGGCTGGTGGGTCGATCGGGGAGGGTACCTCGCCGCGCAACGCGGGCTGCATCTGCTTCTTGCCGGCCCCGACGCGCGGGACCGCCTCGATCAGCGCCTGCGTGTAGGGATGGCGCGGGTTGCGGAACAGCTCGTCTTTCGGCGCGACTTCGATGATCCGGCCGAGGTACATCACCGCCACCCGGTCGCAGAAGTGATCGATCACCGCGAGGTCGTGCGAGATGAAGATGTAGGTCAGCCGGAACTCTTGCTGCAGGTCCTTGAGCAGGTTGAGGATCTGCGCCTGGATGGAGACGTCCAGCGCGCTGACCGGCTCGTCGGCCACGACCAGCTCGGGCTTGAGCGCCATGGCCCGGGCGATCGAGATGCGCTGCCGCTGGCCGCCGGAGAATTCGTGCGGATAGCGGTTGAGGTAAGCGGCATTGAGGCCGACCGTCTCGAGGAGTGCGCGCGCCCGCTCCAGGCGTTCGCGCGGCGGGCAGGCGTCGTGCACCTTGAACGGCTCGCTGAGGATCTGGCCGACCGTCATGCGGGGATCGAGCGAGGCGAAGGGGTCCTGGAAGATCATCTGGACCCGGCGGCGCATGCTTCGAAGCCGTTCGCCGCGCAGCGCGAGAAAGTCCTCCCCGCGGTACTGGATGCTCCCGGAGGTCGGCTCGTAGAGCCGTACCAGCGTCCGGCCGAGGGTGGACTTTCCGCAGCCGGATTCCCCGACGAGGCCGAGGGTCTCGCCCGGCTCGACATCGAGCGACACGCCGTCCACCGCGTGCACCCGCGCGGTCTCGCGCCTCAGCAGTCCCGTGCGTACCGGGAAGTGCTTGCGCAGGTCGCGGACGCTGAGCAGCGCGCTCAACGATCCTCCACCGGGTTGAAGCACGCGAGCTCGTGGCCTTCTGCAATGGCCGTCATCGCGGGGCGCTCGGCGCGGCAGCGGTCCACCACGCGCGGGCAGCGGTTCTGGAACGGGCAGCCCGCGGGCAGCTCGTGGAGCGTCGGCACCGTGCCGCCGATGGCCGGCAGCCGCGGCTCCCGCCTGCCGATCCGGGGGATCGACTGCAGCAGCGCGACCGTGTACGGATGCCGGGGCGCATCCATCAGCCGGTGCGTCGGCGCCTTCTCGCAGGCAGTGCCCGCGTACATCACCAGCACGTCGTCGGCGATCTCGGAGATCACCCCTAGGTCGTGCGTGATGAACTGCACCGCCATGTGCAGGCGTTCCTGCAGCTTCTGGATCAGCTCCAGTATCTGTCCCTGGATCGTGACGTCCAGTGCAGTCGTCGGTTCGTCCGCGATCAGGAAGTCCGGCTCGCAGGAGAGCGCCATGGCGATCATCGCGCGCTGGCGCATGCCGCCCGACAGCTGGTGCGGATAGCTCGCGTAGCGCTCCCGCGGCGCGGGGATGCCGACCAGCTCGAGCATCTCGAGGGCGCGTTCGCGCGACTGGCGCCGCGTGAGGCCCATATGGCGCACGATCTGCTCGTCCATCTGGTAGCCGATGGTCAGCACCGGGTTCAGTGCGGTCATCGGCTCCTGGAAAATCATCGCAACCCGCGAGCCGCGGTAATCCTGCATGCGCTCCTCGGGCAGGGACAGCAGGTCTTCGCCATCGAGCAGCACGCTACCACCGGTGATCTCCCCCGGCGGCTCGATCAGGCGCATGACGGAATAGGACGTGACCGACTTGCCACAGCCCGATTCGCCGACGATGCCGAGCGTCCGGCCCTTGGCGATGTCGTAGCTGATGCCGTCGACGGCCCTGACCGGCCCGGCGCGGGTGTGGAAGGTCGTCTGAAGCTCGCGCACGGAGACAACGGTCTCGGTCATCCCTGGCCTCTCTCCGGTGGGGCTTGCCCGCCGCTCGCGAACATACCAGAGATGGCGGCCTTGCAAACGCCCGGTACGCGGCGCGCACGGAATTGTCCAGGTCGGGCACGCGCCCGCATGGCCGGTTGAAGCAATCCGGCCGCAGCGGCGTTACTGTCCCGTGGCCGGCGCCACCTGTGCGGGATATCCCTCTTCGCCGATCGCGCGAATCACGGCATTGGCGTCTACGTTGCCGTCCACGCGGACCGTGCCGGCCGCAAGGTCCACCTCGATGGTTGCCTCGGGATCGAGTGCCTGGATGGCCGCGGTGACGGCACGGACACAGTGGCCGCAGGTCATCTTCTGCACGCTCAACAGCATGGCTTTCTCCCGTCCTGGCACTTTCGGGTCGTTGTCAGCCGCTCGACGCCGCCGCCGTGGCCCCGGCGGGCGACGCCTCGGGCTCCGCCTTCGGCTTGGGCGGCGCTTCCGGCATCGGCTTGCGCGGCAGGCGTTCGGGGCGCATCGCGGCATGGTAGAGGAACGCGGCCATGATGGTGGCCGACTGCATCAGGTCCTCGCGCAGGCCGTGATCGAAGGTGTCGAGGTCCGTGTGCCAGGTGCGGCTCATGTAGGCGAGCCCGTCCTGGATGAACTGGAAGCCGGGCACGCCGACCTCGTCGAAGGCGAAATGGTCGGTGGATGACTGGCCGCGCAGCGTCACCGTGGTCGCGCCGAGGTCCGCGAAGGGCTCGAGCCAGGCGCGGAAGATCGGCACCACCGCGGCGTTGTCCTGGGCGTAGATGCCGCGGATCCGGCCGCTGCCATTGTCCAGATTGAAGTAGACCGAGTACTTCGAGTGCCCGGGCTTCGGCGTGATCGGCCAGGTCGCGGGCCAGAGGTGCCGCGGCATCGCCCGCGCGTCCTCGTCTTCAGGGGCCGGCCGCGTGGCGATGTGCTCGCGCACATGGGCGCGGGAGCCGATCAGCCCCTGTTCCTCGCCGGCCCACAGCGCGAAGCGGATGGTGCGCCGCGGCTTGACGCCGAGCGCGGTGAGGATGCGGGCGGCCTCCATCACGACCGCGACGCCGGCGGCGTTGTCGGTGGTGCCGGTGCCAGCGTGCCAGGAGTCGATGTGCGCGCCGGCCAGCACGATCTCGCCCGAGCGGTCGGTGCCCGGGATCTCGGCCAGCACGTTGGCCGGCGGGCCCGCGTCGTCGTGGAACCGGGCGCTGACGTCGATCTCGAGTTCGACCGGCTGGCCGGCGTCGAGCGTGCGCGTCACGCGGTTGAAGTGCTCGAACGACATCACGAGGCCCGGCACGCCGCGCGCGCGTCCGGGCCAGCCGCCACCGCCGCCGCCGGTGACCCAGAGGATCCCGGACAGCCGGGTGGAGCGCTCGATGGTGGCGAGCGCGCCTTCCTCCGCCAGGAACCGGTTGCGCGCCTCCATGAATTTCCAGCGGGTGCGGATGCGGTCGACGAAGCCGGGATCGGCCTCGGTCGGGATGCGGAAGGTGGCAAGCTCCTCGAGGCTTTCTTCGTCGTAACGCTCGAACGGGCGCTCCTGGGTCGGGTCCTGGACGACTCGCGGCGGCGGGCCGCCGCGCACGTCGGCTGGATTCGGCTCGATGAACAGGATCCTGCCGCGCAGCTTGCCCCGCAGCGCCTCGAAGTCCTGCTCGGTGGCGAGCTTTCCCTTGATCGCCTCGCCGCGCACCGGTCCGTCCGTACCGACTGTCCACGCCCGCGGCAGCGCCCGCATGGGGCCGGTGAACGGCGACAGGCCCCTGACCTCGGCGGCCGAGAACGACCAGCCCTCGCCGAACTCGAACGGCTCCTGCCGGACGCGGGCGAGGCCCCAGTCGCTGAACCGCGTCCCTGCCCACGCGCTCGCATCGCGCAGTGCGGGCGACCCCGTCAGGCGCGCGCCGAAGCCGTCCGTGAGCTCCTTCAAGGTGTCCATCACCTGCGACCGCTGCAGCCCCTCGTGGCGGATGCGGGTAACCATCTCGTAGTCCACCGGCTCGGCGAGCGCGGGGGCCAGGGCCAGCAGGCAAAGCAGGGCGGCGGCGATTGGTCGGGCAAGCGAGGTCATCCAGGGGTCCTTTGCCGTGGTGGGCGGAATCGACCGGCGTTTTAGCACAGGCCGCGCAGCCTGTGCCTCGCCCGGTGCTATCCGGGCTTTACGGCGGCGGTCGCACCGGCGCCGCAACCGCGGGCTGGCGTGGATCGACCCCGATCGACCATTCCGCCGCCGGAAGGTGGAAGATGTCGCCATGAGTACGCTGGCCACGACGACGACGACGACGGCGCCGCCCGCCGATGCGCTGCGCCTCGACATCGGCGGCATGACCTGCGCGGCCTGTGCGGGCCGCGTGGAGCGCGCGCTCGGCAAGGTGCCGGGCGTGATTTCGGCCGAGGTCAACCTCGCGACGGAGCAGGCCACCGTCGACGTCCGGGACGGCACGCCGGTGCAGTCGCTGGTCGAGGCGGTGGAGAAGGCTGGCTACTCGGCGGCGATCGTGGCCGATGCCGCGCCGTCGCGCGGCGCGCAGACCCCGGGTCCGTCGAAAGAAGCCCGCCACGTCGTCATCGCAGCGCTGCTGACGCTGCCGCTGGCGCTGCCGATGGTCAGCATGGCCTTCGGCGCGCACTGGGCACTGCCGGGGTGGCTGCAGTGGGCGCTCGCCACGCCGGTGCAGTTCTGGCTGGGGGCGAGGTTCTACGTCGGGGCGTGGAAGGCGCTCAAGGACCGCGCCGGCAACATGGACATGCTGGTCGCGGTCGGCACGAGCGCGGCCTACGGCCTCAGCGTCTTTCACCTGCTGCCGGCCGGGGCCGGCGGCGGCGCGGGGCACCTGTACTTCGAAGCCTCGGCCGTGGTGATCGCGCTGGTGCTGCTCGGCAAGTGGCTCGAGGCGCGGGCCAGGCGCCAGGCGACGGAGGCCATCCGCGCGCTGCAGGCCCTGCGCCCCGACATCGCGCGTGTGCGGCGCGACGGGTCCGAAGTCGAGCTGCCGATCTCCGCGGTCCGCGTCGGCGATCTCGTGGTCGTGCTCCCGGGCGAGCGCATCCCCGTGGACGGCGAGGTCATCGAGGGCCGCAGCCACGCGGACGAGTCCCTGCTCACGGGCGAGTCCATGCCGGTCCCGAAGGGCCCTGGCGAGCGCGTCACCGGCGGCGCGGTGAATGCGGAGGGGCGCTTGGTCGTTCGCACCAGCGCCATCGGCGCGGAAACGGCACTCGCGCGGATCATCCGGCTCGTCGAGGGCGCGCAGGCGCGCAAGGCGCCGATCCAGCGCATCGTGGACCGCGTCAGCGCGGTCTTCGTGCCCGTTGTCCTCGTCATCGCCCTCGCCACGTGGCTGGGCTGGGGCCTTGCCGGGGGTGACTGGAGCGTGGCGACGCTGAACGCGGTCGCGGTGCTCGTCATCTCCTGCCCCTGCGCGCTGGGCCTCGCGACGCCGACGGCGATCATGGCGGGCACGGGCGTCGCGGCCCAGGCCGGCATCCTGGTCAAGGACGCCGAGGCGCTCGAGGCGGCGCACAGGGTCCGCACCGTCGCCTTCGACAAGACCGGCACCCTGACGGAAGGCCGGCCGAGGCTCCTGGCGGTGACGGGCCTCGGCGTCGGGGAAGTCGAACTGCTGGCGCTGGCCGCGGCCGTCGAGTCCGGCAGCAGCCACCCGCTCGCGGGCGCGGTGCTCGAGGCTGCGAGAATGCGGGGCATCGTGCCGCCACCCGCGGAGGCGGTCACCGTCCTGGCGGGCCGGGGCGTGGAGGCGAGGATCGGGGCGCGCGAGGTGCTGCTCGGCAGCGAGCGGCTGATGCGGGAGCTGGGCCTCGATGTCGAAGTCCATGCGAATGCGCGCAGCGCCCAGGAGTCGCAGGGCAGGACGGTGTCGTGGCTCGCCGAGCGCGCAGTGGACGAGATCCGCCTGCTGGGGCTGCTCGCCTTCGGGGACGAGCCGCGGCCGCAGTCGCGCCAAGCCATCGCGGCGCTGCACGCGCTCGGCCTGCGAACCGTCATGGTGTCCGGGGACAACCGCGAGGCGGCGGGCGCCGTCGCGCGCGAGGCGGGCATCCCGCCGGAAGACGTGGTCTCCGGGGTGCTGCCGGGCGACAAGGCGAGGGTCGTCGAGGACCTCCGCCGCCGGGGGCTCGTGGCCATGGTGGGCGACGGCGTCAACGACGCGCCCGCGCTCGCCGCCGCGGATGTCGGCTTCGCGATGGGAAGCGGCACGGCGGTGGCCATGCATTCGGCCGGCGTGACGCTGATGCGCCCGGATCCGCGCCTCGTGGCGGATGCCATCGACATCTCGCGGCGCACCACCCGCAAGATCCACCAGAACCTGTTCTGGGCCTTCATCTACAATGTGATCGGGATACCGCTGGCGGCCGCCGGGCTGCTGAATCCCGTCGTGGCGGGGGCGGCGATGGCGTTCTCGAGCGTCAGCGTCGTCTCGAACACCCTGCTGCTCAGGCGCTGGAAGCCGCGCGCGTCCCGTTGAGGCGGGCGGCGGCCGGCAGCCAGCGTCCCCGCGCTAAACTATCCGGCCGGTGCAGGATCCAATCCTGCGTTTGCTGCGTTCCTGCGCCAGCCCCTGACCAAGGAGATGAAGATGCCGATCCAGTTGCCCCCGCTGCCCTATGCCCGTGACGCCCTGGCGCCGCATATCTCGGCCGAGACGATCGATTACCACTACGGCAAGCACCACCAGGCCTATGTCACGAACCTCAACAACCTGATCAAGGGCACGGAGCTCGAGAGCGCCACGCTCGAGCACATCGTGCGCAACTCGACCGGCCCGGTGTTCAACAACGCCGCCCAGGTCTGGAACCACACCTTCTACTGGGAAGGGCTCAAGCCCGGCGGTGGCGGCGAACCCACCGGCCGCCTTGCCGAGGCCATCAAGTCCGCCTTCGGCAGTTTCCAGGCGTTCGTCGAGGCCTTCACCAAGGCCGCGATCGGCACCTTCGGGTCAGGCTGGGCCTGGCTGGTGGAGCGCGAGGACGGCAGCCTGGCGATCGTCACGACGTCGAACGCCGCGACGCCGCTCACCGGCATCGACCGGCCGCTCCTCACCTGCGACGTGTGGGAGCACGCCTACTACATCGACTACCGCAACGCCCGCCCGGCCTACGTCGAGGCCTTCTGGAAGCTGGTGAGCTGGGACGCGGTTACTGCGCGGATGTCTCCACGGTAACCGTGGCGTCTTCGATGAGGACCGGGTACTGGTAACCCATGCCCAGGTCCTTGTCGATGACGACGGGGCCGGTCACGAGCACGGTGTCGCCGACGGCCGGCATCGGCGACGCCGACGAGGTCGTGATCGTGATGTCGTTCGTCCCCTCCGCGCCGGAGCCGTCGCGGACGTGCAGCCAGTTCATGCCCATGATGTTGGCGTTGGCCTTCACGACCTTGCCGCGCAAGGCGACCGTCTGGCCTGCGAGCTCCGTCCGCTGCGCAAAGAGGTCGGCCACGGTCTTGCCGCCCTCGGCCGGCGCGATGCCGGACAGGTCGACCTCCTGGACGGGCGCGGCGACCATGGGGTGCCCTTCCGGCATGGCGGCCGGCGGGGCTTCCGCCGCGGCGCTGTCGGCCTCGCCGGGGTTCTTGTCGCAGCCGGCGGCCCCGAGGGCGAGGGTCACGGCGAGCAGGCTTCCGAGCATCGTCTTCGTCACGGCGGTCATCTCCATGCCTGGCGACCGCGTCATGCGGTCCAAAGAGGACGCAGTCTAGCCAAGTCTGAGGCGGGCTGCGCTTGCGGGAAACCGCGCGTCCGGCCTGGACCCTGGCCCGGTGGCACGGTCGAAGGCACACTCGCGTCATGAAAGCTCGTCGGTTCGTCCAGCTGGATGTGTTCTCGGCGGCGGCCGGGCAGGGCAATCCCCTGGCCGTCGTACTGGACGCCGAGGGTCTCGACACGGCCGCCATGCAGTCGATCGCGGCGTGGCTCAACCTCTCTGAAACGACGTTCGTGCTGCCGCCGTCCAGAGGCGCCGACTACCGCGTGCGCATCTTCACGCCGCGGCAGGAATTGCCATTCGCGGGCCACCCGAGCGTGGGCACGGCGCACGCCGTCCTCGATTCGCGGATGGCGCGGCCGCGCGACGGCGGGTTGCTGCAGGAGTGCGGCGCGGGGCTGCTTCCCGTGAGGATCGAGGGCGAGGGCGGCGGGCGCAGGATCCACGTGCGATCGCCGCGCGGCGTCGAGCGCGGCGCGGATCCGGCCCTGGTCGTCGCGAGCCTAGCGGGCGTGCGTGCCGGCGCGCTGGCGCCCGCGCTGGTGGACAACGGCCCGCGGTGGTGGTGCGTGGAGCTCGCGGACGAGGCTTCCGTGAGGACGATGGTCCCTGACCTGCCGGCCATCGCGAACGCGAGCCTCGCCACTGGCGCGGTGGGGCTCGCCGTATTCTCACACTGCGTGGGCGAGCCGTATGCGCTCGTCGTGCGGGCCTTCGTGCCGGCGGACGGCATCCCCGAGGATCCGGTGACGGGCAGCGCGAATGCCGCGATCGCCGCCTTGCTGCACGCGAAAGGCCGGCTGCCGGCGCGCAGCTACTGGGCTTCCCAGGGCCGGGAGATGGGCCGTGACGGCGCCGTCGAAGTCGCGGTCGACGCCGACGGCGAGGCCTGGATCGGCGGGCAGACGCAGACGGTCGTCGAGGGCGTGATCCGTTGGTAGTCCGGCGCCCGGGTCAGTCCGCCGCGAGCGTGTTCTTGTGGACGACCCCGTCCTTCATGATCACGAGGAAGTTCCGGGCGGGATCCCCCAGGAGCTCGATCTCGGCCATCGGGTCGCCGTCCACGAGCAGCAGGTCCGCGAGCGCGCCGGGCTCGATCACGCCGAGCTTGCCCGCGTAGGGCGAGCGGAGGCCGGACAGCGCGAGGAGTTCGGCGTTGTCGGCCGTGACCATGCGAAGGATCTCGGCGTTCGAGTACCAGCGCGTGAGGCGAAGGATCATGGCGTTCTGCCGCGCCGCGGCCACCCGGCTGAACAGGGCGTCGGTGCCGAAGGCCGTGCGGATGCGGTGCTTCTTCGCGAGCCGGTAGGCCGTGTCGGTGCCGTTCAACATCTGCAGCTGCTTCAGCCGGTTCGGCGATCCCTCCGGGAACGTCGAGGTGCCGTCGTCGGCGAAGGGCTGCAGGCTCCACCACACGCCCTTCTCGGCCATGAGTTTCGCGGTGGCGTCGTCGAGCAGCTGGCCGTGGTCGATGCTCTTGACCCCTGCCTCGATCGCCTGGCGCACGGCCCGCGGCGTGTAGGCGTGGACGGTGACGTAGGTGCCCCAGTTCTCCGCGGCCTCGACCGCCGCGCGCAGCTCGGCGACTGAATACTGGGCGACGTCGAGCGGGTCGTAGCTCGACGAGACGCCGCCGCCGGCCATCAGCTTGATCTGCGAGGCGCCCAGCGCGAGCTGCTCGCGCACGCGCTGGCGCACGGCATCCGGGCTGTCCGCGATCGCGGCCGCGCCCATGCGCTCGCCATAGGACCAGGCGCCGGGGGGCGAGGGCAGCTCGTTCGGCAGGCGGAAATCGCCGTGCCCGCCGCTTTGCGAAACCATGGCGCCGGAGGGCCAGATGCGCGGCCCCGGGATGAGCCCGGAATCGATGGCCTGCTTGACGCCGAAGGTCGGTCCGCCGAGATCACGCACGCTGGTGAAGCCGCGCATCAGCATCTCGGTCGCGCCCTTGCCGGCGGCGATGTGCACGTAGCCGACGTCGCCGAGCAGCAGTGCCGTCTGGGGCAGGGTCTGGAACGCCACGTGGACGTGCGCGTCGATGAGGCCCGGCATCAGCGTGCGGCCGCCGCCCTCGATGACCTTCGCGGCATCGCCGGTGGGCGCCGCGCCGGCGCCGATCGCGGCGATGGTGTTGCCGCGCACGAGGACGTCGGTCGGGGCGGACAGCGCGGCCGAGCGCCCGTCGAACACGCGGACCTCGCGGAACAACACCTCCGCCCCGGGGGCGGAGGGCGGCCCTGCCGCCACCGACGGACTCGCCGTCGGTGCGAGCATCCATGCGAACAGCAGGACGGCGGATTGCATCAGGCGTGCGTGGAACATGTAGCCCCTCCCTGGCCAGCGTGGCCCCGGTCCGAACCAAGACTAGCCCGCATCCGCCCGGCCCGACTACTCGGCGACCGCCTCCAGCGCGATGCTGATCGTCACTTCGTCCCCGACGAGGGGCGCGTACTGGCCGGCATCGAAGTCGCTGCGCTTGATGACGACCGAGGCATCGGCGCCGATTGCGTCCTTCTTGCGCAGGGGATGATCCATGCGGGCGAAGCGCGTCACTGCGAGCGTCACCGGCTTCGTGATGCCCTTGATCGTGAGGTCGCCGTCGATCGCGACGGGCCGGTCGCCTTCGAACGCCACGCGCGTGGACCTGAAGGTCGCCGTCGGGTGGCGGGCGGTGTCGAGGAAGTCCTCGGCCTGGATGTGCTCGTTGAATTCGGCGTAACCCGTGTCGACCGACGTCATGTCGATGGTGATCTCCACGGACGCCTTGCGCGCCGCCTGGTCCAGCACGACCTTGCCGGTGGTGTTGTTGAAGCGGCTGAGCTGCGTGGACAGGCCGAGGTGGCTGTAGGAGAACCGCGGGTAGGTGTGCGAGCCGTCCACGACGAAGGTGACCGGCTCGGCCAGCGCCGGCGTCGCCAGCGCGAAGGCCAGCAGCGCGGCCGCCGCGCAAGAGAAGCGTGAATTCGCGCGCCGTGTCCCGGCTCGCCGACCTGACTGAAGCTGCATCGCGGGTGTCCCCTGTCGTTCCATGCAAGATTGCAGGGGCCAAGATTAACGCAGCGGGCGATCCGCGGGTCGCCGTGCTTCCGGGCCGAGCGGTGGAACGGGTCCGCAGGCGCGGTCAGGGCGCGGGCGCGGGCCGACGCAGCGAGAAGGCGCCGCGCAGTTCACCCGGCTGGTAGCCGAGCGCCCGGTCATGCGGATACTCGCGGGCCAGCAGCGCCTGCAGCTCCTCGGACTGCACGCCCCGCTCGCCGTGGCAGACGAGGCACTGGGGCGCGACCGGGATAGCGCGCATGTAGCGCTGCACGCGGCCGGCGGGCTCCTCGACCTCCGCGTAGGTCGCGACCGACGGTGGCGGCTCTCCGGCGCCGAGACGGCGGGCAAAGTCGGCGAGCTGCTGCTGCTCCCAGGCGTCCGGCAGACCGGTGACCGGGTTGCGGACACGAGTGCCCACGCGCTTCACCTGCCAGCCGGACTCGCGCGAGAGCCGTGAGGCGATCGCCGGCGCCTCGACCTTGCATACGTCGATCGCGAGCAGCGGCCCGCCTTCGGCCACCGCGGCGGTCAACTTGCCGGCCAGCTCCTGGTGGAAGCGATCCACCAGACCCTGCGCCTCGATCAGCGCCGGTGGCGCCTCTTCGGCGGCCACGGCTCCGCCAGCTCCCAGCGCGGCGGCGGTCGCCAGCATCCAGACCGCCCATTTCGCATGTCGCATTGCGTTTACCTCGCTCACCGGGAGACGAACGGTCGTTGCTGCCCGCGAACCTAAGTTGCGGTCCTGCCGCGGTCAGTGCCCAAAGTCACACAGCCTCGCGAGGCGGCTCCTGCCAGGTCACGGCAGCCCTGCGGGCGGGCGCTTCGCCTGCCCCGCGGAGAGACCGTGTTCCCGCAGCTTGCGGTACAGGGTGCGCTCGCTGAGGCCGAGTGCGGTCGCGAGTTCGCGCCGGCTGCCCGAGTGAGTCGCGAGGGCGCGGGCGAGGGTTTCGCGCTCCGCGGCGTCCAGCGTCGGCGCGCCGACGGCGTCCCGGACGGTTGGCGTCTGCGGGCTGGCCGGCGCGGCCACGCGCTCGGGAAGCTGCGCCGGCTCGATCCGATCGCCGTCGGCCAGGAGGCTCGCGCGCTCGACGATGTTGCGCAGTTCGCGCACGTTGCCGGGATAGTCGTAGTCGAGCAGCGCCCGTTCCGCAGCCGGGGACAGCTCGCAGGGCCTGCCCGGCCGCACCCGCTCGAGCAGTGACTCTGCCAGCAGCAGGATGTCCTCGCGGCGCTCGCGCAGCGGCGGGACGCGGACCGGGAATGCGCTGATGCGGTAGTACAGGTCGCTGCGGAAGCTGCCCTCGCGCACCATCTGCTCGAGGTCGCGGTGGGTCGCGGCGACGAGCCGGAAGTCGGCGCGCAGCGGCGTCACCCCGCCGACC
The DNA here is from genome assembly GCA_025458865.1 of Steroidobacteraceae bacterium. GTDB lineage: Bacteria > Pseudomonadota > Gammaproteobacteria > Steroidobacterales > Steroidobacteraceae > SG8-30. The sequence goes on along the minus strand of JALORP010000038.1, from coordinate 13,627 downwards.
CGCCGGTAGCTGTTGTTCTCGATGAGCCGCAGCAGTTTCACCTGCTGGCCGAGCGGGATGTCGCCGACCTCGTCGAGGAAGAGCGTGCCGCCGCTCGCGGCCTCGACCAGCCCGGTCTTGCGCTGCGCGGCGCCGGTGAAGGCGCCTTTCTCGTGCCCGAACAGCTCATTCTCGAACAGCCTCTCGGTCAGCCCCGAGCAGTCGACCGCGACGAACGGCGCCGCCGCGCGCGGGCTCGTCTCATGGATCATGCGCGCGGCCATCTCCTTGCCGGTGCCGGTCTCGCCGAGCAACAGCACGGAGGTCTGGGTCGGCGCGACGCGGGCGAGCAGCTGCAGCATCTCGCGGAAGGCCGGGGCGCGGCCGATCAGCCCCTCGGCCGACGAGGCGGCCCGCGTCGCGGGCAGCGACTGCATGCGTTCGACGAAGTAGCGCAGCTGGCCGGACGCGTCGAGGACAGGATTCAGCTCCACCTGCACGTGCTCGTCGCCGCGCGGCGTGTGGTGGATGTGCAGCGCGTGCTCCGTGCGCCGGGATTGCATTGCGGCCCGGCGCGGGCAGGCCTCGCCGACCTCGTCGCAGGGGCGGGGATAGTGGTGCGACACCTCGTAGCAGTGCCGGCCGACGACGGGTTCGCGCGGCGAGTAGGTGTCCCGGTAGCGCCTGTTCGCCGCGAGGATGCGGTAGTCGAGGTCCACGAGGATGCGCGGCTCCTCGAGGGTCTCGATGAAGGACGTGAGTTCAGGCAGGGAATCGGGATGCATGCGAGTGCCGGGGGTGGGACGCACTGACGTCAGGCTGGCAGACCGCTGCCAATTCCGGCAGTCGTACTTTCAGCATGGCAGCCGCGTGCCGCCGGAATGCGCCTAAGTCGTTGTTTTCAGGCACCCGCGAGCCCCGACGCGGCGGTGGCCCGGTAACTGCATCGTTCAGTGCATGCAGGTCTTCAGGCAGGACCGGACCGCCCGTCACGTCGCACTCGTTCTGGCGCTCAAGCTGTGTCTGCTGGCGGGGCTCTGGTGGGCCTTCGTCCGGGAGCACCGCGTCGAGCCAGACCCGGGGCAGGTGGCCGCGGCCGTGCTTCGCCAGCAGGTTGACCCCGCCCCGCGCTCCCCGGAGCCCATCCCATGATCAGCGAACAGCTCGTCGACCTCTCCCGCCTGCAATTCGCGGCGACCGCCATGTACCACTTCCTGTTCGTGCCGCTGACGCTCGGCATGGTCTGGCTGCTGGTGATCATGGAGAGCGTCTACGTGATGACCGGCAAGGTCATCTACAAGGACATGACCAAGTTCTGGGGCAAGCTCTTCGGCATCAATTTCGCGATGGGCGTGGCCACCGGCATCACGCTCGAGTTCCAGTTCGGCACGAACTGGGCCTACTACTCGCACTACGTGGGCGACATCTTCGGCGTGCCGCTGGCCGTCGAGGGGCTGATGGCGTTCTTCCTGGAGTCCACTTTCATCGGCCTGTTCTTCTTCGGCTGGGACCGTCTATCGAAGGTGCAGCACCTGATGGTGACGATCCTGCTCGCCGTCGGCAGCAACCTCTCGGCGCTCTGGATCCTGATTGCCAACGGCTGGATGCAGGACCCCGTGGGCGCGACCTTCAACTACGAAACCATGCGCATGGAGCTCGCGGACTTCTGGTCGGTGATGTTCAACCCGACGGCGCAGGCGAAATTCGTGCACACCGTGAGCGCCGGCTACGTGACCGGCTCGGTGTTCGTGCTGGCGATCTCGTCCTGGTACCTGCTGAAGCGCCGCAACGTGGAGTTCGCGAAGCGCTCCTTCCGCATCGCCGCCGCCTTCGGCCTCGCCTCGGCGGCCTCCGTGATCGTGCTCGGCGACGAGTCCGGCTACACGGTCACCGAGTCGCAGCAGACCAAGCTCGCGGCCATGGAAGCCGTGTGGGAGACCGAGCCGGCACCGGCCGGCTTCACCCTGTTCGCGATCCCGAACGAGCGGGAGATGCGCAACGACTACGCGATCCACATTCCCTACGTGATGGGACTGATCGGGACGCGGTCGCTCAGCAAGGAGATCCCCGGGATCGCGGAGATCAAGGAGAACAACCGCCATCGCGTGCTGTCCGGGATCGACGCGGTCGTGGCGCTCGAGGCGCTGCGTGCGGATCCGGCCGACGCCGCTGCACGCGCGGCCCTCGACCGGCACCTTCCCGACCTCGGCTTCGGCCTGCTGCTCAAGAAGTACGTCGCGGACGTGCGGGAGGCGACCCCGCAGATGATCGACCGGGCCGTGGCGGACACCATCCCGCGCGTGACGCCCATGTTCTGGGCGTTCCGGCTGATGGTCGGCTTAGGCTTCGCGCTCTTCGCCCTGTTCGCCGCCGCCTCGTACTACACGCTCAAGGGCGGCTTCGAGCACAGGCGCTGGCTCCTGTGGTGGGCGCTGCTGTTCCTGCCGGTGCCGTGGCTCGCGGCGGAGCTCGGCTGGTTCGTCGCCGAGTACGGCCGCCAGCCGTGGACGATCTTCGGCGTGCTGCCGACCCACCTGTCGGTCTCGTCCCTGGAGGTCGGCAGCCTCTACGGCTCGCTGGCCGGCTTCGTCGGCTTCTACACGCTGCTCGCGGTCGCCGACGTCTACCTGATGACGCGCTTCGCGAGGCAGGGGCCGGGCTCGCTGGGCACCGGCCGCTACGATCGCGACCCGGGTGGCGGCGGGACGATGCAGCCGGCGCCGGCCCAGCCGGTCCGCGAGTGAGGTGACGTCATGCTCGACTACGAAACGCTGCGGATCATCTGGTGGCTGCTGGTCGGCGTGCTGCTCATCGGCTTCGCGATCATGGACGGCCACGACATGGGGGTCGGCACCCTGCTGCCCTTCACGGGGCGGACCGACCTCGAGCGCCGCGTGGTGATCAACACCGTCGCCCCGCATTGGGACGGCAACCAGGTCTGGTTCATCACCGCCGGTGGAGCGCTGTTCGCGGCCTGGCCGCTGGTCTACGCGGCCGCCTTCTCCGGTCTCTACTGGGCGCTGCTCGCGGTGCTGTGGGCGCTGTTCCTGCGGCCGACGGGCTTCGACTTCCGCAGCAAGCTGGAGAACCCGCGCTGGCGCGCCGGCTGGGACTGGGGCCTGTTCGTCGGCAGCGCCGTGCCGCCGCTCATCTTCGGAGTGGCCTTCGGCAACCTGCTGCAGGGCCTGCCGTTTCACTTCGACGCCAACCTCGTCCCGCACTACACCGGCAGCTTCTGGCAGCTGCTCAACCCCTTCGCCCTGCTGGCCGGCGTGGTCAGCGTGGCGATGATCACCTTCCACGGCGCCAATTACCTCGTGTTCAGGACGGAGGGCGACATCCAGCACCGGGCGCGCAAGGCCGCGCTGCTTTTCGGCGCGCTGCTGCTGGCGAGCTTCGCGCTGGCCGGCGTGTGGGTCGCGGGCGGCATCGGCGGCTACGTGATCACGGCCGGTGCCGACCCGGGCGGACTTTCGAACCCGCTGGCGAAGGAAGTGGTGGCAGAGCGGGGGGCGTGGCTTGCGAACTACGCGCGCCATCCATGGACGATGCTGGTGCCGGCGGCTGCCTTTGCGGCGACGCTCGCCGGGCTCTGGCTGGCTGCCCGGCGCAAGGGGTTTGCGGCAACCGTGGCCTCGTCCGTGGCGATGACCGGCGTGATCGGCACGGCGGGCGTGTCCATGTTCCCGTTCGTCATGCCGTCGAGCACGAGCCCCAATTCGAGCCTCACCGTCTGGGACGCGACATCGAGCCACCTGACGCTGGGGATCATGTTCTGGGCGGTCGTGATCTTCATGCCGCTCATCATTTTCTACACGCGCTGGGCCTACCGGGTGATGGCCGGGAAGGTGACCGTGGCCTACATCCAGCAGAACGCCCGCAGCGTATATTGAGGAGGGCTCATGTGGTACTTCGCCTGGATCCTCGGCGTCGGCTTCGCGGTCCTGCTCGCGATCCTGAACGCCATGTGGGGCGAGATGGAAGAGAGCCGCCGGGGCGCCGGTCGCGGCTGAGCGCGTGGAGTCGAAGGCCATGACGCTCTTCCGGCAGCTCTACGATCCGCGCATGCGGGCGTTCACCTACCTGCTCGCCGACGAAGCATCGCGCGAGGCCGTGGCGGTGGATCCGGAGCCCGAGGGCAGTGCGCTGTCGCTCCTCGGCCTGGTCCGGGAACTCGAGCTGCGGCTGGTGCTGCTGCTGTGCACGCATGCCCATGCCGCGGCGCCCAGCGCGGTGAGGCAGGTGCGCGAGCGAACGGGCGCGCGGGTCGTCGCCGGCGAGGGCGCCCCGGTGGAGGCCGACCTCCGGGTCGGCGACGGCGACCGCCTCGCGTTCGGCGGCGAGGTGGTGAACGTGCTCGCCACGCCCGGGCACACCCCGGCCTGCGTCTCCTACCTCTGGCGCGACCGGGTGTTCACCGGCGACTCGCTGCTGATCCGCGGCTGCGGCCGGACCGACCTGCCCGGGGGCGACTCCCGCCTGCTGTTCGACAGCGTCACCCGGCGGCTGCTCGTGCTGCCGGGCGAGACGCTGCTGTTCCCGGGTCACGAGACCCACCACCGGACGGTGTCCACCATCGCCGAGGAGCGCGACTGCAACGCCTGCTTCGCCGGCCGCAGCCGGGATGAATTCATCACCCTGAGGAGCGCAGCGACTGACGTCTCGGCTTCGCGAAATTGATAGCTAGAGTCGATCGAAATGATATGAAGCATCTATTGGAGCTATGTACTGGACCCGGCCACAATGGCCGCCAGTTCGCTGACCCAACCCCTGAAGAGGATCGTCCCTTATGTCCCTGATCAACACCCAGATCAAGCCGTTCAAGGTGAATGCCTTCCACAACGGCAAGTTCATCGAAGTCACGGAAGCCAGCCTCAAGGGCAAGTGGTCCGTGATCGTGTTCATGCCGGCCGCCTTCACCTTCAACTGCCCCACCGAGGTCGAGGACGCCGCCGAGAACTACGCCGAATTCCAGAAGGCGGGCGCCGAAGTCTACATCGTCACGACCGACACCCAGTTCTCCCACAAGGTGTGGCACGAGACGTCGCCGGCGGTCGGCAAGGCGAAGTTTCCGCTGGTCGGCGACCCGACCCACGTGCTGACCCGCGCCTTCGACGTGCACATCGACGAGGAAGGTCTGGCGCTGCGCGGCACTTTCGTCGTCAACCCGGACGGCGTGATCAAGACCATGGAGGTCCATGACAACGCCATCGCCCGCGACATGAAGGAGACGCTGCGCAAGCTGAAGGCTGCCCAGTACGTCGCCGCCCACCCGAACGAGGTCTGCCCGGCGAAGTGGAAGGAGGGTGAGAAGACCCTTGCCCCGTCGCTGGACCTGGTCGGCAAGATCTAACTGGTCCCCTCGGTCGCCCGCCCGGCGTTGCCCATCCCCCTCCCTGGGGCGGCGCCGGGCCGGCGGCCACTTACGCAACGCGGAGTAACGCCATGCTCGACCCGAACCTCAAGACGCAGCTCAAGGCCTATCTCGAGCGGCTCGCGGTGCCGATCGAGCTGGCCTCTTCCCTCGACGACGGCGACAAGTCGCGCGAGCTCGCCGAACTCCTGGACGAGATCGCCTCGCTGTCGGACAAGATCACCGTGGTGCGCCGCGACGACGACGCGCGCCGCCCGTCCTTCGCCATCAGCCGGGTCGGCACCGATGTCTCGGTGCGCTTCGCCGGCATCCCGCTGGGCCACGAGTTCACCTCGCTGGTTCTTGCGCTGCTGCAGGTCGGCGGCTATCCGCCGAAGGTCGAGCAGGAGCTGCTCGACCAGGTGGCCGCGCTCGAGGGCGACTTCCTCTTCGAGACCTATTTTTCACTGTCGTGCCAGAACTGCCCGGACGTGGTCCAGGCGCTCAACGTCATGAGCGTCGTGAACCCGCGCATCCGGCACGTGGCCATCGACGGCGCGCTGTTCCAGGCCGAGGTCGAGGCGCGCCAGGTGATGGCGGTGCCGAGCATGTACCTGAACGGCCAGCCGTTCGCCGCGGGCCGGATGGACGTGGCGCAGATTCTCGCGAAGCTGGACACCGGCGCCACCGCCCGCGAGGCCGAGAAGATCAAGGCCAAGGCGCCCTTCGACGTGCTGGTCGTCGGCGGCGGACCGGCCGGCGCCGCGGCCGCCATCTATGCCGCGCGCAAGGGCATCCGCACCGGCATCGCCGCGGAGCGCTTCGGCGGCCAGGTGCTCGACACGATGGGCATCGAGAACTTCATCTCCGTCAAGGAGACCGAAGGGCCGAAGCTCGCGGCCGCGCTCGAGCAGCACGTCAAGGAGTACGAAGTCGACGTCATGAACCTGCAGCGCGCCGAGAAGCTGGTCCCAGCCCGCGAGCCGGGCGGCCTGATCGAGGTGCAGCTCGCCAGCGGCGCGAGCGTCAGGGCGCGCACTGTCGTGCTCTCCACCGGCGCGCGCTGGCGCAACATGAACGTCCCGGGCGAGGAGCAGTACAAGAACCGCGGCGTCGCCTACTGCCCGCACTGCGACGGTCCCCTCTACAAGGGCAAGCGCGTGGCGGTGATCGGCGGCGGCAATTCCGGCGTCGAGGCGGCGATCGACCTCGCGGGGATCGTGAGCCACGTGACGCTGATCGAGTTCGACACGAAGCTGCGCGCCGACGAGGTCCTGCAGCGCAAGCTCCGCAGCCTGCCCAACGTCAGGATCATCCTGAATGCGCTCACCACGGAGGTGATCGGCGACGGCCAGAAGGTCGTGGGCCTGACCTACAAGGACCGCGCGACGGATGAGCCCCACAAGGTCGAGCTCGAGGGCATCTTCGTCCAGATCGGCCTGCTGCCGAACACCGAGTGGCTCAAGGGCGTCGTGGGCCTCTCGCCGCGCGGCGAGATCGTGATCGACGACCGCGGCCACACCTCGGTGCCGGGCGTCTTCGCGGCGGGCGATGCGACGACCGTGCCCTACAAGCAGATCGTCATCGCGATGGGTTCCGGCTCGACGGCGGCGCTGTCGGCCTTCGACCACCTGATCCGCAGCAGTGCGCCGGCGGGAGAAGTGAGCGCCGCGGCCTGACCGGCGGTCGATCCTGAGATTGCGGGCCGGGGCGGTGAGAGCCGTCCCGGCCCGTCGCTTTTCGGGGCGCCTCAGGCCGGCAGGCCGTAGGCGTCCAGGTACTCGTCGTAGCTGCCCTTGAAGTCCACCACGCCGCCGCCTGGCTTCAGCTCGATGATTCGGTTCGCCAGGGCGCCGACGAACTCGCGGTCGTGCGACACGAAGATCAGCGTCCCGGGATACTTCTCGAGCCCGATCTGCAGTGACTCGATGGACTCCATGTCCATGTGGTTGGTCGGCTCGTCGAGCAGCATGACGTTCGGCTTCGTCAGCATCAGCTTGCCGTACATCATGCGGTTCTTCTCGCCCCCGGACAGCACGGTCACCGGCTTCTTGACCTCGTCGCCGGAGAACAGCAGCCGCCCGAGCGTGGCGCGGACGATCAGGTCGTCGTCGGCCTTGCCGGTCCAGGTGGACATCCAGCTGAAGAGGTCGACGCGCTCCGCGAACTCGGCCTGCGGATCCTGCGGCATGTAGCCGACCTGGGCGTTCTCGACCCAGGTCACGCGGCCCGCCGTCGGGTGCAGGTCGCCGGCGAGGCAGCGCATCAGCGTCGTCTTGCCGATGCCGTTCGGACCGATGATGGCCACCCGCTGCTCGGCTTCGATGGTGAAGGCGAGGTTGGTGAACACGTCGGCGTCGGCGCCCGGATAGCGGAACGACAGGCCTTCGACGGTGACCGCCGAGCGATAGAGCTTCTTGCCCTGCTCGAAGCGGATGTAGGGGTTCTGCCGCGTCGAGGGCTTGATCTCCTCGACCTTGATCTTCTCGAGCTGGCGCTTGCGCGAGGTCGCCTGGCGCGCCTTCGACGCGTTGGCCGAGAAGCGACGCACGAATTCCTGCAGCTCGGCGATCCGGTCCTTGGCCTTGGCGTTGGCGGCCTCGACGCGCTGGCGCGCCTGCATGGAGGCCAGCATGAAGTCGTCGTAGTTGCCCGGGTAGATCGTCAGCTCCTGCCGGTCCAGGTCGGCGATGTGCGTGCACACCTGGTTCAGGAAGTGACGGTCGTGGCTGATGATGATCATCGTGGCGTCGTAGTTGTTCAACGCCTGCTCGAGCCAGCCGATCGAGTGGATGTCGAGGTTGTTGGTCGGCTCGTCGAGCAGCAGCACGTCCGGGCGCGAGAACAGCGCCTGCGCCAGCAGCACGCGCAGCTTGAGTCCCGGCGGCACCTCGCGCATCAGCTGGTTGTGGCGCCACTCCTCGATGCCGGCGTCGATGAGGACGGCGCCCGCGCGCGCCTCGGCGGTGTAGCCACCGTACTCGGCGAACTTGCCCTCGAGCTCCGCGGCGCGCATGTAGTCGGCGTCGCTGGCCTCCGGGTCGGCGTAGATGCGGTCGCGCTCGAGCATCGCGGCCCACATCTCGGCGTGGCCCTGCATCACAACGTCGAGGACGCGCTCGTCCTCGTAGGCGAACTGGTTCTGGTTGAGCTTGCCGAGGCGCATGCCTGCGCCGAGCGTCACGTCGCCGACGGTCGGCTCGAGCTCGCCGCCCAGGATCTTCATCAGCGTGGACTTGCCGCAGCCGTTGGCGCCGATCAGGCCGTAGCGGTTGCCGTCGCTGAACTTGACGGTGACGTGCTCGAACAGCGGCTTGGCTTCGAACTGGATGGCGAGATTGGTCGTGGAGAGCATGGCGGACTCGCCCGGAGGGGGGCGGGATTCTAGCCGAGGGCAAGCTGCGGGCGGGACCGATTTGCCCGCCGGATCCCCGGGGCCGACCGCCGGGCCGGCCCGACAGGCTCAGCTCGTCGCCGCGTTCAGCTTGGTGCGCAGGAACTGCACGAACTCGCGGGATTTGGCCGGGATCTTGCCGACCGGCTCGCCGCCGCGCTGCAGCGGCGCGTAGGGCAGCAGCAGCATCAGCACGGCGTAGACCGCCACCATGGCGCCGCCGGAGACGACCAGCAGCACAACCGCGATCACGCGCAACAGCGTCACGTCGAGCTCGAAGTAACGCGCGAAGCCCTGGCAGACGCCGCTGATGAGGGCGCCCTCGCTGACCTGCTGCAGCGGCCGCGGCGCGGGCTGCGCGGTGCCTTCGGCTGCACCCGGGCCCTGCACTGCCCCGATCTCCTCGAGCGCCGGGCCCAGCTCGGCCATGGTCACGATGTCCTGGCCAGGCTGCAGGCGGCGGCGGCACTGGTCGGCTACGGCTTCCTCGAGGTCGGCGAGGATCTCGGCCCGGTCGGGATTGGCCTCGAGCGTGCGCGCCGCCTCGGCGAAATAGGCCTCGAGACGCGCGAACGCGGGCTCCTCGAACTGGAGGGTGATTCGGTTCAGGCGGGCGGTGATGGCGACGCGTTCCATGGTCAGTGTCCGATGTCGGAAATGGTGCGGTTGAGGCGGGACCAGTAGTCATCGAGCGCGGCCAGCTGGGCACGCCCGGCCTCGGTCAGTCGGTAGTACTTGCGCGGCGGGCCGGCATCCGACTCCTGCCAGCGGTAGTCCACGAGTTCCTCCCGCCTCATCTTCGAGAGCAGGGGGTACAGCGTGCCCTCCTGCGTGGCGAACTCCGTGCCTGCGAGCCGTCGCAGGATGTCGGCGGCATAGACGCTGCCGGTGCCCACGATCTTCAGCACCAGGAATTCCAGGAGGCCCTTTCGGATCGGCGTGAGCTTGGCTTCGGCGAGCATGGTGTGTGAATAAGTACCTTGTTGGCAAAAGGTACCAGTTTAAGCGCCTAGGGTCAAGCCTGATGGCAGGCACTTGCCGATGCGGCGCTTTGTTGCACACGCGCCACGCGGTGGTACTGGCGCAACCCCCTTGCTCCCATGCTAATTTCGACCCGCAACTTGCCCCGAAGTGGGGCAGACAAGGGGGGATTCATGACCGCTCGTGCAATACCGAGCGCGGCCTTGCGCCGTGCTGTTCTCTTCACGCTGGCCAGCTTTGCGACCGCCGGCCAGGCCTCCGCCGACGCTGACGAACCGGTGAGGCTCGACCAGATCACGGTGACCGCGCAGAAACGCGAGGAAGTGCTGCAGGACGTCCCGATCAGCGTCACGGCGCTGAGCACGCAGGCGATCGCCGACAGCGGCATCCGTGACATCAAGGACATGCAGATCCTGGTGCCGGGCCTCACCGTCACCAGCACGCAGAGCGATTCCCTGACGACCGCCCGCATCCGCGGCGTCGGCACGGTCGGCGACAACGCCGGCCTCGAGTCCTCGGTCGGCGTCGTCATCGACGGCGTCTACCGGCCGCGAAACGGCGTCGGGTTCCAGGATCTCGGCGAGCTCGAGCGGATCGAGGTGTTGAAGGGCCCGCAGGGCACCTTGTTCGGCAAGAACACCTCCGCGGGCGTCATCAACGTGGTCACGAAGCGGCCGCAGCGCGAGCAGCGGTTCGACTTCGAGCTGACCGGGGGCAATTACGGTGCCGCCGGCGTCGCGGCGTCGTACAACGACACCGTGGGCGAGAAGACGGCCTTCCGCATCTATGCCGCTCAGCGCGAGCGCGACGGCTTCATGGACGTCAATGTCGGCGGCGGCCCGCGCACCGAGACCGAGGACCAGGACCAGGACTTCTGGACCGTCCGCGGCCAGGTCCTGATCCAGCCGAGCGAGACGGTGGACGTCCTGCTGAGCGCCGACACGACCAAGCGCGACGAGAACTGCTGCACCAGCGCCACGATCATCCGCGGCCCGACCGCGGCCATCATCGACGCGCTGGCGGTCGACTCGGGTGTCGCGCCGGTGGCGAGGCCCTTCGATCGCGAGGCCTGGTCCAACCGCAGCACCGCGCAGGAGATGGAGGACAAGGGCGGCACGATGCAGATCGACTGGACCACGCCCTGGTTCGGCGAGTCCACGCTGACGTCCATCACCGCCAAGCGGTCCTGGCAGTCCACCAACGGCATCGACTTCGACTACGGCTCGGCCGACCTCATCTACCGGGACCCGCAGCGCGAGGACAACTTCTCGCGCTTCGACACCTTCAGCCAGGAGCTGCGGCTGGCGGGCAGCACCGAGAGCGTGGACTGGCTGGTCGGCGCCTTCTACACGGACGAGAAGCTGCGGCGCAACGAGGCCTACCGCGTGGGCGCGGCCTACGAGCCGTACCTGTCCATCGCGCTGCTGTCGCAGATCAACCCGGCGCTCGGCGCGAGCCCGACGGCACCGCTGTTCTACTCGCAGGCCTCGGGATTGGCGCCTGGCACCGTGTTCGCCGGCCACGCGGCCTCGGACCAGTACGAGCAGGAGTCCAAGAGCACGGCGCTTTTCACGAACAACACCTGGCACGCGACGGACGCGCTGTCGCTGACGCTGGGCCTGCGTTACACGATGGAGGACAAGGACCTGACGGCGAGCTTCAGCAACCCGAACGGCAGTCCCGGCTGCACGGCCATGCTCACGAACCCCGCCCAGGTCGTCGCGGCGCTGGTGGCGCGCGGCCTGACCGTCGCGCAGGCCTCCGCGGCGGCGCCCACCGTCATCGGCTTCGGCTGCCTGCCGTGGACCAACGTGCAGCACAACGGCCGCAGCATCGACCAGTCGCGCGAGGAGAAGGAGTGGACCGGCACGCTCAAGGCCGCGTACCGCTTCAACGACGAGGTGATGGCCTACGTCTCGGGCGCGCGCGGCTACAAGGCCGGCGGCTTCAACCTCGACCGCGTCCAGTCGAACAACGGCCTGTCGAGCGGCACTACCGGCATCGTCCCGGTAAACGATACCTCGTTCCCGGCGGAGTTCGTGGACAGCTACGAGGTCGGCGTGCGCACGACCTGGCTCGACGGCAACCTGCTGCTCAACGCTACGCTGTTCTACCAGGAGTACGAGGACTTCCAGCTGAACAGCTTCCTCGGCACCAGCTTCGTGGTGCGCTCGATCCCCGAACTCACCTCCGAGGGCGTGGATGCCGAGGTGCTGTGGCAGACCGGCGGCTGGATGCTGCAGGCGGGCCTGACCTACGCGGACACGAAGTACGGCGACGACCCGCTGCCGGACGCCGGCCTCGTGCTGCTGCCGGGCAGCCGCGCCAGCTTCGCGCCCGAGTGGTCGGGCACGGCCTCGGTCGGCTACGAGTGGACGGTCGGCGACAGCCTGCGCCTGCGAGGCCACGTCGGCGGCAAGTACATGTCGGACTACAACACCGGCTCCGACCTCGACCCGGAGAAGCTCCAGGAGGCCTTCTGGGTGGCGAATGCCCGCCTCGTGCTCGGGTCGGCCAACGACCGCTGGAGCGTCGAGCTGTGGGCGCAGAACCTCACGGACGAGGACTACATCCAGGTCGCCTTCGACACGCCGCTGCAGACCGGCTCGTGGAACGCGTACCTGGCGGCGCCGCGGACCTACGGCGCGACGCTGCGCGTGTCGCTCTAGGCGGAGGGGCTACGCTCACTGCTCGTCCTTGAAGGAGGCGAGGACCGCCGGGTCGAGGATCACGACCCGGCGGTAGCGCAGCTCCACCGCGCCGCGCTCGGCGAGGTCGGCGAGGCACCGGCGCAGGGTCGTTCGCGGCGCACCCACGAGAAGGCCCAGGTCTTCCTGGGTGATGCTCGCCTCGCGTGCCCCGGCGGCGAGCGCGAGGAGGCGGCGGCAAACGCGGGCGCGCACGGTCAGTGCCAGGGCTTCCGACAGGTAGGTGACGGCCGTGGACACGTTCCTGGCGCTGAGGCGATAGAACTCGCGCCAGTGATGCGGACGTTCGGCCAGCAGCGCTCGGATGGCGGCGGTTGGCAGGTGCAGCAGCCGGCTAGGCACCGCCACGCGCAGGCTCACCATGCGCGGCGTCTCGGCCAGCTCCGCATTGTCGCCGATCCAGAAGCCGGTCTCTGCGCGGTGGACGATCACCGGCTCCTCGGCGAGCAGCGGAAAGGTGAGCTCGAGCCCGCCTGCGGCAAGGCCGTACAGCCCGTCCGCGGGGTCGCCCGCGTGGTAGACGAATTGCCCGGCCGCATACTCGCGCCACCGGCCGCAGCGGGCCGCCCAGTCCCGGAACTCAGGCGGCTGCTCCGCGAGCCAGCCGACCCTGTCGAGAGGGGAGATATCCAGCACCCTATACGGCGAATTGGCCCGCATGGACCTTTCTTCCGATGGCATGGCCGGCATTCTCGTGCCCCGGGGCGCAGGCCGCGCCTGCCCTGGACCACGACTTTCTGTCCTTCAGAGGGGGAGGATAACGCAATGCCACCTTTCGCACGCCGCTCCGCGGCCGCTTTGCTGCTGCTGTCTCTTGCCACGGGCTCGGCCTCCGCACAGGACAGGAAGCCGAACATCCTCGTCATCTGGGGGGACGACATCGGCCAGTTCAACATCAGCGCCTACAACAACGGAATGATGGGCTACCGGACGCCCAACATCGACAGCCTCGCCCGCGAAGGCGCGATGTTCACCGACTGGTACGGCCAGCAGAGCTGCACCGCCGGCCGGGCAGCCTTCATCACCGGCCAGTCGCCGATCCGCACCGGCCTCACCAAGGTGGGCCTGCCGGGAGCCCCCGAGGGCATGACCGCCGCCGACCCGACGATCGCTACGCTGCTCCGCGCGCAGGGCTACGTCACCGGCCAGTTCGGCAAGAACCACCTCGGCGACCGCGACGAGATGCTGCCGACGAACCACGGTTTCGACGAG
>JALORP010000005.1 GCA_025458865.1 Steroidobacteraceae bacterium | reverse complement strand
TGACGTCAGCGGTGGCGTGACGCTACAGATCACGGCCATCTGCGGCGGCGTTGCGGGATGCGTTTCGGACGTGTTCATCGACAACGTCTCCATCGTCATTAACTAACGGCACGGACGGGCACTGAAGATGCAAATGTTCGACGTCCCCGGGAAGACCAAGAATCAAGAGAGAGCAGCCGCCATGACGGGACTGGGCTTCTTCAAGCGCCTGAAAAGTGCATGTGCCCTTCTAGCGGTTTTGTTGGTTTTCTGCGGTCCGCTAGCCGTCGAGGCAAGCGCCTCGGATGTAGTAACGACCATCAAGGACGAGAAGGGCTGGAGACTCCAGGTCAACGGCGAGGACTTCTACGTCAAGGGCATGGTGTGGGGCTATTCGCCGCGCGGCCAGAACTACACCTACAACCTGTGGGGAGAGTCCGACGACTTCATCCGGAAGGTGCTGGACTACGACTTCGGCCTGATGAAGGCGGCGGGCATCAACGCGATCCGCAGCTTCAGCACGATCCCGCCGAAGTGGGTGACTTACATCTACCGCGAGCACGGCATCATGACGGTGATCAACCCGCTCATGGGCCGGTACGGCTACTCGGTCGGCGGCCGATGGATCCCGTTCACCGACTACTCGGATCCGCTCACGCGCGAGACGCTCAAGCGCGACATGGTCGAGATCGTCCGGACCTACAAGGACGTCCCGGGCGTGCTGATGTTCGCGTTCGGCAACGAGAGCAACTACGGGCTGTCCTGGTCCAGTTTCGAGATCGAGAACCTGCCCGAGGGTGAGCAGAACGTCGCCAAGGCGCGCTACCTCTACAGTCTGTTCAACGAAGTGATGGCCGCCGGCAAGGCGATTGCCCCGAATCACCCGTTCACCATCGTCAACGGCGACATCCAGTACATCGACCTGATCGCCGAGCTGTGCAAGGACATGGACCTGCTCGGCGTCAACGTCTACCGCGGACCGAGCTTCACCAGCCTGTGGGCGGAGGTGCAGCAGAAGCTCGACCTTCCCGTCGTCTTCTTTGAGTTCGGCAGCGACGCCTTCAACGCCCGCCGCTTCGAGGAGGACCAGCGCTCCCAGGCGCTGCTCCTGAAGTCCCAGTGGCAGGAGATGTACAACAAGGCCTGGGGCAACGGCGAGGAGGGCAACTCCCTCGGCGGCTTCGTCTTCGAGTGGCGCGACGAGTGGTGGAAGTACCTGCAGGTCGAGAACCTCGACAAGCAGGACACCAACGCGTCGTGGTCGAACCAGGGATACCTGTTCGACTGGGCCGAAGGCAAGAACAACATGAACGAGGAGTGGTTCGGCATCACCGCGCTGGGCCTGCCGAATGCCGACGGCGTGTACGAGGCGAGGCCCCGGATGGCCTACGACGTGCTGTCGGAAGTCTTCGCCATGGATCCTTACACGGCTGGCAAGAGCCGGATCAACGCCATGTTCACGAACATGGACGTGGAGCTCTACGCACTCAAGGGCGACGTTCGGCAGCTCAAGGCGGATAACAGGGAGGACCGGCGCAAGCTGCAGCTGACCGGCGGCGACGTCCGCGTCGAGTTCGCGTTCCGGGGCTCCGAGGAGGAATTCCGCATCGACGGGGAGGACGCCGTCGAGTTCTCGGACGGGCAGATGATCTTCCTGGATTTCGGCTTCGAGCCGACGGAGAACCTCGAGGGGCAGTTCTCGATCAACATACTCGGCAACGTGGCCGAGAAGCGGCCGCTCGAGTTCACCTACGGTGACCGCGGCCTGCCGCTGACGATCGAGACCGAGCAGCTGGTCGGCGACGAATTCGTCGAGCGCCAGGTGACGTTCGACGATCGAGAGCGCGTCGAGATCTACGATTTCAGCGCCACGTTCCGCGGCGAACTCTTCGACGCCGAGGCTTTCTACCACACGCCCCGCTATCACTGGGGCTACGAGGGCGACTTCTTCGGGCTGGTCCGGGAGGCGACCGACATCGTCGGGATGGACGTGTGGAACTCGAAGGCGCCGGAGGGCATCGAGATCCGCGGCAAGGGGGCTTGGGACGGCCTGACGCTCCTGGGAGGCCCGGAGGTCTACTGGGGGGCGAACCCGAAGGCGGTGCTCAAGTACGACTTCGAGCTCGGCAAGGTCGGCTTCAGCTTCATCCACTCCGAGGACGTCGCCCGGCTGGGCGAGGGCGCCGCGGCGACGCAGGCGACCGAGCGGCAGTCGCGGCAGACGACGCTGTACGCAAAGACGGAGCTCGTCGAGGGCGTCAAGCTCGAAGTCGGCGGCATCATGTCGGCCACCGAGAAGGTCGACGAGGTCTATACGCGCGTCGACGCCGCCGGAAACATCTACAGGGACGAGATCAAGTCCGACGACACGTTTGGCATCAAGGCCAAGCTGACCTTCCCCGTGTTCGGCGCGGAGACCTACCTCTCAGGCCACTACGCGGGACTCGTGGCGGACGGCGGCGACCCGCTCAAGACCTTCGGGGTGACGGACCCGAGCCGGCTGCCGTATTCCGGACTTGGCAACAAGCAGGAGTACGAGGCCGGGATGATGATGCATTTCGGCAACCTGATGGTTTACCCGCGCGTGATGTACAGGGAGAACCTGGTCGACGCCAATCCCTTCATTCCTCCGTCCATATCTCCGGACGGCACGCTGTTCCCGGGCGTCAGCCCGCGCAATCGGGACGAGGATCCGTTCGCCGTCCTCGGCAACCGGGAGGCGCGGTCGGCCGAGGTGTTCTTCACCTGGGATCCGACCGGGGCCACGCCCTTCTACGACTGGGACAACGACTGGCGGGAGGACGCGAAGTTCGCGTTCAACTTCGGCGGCAACTACACCGAGTTCCCGACCCCGACGGACGCCTACCTCTTCTTCTTCGAGCCTGCGGGCGCGAACGCGTCCTTCGGCCAGGGTCTGCCGGCGGAGGAGGTGTGGACGGTCAGCAGCCGCATGGTCTTCAATCCGAACCAGCGGTCCCGGTACATCTTCAACCTGGTCAGGGGCTTCGACCAGTCCACGGGAAATCCGGAAGGCGGCACGCGCGACTACTTCGAGCTGAATGGCAAGGTGGTGCTGAACCGCAAGCACCTGATCTCCGGATACTTCATGAAGGACAAGTGGGGGCCCTACGACTTCTACCGGCAGTTCAACATCACCTACCCGGAGCAGTACAAGATCGACTACGCGTACCTGCTCGGGACTCAGGGTGCGCTCGGCTCGCGCATGGACGAGGAGCGGGCCACCCGGATCGGCATCCGGGCCATCCTCCGTACCACCGACGAGAACTCGCCGGACGAGGAGTTCCTGGATGGCCTCAACGACCACATCTTCCTGGTCGTCGCTTACTTCACCTATCGTTTCTGACGGGCCCCGGGCACAGGCGCAGGAATCACTGACATGAGCTACACATCCAGAGCGATCCCCGGTTCTTTTCCAGGCCGAGTGCTGGGAGCGACGCTGCTGTGCGCACTCGGCGCGCTGGCGGCGGGCTGCGACGGCTCGCCGGGGCCGAACGATGGCGAGGTCATCAACGCCATCGTCCTGCCCACCGACACGCTGCTGAACCTCGCCTGCGCGGACGTGGGGATCTTCACCGAGCGCTGCGTGCTCGAGGACCCCGAGAATCCGTTCGCCAAGGTCGCGATCATCGAGTTCGACGTCAACAACCCCGACGCGACCAACAAGTTCGCACTCTTCAACTCCATTCCCGCCGGCCGCACCGGCGCCAAGGCGCGCTTCTACTTCTGGGCGACCGCGCTCGCCCGCAGGGCGTCCGGCGAGAACCAGTTCTATACGGCGCTGGCGCTGCACGAGCTCTGGAATTACAACAGCGACCCGATCGTCCAGGAGCAGGCGCTGAAGGCGTACCGGTCGGTGCTCGACAACTTTTTCAGCTCGGTGACCGTGTTCAGCTGCTGCGAGAATGTCAGGCCGCCGGACGACCCCAGGGGGCCGATACCGTTCCCCGTCGGGCTCAACGAGCTGACCGCAGACAACCTCTATCGCACGGACGCTACCGGGTACGCGCGCCTCGTGCCGGGTGACCCGCTGCTGGTCCAGGAGGTGCTGCTCGAGTGGGGCTACCGGTACCGGCCCGCCAACCCGCCCGACTACACCGACGGGCTGGTGTTCGTGAACGGCGGCTGAGCCGCATCGGGCGGATTCCGCTCCCTGGGGCCGCGCTGGCAGCTGCTCTGCTGCTGGTGCCGCTCGCCCTGCCGGCAGTGGCTGCCGCCGATCCCATCCCCGTAGAGTTGCGCCGGACCGGAGAGGGCTGGGAGCTCCTTCGCGGCGGCCAGCCGTACTTCATCCGCGGCGCGGGAGGGGAGGCGTCGCTCGCGGCGCTGGCCGCCGCGGGCGCCAATTCGATCCGGACCTGGGGCGGCGACGTCGGGCGGCTGCTCGACGAGGCGCATGCGCTGGGCATGACGGTGACCGTCGGGATCTGGCTCGGTCACGAGCGCCACGGGTTCGACTATTCCGACGAGGCGCAGCTGGCGGACCAGCTCGAGCGTGCGCGGCAGACCGTCCTGCGCTATCGGGGTCACCCGGCGCTCCTGATCTGGGGCATCGGCAACGAGATGGAGGGCTTCGGCGCCGGGGACGACCCGGCGATCTGGGCTGCGGTGAACCAGGTCGCGGCGATGGTCAAGGAGCTCGATCCGCATCATCCGACGATGACGGTCACCGCCTTCGTGCACGGCGAGCGGATCGGGTTCGTGCACCGGCGCAGTCCCGCCATCGACATCCACGGCGTCAACGCCTACGCGGCGGCTGCGCAGGTTCCCGCGCTGCTGCGCGCCGTCGGCGCGACCAAGCCCTTCGTGCTTACGGAGTTCGGGCCGCCCGGTCCCTGGGAGACGCCGAAGACGGCGTGGGGCGCGCCGTACGAGCCGACCAGCGATGCGAAGGCGCGCGCCTACCGCGAGACCTACGAGACTGCAGTCCTGGGCGCCGAGGGCATGACGCTGGGCTCGTACGCGTTTCTCTGGGGCCACAAGATGGAGGGCACCGCGACCTGGCTTGGCATGTTCCTCGAGGACGGCGCGCCGACGGCCGCGGTCGACGTGATGACCGAGCTCTGGTCCGGCCGGCCGGCGACGGACCACGCGCCGGTCGTCGGCCCGCTGCAGCTCGAGGGTGAAGCGGAGGTCCCGCCGGGCGCGCGGGTTCGCGTCCGTGCCGCTGCAACCGATCCTGAAGGAAAGGAGATCCGGCTCCGCTGGGCGCTGCGCCCGGAGTCCGGCGAGTACCTGACCGGCGGCGACTTCAGGCGCGGTCCGCCCGAGATCGAGGGTGCAATCCTCGAGTCCACGCGTGATGGCGCCCTCGTGCGCATGCCCGAGGAGCCGGGGCCTTACCGCCTGTTCCTCACTGCGTACGACGAGGCCGGCAAGGCCGGCACGGCCAACCTGCCGCTCCTGGTCAAGGGACAGCCGCGGCCGCGAATGCCCGTCGCCGTGTACGAGGATCGGTTCGAGGGCATGCCCTGGGCGCCTTCCGGCTGGATGGGCGGCGTCGAGCACCTGACGCTCGACGGCGACCAGACCGCTGTCGTGCACGAGGGTCGCGCGGCAGTGCGCATCCGCTACGAAGGCCGGTCCGGCTGGGCCGGCATCGCCTGGCAGGACCCGCCGAACAACTGGGGTGACCTCGATGGCGGGCGCGACCTGCGGGGCGCCACGGCGCTGGAGCTGTGGGCTCGTGGAGAGTACGGCGGCGAGCAGGTGAGCTTCGGCGTAGGCCTGCTCGAACGCGACCGCGCCTTCCCAGACTCCGCCATCGCGAGGCTCGAAGGCATCGCGCTGACGCAGGAGTGGCGACGCTACCGCATCGCGCTCAAGGGACTGGACCTGTCCGCGATCAGGACCGGTTTCGTCGTGACCTTGACCGGCCGGGCCACGCCCGTGACCGTCTACCTGGACAGCATCCGCTTCGTCCGCTGACGGCCCTCAGGGCGGCGCGGGCCCCGTCGAGTCGCGGATGACGAGGCTCGAAGGCACGATCACCGTGCCGGTGCCCGGCCCGCGGTCGTCCCCGCCCCCAATGAGCGCCTGCACGGCCCGCTCGGCCATCCGGGCCAGCGGCTGCCGGATGGTCGTCAGCGCGGGGAATACGTGGCTCGCGAGCGCGCTGTCGTCGAATCCCGCGACGGACAGGTCCTGGGGAACGCGGAGCCCCTTGCGCAGGGCGACCCGCAGCACGCCCGCCGCCATGTCGTCGTTGGCGGCGAATATCGCGGTCGGCGGCCGGGCCAGCGCGAGCAGGGATTCTGCGGCGTCCTCGCCCGATTTCACGGAGTTGTTGCCGGCGACGACGAGCGTGGCGCTGTGCTTGATGCCGCCCTGGCGGAGTCCATCGAGGTAACCCGGGAGACGATTGGAGACGGCCTTGTGGTCCGGATTCCCGGACACGAACGCGATTCGCCGGTGCCCCAGCGACACGAGGTAGCGCGTCATCTCGGCGCAGATCTCCCGGTCGTTGGTCGCCACCGCGCGCCGCCCCGGCGTCACGGCCCCGGGCGACAGGCAGACGAGCGGCGTCCGGGTCTCGGCGATCGCGTCGACCGCGTGGGGCATGTTCGAGAGCGGGGCGGCCAGGATGACGCCGTCCGGGCGTACCCGGCCGACGAGGTCCTGGAGCTCGCGACGGACGTCCGCCGCACCGTACAGGCTCGGATGAATCAGCAGCTCGTAGCGTCGCTGCCTGCACGCGCGCAGCGCGCCATGCTGCATGCGGATCACGTAGCCGGCGCTCGGTGCCTCGTACTGGCCCGGGTCGTCGTACACCAGGACGACGAGGTGGGAACGCTGGCGGGCGAGATTCCTCGCCGCGAAATTCGGCCGGTAGTTGAGCTGGGCGATGGCCCGCTGCACTTTCTCCCGGGTGGACTGGCGCACGTTGCGCTCGCCGTTGGCGACCCGCGACACGGTCTTGATCGATACGCCTGCCAGCGCGGCGACGTCGTCTATGGTGGCTCTCGGCATCGTCCCGCACCCTCACGGTCCTCCGATAAGTCCGCCCCGAGCTCCCCGCCGCGCCGGCGAACGGGTGCCCGGTCAGTCAGGGCCTGACGAGATCCGAGTAGAGATTCCTCATTACCTGCTTGGGCGACCGGTCCACATTGAACAGTCCCCAGTGCTTCTCGGGTTCCAGCGGATCCGCGGAACCCTTCCACGGCTCGTCGAAGGCCTCGAAGACGAACGTAAGTATTCCCGCCCCGGATGTCCACTCCATCAGCTGCTCGTAGTAGCTGGCCTGCAGTTCTTCCGACGCGTTGTGCGGATCGATCCCGCGTCCGTTGGCCGCGGTCGTCCATCCGGCCTCGGTGATCACGACCGGCTTGCCGGGATAGCGCTCCACCACCGAGTAGTAGTTCTGCTTGGTGTACTCCAGCGCGTCGCGGATGGATCGGTACTCCCAGGCGGGGTAGGTGTGCACGGCGATGAAGTCGAGCACCTCCGCGAGCGGTTCGAGCTTGTAGGTCCAGGGCACGTAGTTCTCGCAGAACGTGATCGGCTGGCGTACCGCGCGCCGGATCTCCGCCACGTACGCGACCAGGCTGTCCACGGGCACCATGTGGTCCGTCCACTCCACGCTGGCTTCGTTGCCGACCGATACGGAGAACACGATGCCCGGGTAGCGGCCGGCCAGGTCGATGAGCCGGCGGACTTCCGCTGCGTTGGCCAGGCGGTTCGCGGCGAGCGTCTCGTCGCTGAAACGGGCGCCCCAGGGACAGTGCGGGTTGCTCATCTCCGCGGCCATGTCGAGCCCGAGCATGACCTTGAAGTCCAGCGCCTCGGCCCGGATCACATCGAGGACGATCTCGGCATGCGGGCCGCAGTCGTAGAGCCGAAGGTATCGCCAGTTCCTCGCGAGGATCAGCAGGTCTTCGCGGATCTCCTCGCGCGAGGGATAGACCCGTGTGACCGGGCTCTGGCCCTCGCGATAGCCGGAGTAGCAGATGGCGTTGCCGGGCTCGAGGCGCACGCGCGCCCCTCCCGATGCTTCGCCGGCCAGCAGGTCAAACATACTTCGGCCTGCCGTCCTTGTCCCACAGGCCCCAATAGGCGCCGACGTCGCCCTCCGCGGCCACCTTCCACGCCTCGTCGAAGGCGGAGAAGTAGAACACGTCGATCCCGTCCTCCTCCGCCCAGCGGCAGGTGTTGACGAAGTACCTGACGGCGTTCTCGAACGATGGCTGCGCGCCGCCGGTGGGCGAGCCGGTGTCCGGCCAGCCAGTCTCGCTGACGATCACCGGCTTGCCTCCCGCCGCACGCGCCGCGCGACGGTACATCTCCTTCATGTATAGCAGCGCGTGCTCCGCCGGGCAGCCCTCCCAGAAGGGGTAGCAGTTGGCGAGGATCACGTCGCAGGCCTCGGTGACGCGCGGGTGGTCGACGAACTTGAAGTAGGCGTCCACGTAGCCGATGGGTATGCCCGGCAAGGCCTCCTTCGCGCGCTGCATGAACTCGAGCAGTTCGTCCTCGACGAGGTCGCCGCGCAGCAGCACCTCGTTGCCCACGCCGAGGATGTCCACCTGGCCGTCCCGGGCGAGGCGGATGGCGTTCTCCAGCTCGGCCTCGTTCTGCGCGCCGTCCTCGCCCAGCCAGACGCCGACCAGGGTCTTGAGTCCGAAGCTCCTGGCCACGCCGGGGATCAGCTCGTTGCCGTCGGTGCACGAGAACGTGCGGATCCACCGGACGAAGGGCCGCACGATCGCGAGGCGCTCGCGGATCTGGGACTCTCCCACGGGATCGCCTGGGCCCTGGCCTTCGACCAGGGGGCTGAAACAGAGGCCATGGATCCCGGTATCGAGGACCTGCCGGGCGAGTGAGCGCAGGTCGCCGACGGTCAGTCCGTCGACGTCGAGCCCGGCAAGCGACATTTTCCGCTGGTATTGGTTCGACATGAGCTTGGTCTCTCGTGGTCAGTGCGCGAACAACTGGTGCGGGTGGAGGTCGACGGTGATCCGGCGGATGCGCCCCGTGCGCCGGAAGAGCGCAGCGCTGTCCTCGACGGTCAGGGTGGCGTCAGGCTGGTGACGCGTGTCGCCGTCAGCCATGGTCAAGGTGAGTCCCGGCGCCCGGCCGGCGGCGAGCCGATAGACGACCGGCACCGTGCACCAGGTGAACGCGAGGCCGCCGGCGGGGACTTCGAGTTCCCGCCACGCGCCGTCGGCGTCGAGGAAGCGGAAGCTGCGCGGCTCGGCCAGCAACTCCTGCGGGCGCAGCAGCGCCGGCTGGAAGCGGACCCGGCCGCCGCTGACGCGAACGCCGAGCTCGCCGAAGCGCGTCAGCACCTCTTCCTTGACCTGCCCGGTCATGCCGGGCTGGGCGGCGCCGCCGTGGCCCGGGGTGTGCGAGTAAGGATCTGTCGGGAAGGCGCCGTACTCCGCGGGAGTCTTGTTGAACCCCAGGCCGGCGCGCACGCGATAGTAGAGTTCGCCGAGCCGTCGGGTCGTGGACCCGGCGGCATCGTGGTCCAGCGCCGCGAAGTAGACCTCCTGCGCTACCAGCAGGAGCTTCGAGACCATGTGCCAGTAGATGCAGCCCAGGCCCTCGAACCCGAACATCGTGCCCGAGCGCCCCGTGAAGGACTGGTGGTCGAAAATCTCCTCGAACAGCGACCTGAGCGGTTCGCGCGCGGCCTCGGCTTCGGCGGCGTGGCGCGGATCCAGCCGGTCCAGTGCCGCGTCGAGGTCCCGGGCGTTGCGGAAGTCCGAGTTGAACCGGTAGCAGCCGTCGGCGTCACGAACCACGATCTGTTCGTTGCCCGCGGCCGCAAGCGAGCGCAGCAGCGGGATCGCGGCCACCGCCTCGGCCGGGATACGGTTCTTCTCCAGGAAGCCGGGCAGCCTGCGATCGGGATAGAGCATGAAGCTCTGCTGGTCCGGCCGATACAGGTCGCTGGCGAAGAGGGACTCCAGGACGGCGACCGCTTCGGCCGGCGGGATCGCGCCTGAACTCAGCGCCGCGACCTGGCCTTCCAGCATCGCATAGAGGTTGTCCGTGTCGATGCGGCCCGGCCGGCGCTCGAGCAGGTTGTAGGCGTGATAGAGGCCGTCCTCGCGACGGCCACGGCCGATGCTGCGGTCGAGTGCCGCGAGCGCGTCAACGAGCAACTCGCGGACCAGCTCCGGAGCGACGTGGCCCTTTCCGGACAGGCCATCGTTTCGGTAGACGATCTCCCGGTACCGGCTGGACGCCTCGCCGAGCGCGGTGAGCAGCGCGAGCCGCCGTTCGCCCGGGATCTCGTCGTGGGCGAGCGCGCCGCGAAACGCCTGGAGCGCCCCGGCCGTTTCGCGAAGCCACTGGCCGACCTCCGTGGACAGCTCGACCGGCGCCGTCTCCGACTCCAGCAGCGCCTGCAGGAAACGGACGTACCGTCGAAGGTAGTAGAGCGTCACCATGGACAGGCCCTGGCCCACCAGCGCGTTGTTGGCGTCGTTCCACTCCGGGCGCTGGGTGTTCATCCAGATGCCGCCGTCGACCACGAGGTTGCCCAGCTTGGCGAGCAGGGGCACCAGCAGCTTCTCGAGCAGCGTGACCTGGTAGACATCCCCACCGCCGTCGAGCACCAGCTTGCCGTCGGCGCCGAGGTCCGCGACCCGCTGGTCGATGCGCTTCGCCAGCGCCTCGTCGTAGTCGACGGTGTGCTTCGGGTCGTCGAGCAGGGCCGCGAGGGGCCGGATTCGGTAGGGCACGTTCGCGTACGCGAACAGCGGCTGGTGCAGCAGATCCGCCAGACGGTCTGGATGGAACTCCTGCGACAGCTCGAGGAACTTGAGCAGGTAGATGATCTGGTGGTCGCCCCAGTAGCCGATGTAGCTCCAGGGATCGTCGGGCTCCTCGACCTCCCAGTCGATGCCCGCCTTGGTGATGCGGTAGGGGTTGTAGCCGTCCATGGTCGAGCCATTGACGAACTTCGCGATCATGCTCTCCAGGAACTCCGGGTAGCTGAACGCGAGCGCCTCCCAGTTCTGGAAGATGTCCCGCCAGTTCCCCTCGTACCAGAACAGCGGGCGGCCAGCGCGGTCCCTGAGCCTGATCTCGAACTGGTTCCACGGGCGGCTGGGGTCGCCGTGGCGCCGCCCGAATGCGATCGGCAGGTACTCCAGGCTCAGGCGTGCGAGCTGCGGGTCGCCGATCCGCCTGACCGACGCGGTCAGTTCCGGGAGTTCCAGCGCTTCGGGCAGTGACTCCAGCCATGCCCGCGACCGGGCGTAGACGGCCCCGTTGAACGCGCGGACGGTCTCGCGGAAGTCCTGCGAAGAGATCTCGTACTGCTTCGGGAAGCAGCCGCCACGCAGCACGTTGAAGACCACGTTGGCGTGGTGATGAATGGCGACGGGCTCCTCGGCCGTGCACTGCAGGGCGTCGCAGGCAGCCATCAGGCGGGCGAGATCGTCGCCGTCTTGCCTGATCGACTGATCGATCGCCCCGGAGAGCGCGGCTGGGTCGGCCAGCCTGTGGTGCAGGGCGACGACCTGTGCCTGGCTCAACTCGACGTCCGCGACGATCTGCCACTGGCTGGCTGCGCCCGCGGGCAGGCTCAGCGCCTGGGCGACGAAGAACGCACCCCGGATGCCGCGCGTGTGGTGCTCCGGCCGCAGCGGCTCGCCGCGACGGAAGCGGTCGAGCTGCGCGGACGAGACCAGGATCTTCGGCGCATCGAGGCCGAGGCAGTACGCGACGCTGGCCTTCAGGGACTCGCAGGGCTCCGCGCGATCGGTGATGCCGGCGTAGAGCGTGTACAGCGCGAGGCCAGACCCGTCGAGGACTTCCGTCCACTTGTAGGCGTCGACGAGATTGCTCGAGTTGGTCTGCGTGAAGCGTGGCGTGCCGGCCGGGAGGATGTTCTGCAGCCCATCGAGGACCTCCACGCGGTGCGCTGCCTGGCCGACGTTCCGGACCTCGCAATGACGTATGAACCCGAAGTCGTCGCTGGTCATCCAGGTGTAGCGGAATGCCAGCCCCAGTTCGTGATTGACCTCCTCGAAGCACAGCTTGCTTCCGGCGACGTTCTTGTAGAGGTGGCGACTGATCTCGAACGCGCCATCCTGCTCGCGGTTGAACGGCTCCCACACGCGGAGCTGGCCTTGCGCCTCGACGCGCAGCAGGGTCCGCGGGCCCGTGTGCGGGCCGCTTTCATGAACCTTGTCGACGGTGACGTAGGGGAAGAGCGGCGTTTCGGGCGAGACCCGCCCGGCCGTGAGGCCGCCGGTGGACGAGGCGAACAGCCAGTGGTTGCCGCTCGAGACGACGCTGACCAGGAAGGGCGGCATCCGGTCCACGTTGCGGATGGCGTAGAAGCGCTCGCCGCCGATGTCGACGAATTCCCCGGCCACATCGTGTGCCGTCGTGCCGGAGATTCGCGTGGCTGTGTTCATGGTGCAAACCGCCTGTTCAATCTGCCAGCACCAGCGCGCCGAAGAGGCCCGCATCGATCCACCCGCGATCCGTCGGGCCGTGTGGAACCGACTCGGATCCGACGAAATTCTCGCGCAGGTCGCTGCCGTCGTTGTCGCAATAAGCGACCATGAGGCCCATGACCTTGCCGGGCGCCAGCACGACGGGCTGGTTGTCCGCGCCGTCGTCGACGTAGGCGTCGTTGTAGATGAGTATGGCCAGCTCCCAGGTCACCTTGTCGGCGGACTGCTTCCAGCGGCTCTCGACGTGGTGCGAGTAGTCGCGCGGACGCTGGTCCGTGCCGATGTCGATGGCCCGGTTGTCCAGCGACAGGTGGTAGGCGAAGGCGTTGTGGCTGTACTGGTGGTCGCCGCCGGAGAAGTCCTCGTCCACGAAGATCTCGAGGCAGTCGTCGTCCCAGTACCGCACCAGCGGGTCGCGATGCCTGTCGATCAGGACGTCGTCGACGATCTCCACCAGCAGGTGGATGCGGTCCGGGGTCCAGACGACCTTGAAGCGTCCCTGGAAGTCGGCCTTGGAATACTCCGGGCCGAGCCAGCGGTGGGACAGCTCCCGCCAGGGCGCCGACTGCCACGCCGGGTCGTCCGCCACGCCATCGATGGCCGGCGCCACTGCTGCGCGAGGCGCCCGGTACTCGCTGCGTCCCTCGGCATGCGTCGGTTCGCCGTGTCCCGTGGACGGCAGCTGCAAGGCCAGTGCAGCGGCCGCCACGAGGATCGGGACGCGGTGGATGCGGCACGCCAAGTTATCGTTCCCCCCTGAAGGCCGATAATCCTAGCCCATGCTGACAGCGCTGTCAGCCCGGGCAGGGACGGCGGGGGGCGGATGTCCCGGGGTCGACCGCGCGAGCTCCTGGGGAGTCCGGACGCGGACCGGGCAAGCCCCGGCAGCGCCTGCCGAAGTCTCCCTAGAACTGGCTGTCGAGGATCCTCTGCTTGATGCGCTGGAACTCGGCGTCCGTGAGGTAGCCTGCGTCCTTGAGCTTGCCGAGTTCCCGCAATTGCTCGAGGCCCCGCTCGGTCCGGTCGGGGTCAGCCGGCGGGCGCCGGGGCGCCGCGGGGGTGACCGCGCCCTGCGCCGGTGTCGGCTGTGCCGGTGGCGTCGGCGCCGCAGCCGGCTGCCCGACGGGTTCCAGCGCCCGGTTCTGCTGCTCGGATTCTTCGCGCGCCCGGCGCTCGGCCTCGGCCTGGATGCGCTCGTTGGCCAGCCGGGCCCGCTCGGCGGCCGGATCGGGAGCCTGCCCCAGGGCGAGGCCTGGAGCGAAGGCCAGCAGGCAGACGATCGCAGTGGCTCGACGGTGGGTCATGGCCGCATCGTACCGTGTCCGATCGGCGGCGGGTCAAGCCGTCGCCCCCGCCTGGGGCGATCCGAAGCCTAGAATGCGGGCCAGGCAGCCGACGACGCCGGCCGCAGCAAGCCCGGAGGAATCCCGCCCATGCCGGTTCAGCACAAACGCCTCGGTTCCCACGGCGCCCTGGTCAGCAACCTCTGCCTCGGCACGATGAACTTCGGCTGGGTCACCGACGAGGCCGAGAGCTTCAGGATCATGGACCGGGCGCTCGAGCTCGGGATCAACTTCTTCGACACCGCCGACGTGTACGGCTGGACGGTGCAGCACGGCACGACCGAGGAGATCATCGGACGCTGGCTCGCGCAGGGCGGCGGCCGCCGCGACGCCGTCGTACTCGCCACCAAGGTCTACAACCCGGTGACCCGCCGGGCCAACCTGCCCGAGCCGAACAGCGACGGCCGCAGCCTTTCGGCGATCAAGATCCGCAAGCACTGCGAAGGCAGCCTCAAGCGCCTGCAGACCGACTGGATCGACCTGTACCAGATGCACCACGTGGATCGCGACTGTCCCTGGGACGAGGCCTGGCAGGCGTTCGACACACTCGTCGGGCAGGGCAAGGTCGTCTACGTGGGCTCGAGCAACTTCGCAGGCTGGGACATCGCCACGGCCTGCCAGGAGGCCGCGCGGCGCGGCATGAGCGGGCTGGTGAGCGAACAGAGCGTCTACAACCTCAACGCCCGCACGGTCGAGCTCGAGGTCATTCCGGCCTGCCGCCACTACGGGCTGGGGCTGATCCCCTGGAGCCCGCTGGCCGGTGGCCTGCTCGGCGGGGCGCTCGGAAAGCTGCAGGCCGGACGGCGCGCCGACGAGGCCTTCGTGAAGCAGGTCGAGACGCATCGCGCCCGGCTCGAGCAGTACGAGGGGCTGTGCCGGGAACTCGGCGAGGAGCCGGCCACCGTGGCGCTGGCCTGGCTGCTCCACAACCCGGTGGTGACCGCGCCGATCATCGGCCCGAGGACCGTGGAGCAGCTTGAGAGCGCCCTGTGCGCCACCGAGGTCTCGCTGGGTGCCGACGTGCTCCGGCGGCTCGACGAGATCTTTCCCGGGCCGGGCGGCGAGGCGCCGTGGGCCTACGCGTGGTAGGACGGCGCCCGACGGCCTGCGCTTCGTTTCGCATCTCGCGCATGCGGCGTCACCCGCGCCTTTATAGACTTGTGCGCCAGCCGGGCATTCCGGAATCCCATGACGAACAAACGCGCTTCCGCGACTCGACCGAGAATCGATCACAGGACCCGGGTCGGGCAGCGGCGCCGCGCGCGCACCCGAAGCCACATCATCGGCACGGCGCTGGCGGTCTTCGCCGAGAAGGGGCCTGACGCCCCGGTCATCGACGACTTCATCCGCGCGGCCGGCGTCGCGCGCGGCACCTTCTACAACTATTTCACCAGCACGCAGGAACTGCTCGACGCCGTCACGAAGACCCTCGAGGACAGCGTGATGAGCTCGACGCTGGCGGCGATGGCGCACATCGACGATCCGGTGCTGCGGCTGTCCACGGGAATCCGCATCTGGCTGCGCTGGGCGCAGTCCGACGCCATCGGCTGTGGGTTCGTGGTGCGCAGCCGCTTTCGCGGGCCGCTGGTCGAGAAGCAGCTGGCAGCAGACCTGAGTGGCGGCCTCGAGGCGGGCAAGTTCAGGTTCCCCAGCGTGGAGATCGCCCGCGACCTCCTCGTCGGCACCATCCTGGAGGCCATGCACCGCATGATGACCTCGGAAGTCCCCGACTCCTTCACAGACGAGGTCGCGGGCCTGATCCTGCAAGGGGTTGGTCTGGACAAGCGCGCGATCGATCGGCTCCTGGCGCGGCCGCTGCCGCGCTTCGAGCAGCCAGACTGGGAAACGGCCGCCTGACGCTGCCCGGGCCCGCGGGCGCGACGGCGACCGCCGTGGCGTCGCCGGGCGCTAAGGTGCCATGTTCCCGGGGGTGACTTCCCATCCCGCCTCGATGCCGCCGGGCAGCATCTGGCCCCGGTCCTCGCCGACCTCCTCGTCGATGAGCCGGTTCAGCTTGTCGTTCATCGCGAGGACGAGCCCGGCATTCGCGCCCGTGGCGGCGGCGAGGTTGGTCATCTCGAGCGGGTCGCTCACCGTGTCGAACAGCTCCACGTCGTTCAGCCGGTAGAGCTCCTCGAGGGTCGTCGGCCGGTTGTGCTGCTTCGGCGAGAAGTAGCGCGAGAAGACGTAGCGACCGTCGTACACGGAGCGCACGGCGCCGCGCTTTCGCATGTCCGGAACGATCCCCGCGTCCTTGACCTTCTTGGGGTCGCCGCCCTGCTGAATGAACTCGACGGCCTTCAGCAGGAAGCCGCCGTCGAGGTACGCGAACATGTTGTAGTTGAACAGCAGGCCGGCGTGGAGGGCGTTCACGCCGGCCCCGGGGGGATCGGCCAGCAGCCCGGACAGGTCCTTGCCAGGCAGGCCCTTGGTGATCGACTGGCGCTTCTCCGGCGGGGTGCCCGTCATCGCGACCAGCGTCGGCGCGAGGTCCACGTGGGAGGTGATGGCCTGGCAGCGCTTCCCGCCCGCGTGGGCCGGGTGCCGGATGACGAGCGGCACGTGGTTCTGCTCGCGGTACCCGACGGCGCCCTTGGCATGCAGTTTGTGCGCACCGTCCATGTCGCCGTGATCCGCGGTGAGGATGACGATGGTCCTGTCGGTCAGGCCTGCGGCGTCAAGCTCCGCCAGCACGGAGGCGATGTTGCGGTCCACGTCGCGCAGGCAGTTGAGGTAGTAGTTGTGGCGGCGCCGCCAGCGGATCGGCTCGTCGGGGATGTTGCCGACCAGTGCGTCGTGGGAGAGCAGGAAGTCGCGGTGGGCCGGCGGCCGACCCGGCGCGTCGAGCGGCTGGTCGTGGCTCGCGGGCAGGTCGAACGGCCACTGCTTCGCGTACAGGGGATCGTCGGGCTCGCGCGAGACGTGCGTGAGCCCGCGGGCGGCCTGGACCCGCGTGCCCGGCGCGTCGGTGTCGTAGAACATCACGTCGTGCGGGTTGACGAGGTTGACCGCCATGAACCACGGCTTCCCGCCCGCCGCGAGCTCGCGGCCCCGGCCTCGCAGCCAGCTCGCCGCCATCGCGGCGATCACGCCGTCGTGCAGGTAGCCCCCCTGGTGGTGCGCGATGATGTCGCCGATGCCGACGTAGTCGGAGAAGCCGTAGGCCTCCATCTCCGCGGTGAAGATCTTCGTCGGGCTGCCGAGCTCGTTGACGGTCTCGAACTCCTTCGTCAGGTGCCACTTGCCCTTGTAGGCCGTGTAGTAGCCCGCCTGCCGCAGCATGTCGCCGACGGTCGGGATCTCCGTGGACATGCTCTCGATCCACGGGAAGTTGGAGTTGTCGAACATCCGCGTGTGCTGGATGTGCCGGCCGGTGTACAGCACGGACCTCGAGGGCGTGCACACGCAGGAGTTGATCCTGTGGTTGGTGAAGGTCGTGCCTTCCCGCATGAGCCGCTCGTGTGCGGGAAGCTGGAATCCGGGGGGTAGCTCGCCCGGCCGGAAGAACCGCTCCTGGTCCGTCAGGATGAACAGGATGTTGTAGGGGCCGCCCGCGGCCGGCACCGGGCCGGCGTGTCCTCGCCCGTCCGGGCTGGACGCGGACGCCGATCCCGCGAGGCCACCCGCGCCCAGTCCGAACGCGGCTGCACCGGCACCCGCGGTGCGCAGGAACTCCCGCCGCGTGACGGTCGGTCCCGTGTCGTTCGACTCCGCCATGACACCGCCCCCTCTTTTAAAAGCGACACTCTTGTCATTTTGACACGCATGGCCGCTGCGACTCAAGATGCGCTGCAATGCCACCCGGGGGCTTGGGTCTTCCGCGTCCGGCCCGGGTCGCGCCCCGGCCGGACGTGATCGGCTTAGCTGGCCATGGCTGGCTGCTCAGCTACCTGCTGCTGCACCACTTCGGCGAGGGCTCATCCACGATGGTGCTGTTGCGGAGTGATGCTATTGGCGCTGCACTGAGCCCCGTGGGCCCGGCTCAGCCCTTCAGCGCCGCGAGCACCTCGTCGAGCATCTTCTTGGCATCGCCGAACAGCATCCGGTTGTTCTCCTTGTAGAACAGCGGATTGTCCACGCCGGCGTAGCCAGAGGCCATCGAGCGCTTCATGACGATCGAGGTCTTCGCCTTCCACACCTCGAGCACCGGCATGCCGGCGATCGGGCTGCCGGGATCCTCCTGCGCGGAGGGATTCACGATGTCGTTGGCGCCGATCACCATCGAGACGTCGGTCTCCGGGAAGTCGTCGTTGATCTCGTCCATCTCGAGGACGATGTCGTAGGGCACCTTGGCTTCGGCGAGCAGCACGTTCATGTGTCCAGGCATGCGGCCGGCGACCGGGTGGATGCCGAAGCGCACGTTCACGCCCTTCTCGCGCAGCAGTTTCGTGATCTCGAAGACCGTGTGCTGGGCCTGCGCGACCGCCATGCCGTAGCCCGGCACGATGATCACGTTCTTCGAGCCGCGCAGCAGCTCGGCCGTCTCGACCGCGCTCACGGCCGTGACCTCGCCCACCGGGCCCGCGCCAGCCGCGGCCGGCGACGAACCGCCGCCCGTGCCGAAGCCGCCGGCAATGACGTTCAGGAACTTGCGGTTCATCGCGCGGCACATGATGTAGGAGAGGATCGCGCCCGAGGAGCCGACCAGCGCGCCGGTGACGATCAGCAGGTCGTTCGAGAGCATGAAGCCGGTGGCGGCCGCCGCCCAGCCGGAGTAGCTGTTCAGCATCGAGACCACGACGGGCATGTCCGCGCCGCCTATCGCCATCACCATGTGCACGCCGAACAGCAGCGCGATCGCCGTCATGACGATGAGCGGCAGCATGCCGGCCTGGATGTCCGGCGCCTGCAGGAACTTCACCAGGAACAAGATCACGACCAGCAGCCCGGCGAGGTTGAGCCAGTGGCGCGCAGGCAGCAGCAGGGGCTTGCCGCCGATCTTGCCCGACAGCTTGCCGAAGGCGATCACCGAGCCGGAGAAGGTCACCGCACCGATGAGGATGCCGAGGTAGATCTCGACCTCGTGGATCGTCTTCTCCGCGCCCTCGTAGGCGATCGAGGTGTCCACGTAGCTCGCGAAGCCGACGAGGCAGGCGGCGAGGCCCACGAGGCTGTGCATGATCGCGACCAGCTCGGGCATCTGGGTCATCTGCACCTTGCGGGCCGCGTACAGGCCGATCGCGGCGCCGAACAGGAGCGCGCCGACGATCCACGGGTAGGCCGCGGGCGTGACGCGCGGGCCGAACACGGTGGCCAGGACGGCGATCGTCATGCCCACGATGCCGTAGAGGTTGCCGCGCCTCGAGGTCTCGGGGTTCGAGAGGCCGCCGAGGCTCAGGATGAACAGGATGGTGGCGCCGATGTAGGCGACCGCGACGAGGTTCTCTCCCATGGCGGCGGCCCCTTACTTCCGGAACATCGCAAGCATGCGACGGGTGACGGCGAAGCCGCCGAACATGTTGATGGCGGTGAGCGCGAGCGCCACCACCGCCAGCGCGAGGATCAGCGTGTCCGGCCGCCCCTCCGCGCCTTCGCCGAGCGGCGGCGCCACCTGCACCAGCGCGCCGACCGCGATGATGCTCGAAATTGCATTGGTGACGCTCATCAGCGGCGTGTGCAGCGAGGGTGTGACGTTCCAGATCACCATGTAGCCCACGAAGCAGGCCAGCACGAAGACGGTGAAGTGCCCGAGGAACGAGGCCGGCGCATACGCACCGATCAGCCAGAAGAGCAGCGCGCCGACTCCGAAGAGGATCGCCAGGCTCTTCGCGGAGGCCGGCTCGCCCGCGCCATGGCCGTGGCCGGACTTCTTCGCGACGGGAGCCGCGGCCGCGGCGGGCTTCGGCGGCGGGGCGGCCGGGAGCCTGGGCGGCGGCGCCGGCCAGGTGATCTCGCCGTCCTTGACCACCGTCAGGCCGCGGATGGCGTCATCCTCGAAGTTGACGTTGATCGTGCCGTCCTTGGTCTTGCAGAGATCTTCCGTCAGTCGCAGCAGGTTGTTCGAGTAGAGCGTGGACGACTGCCTCGAGAGGCGGCTGGCGAGGTCGGTGTAGCCGATGATGGTGACGCCGTGCCTGACGACGAGCTGGCCGGGATCGGTCAGCTCGCAGTTGCCACCCTGCTCGGCCGCCATGTCGACGATCACGCTGCCGGGCTTCATGCTCCTCACCATCTCGGCGGTGATGAGCTTCGGCGCGGGCTTGCCCGGGATCAGCGCCGTCGTGATGACGATGTCCACCTCGCGGGCCTGCTTCGCGTACATCTCGCGCTGGGCCTGCTGGAAGCCCTCGCTCATGACCTTGGCGTAGCCGCCGCCGCCCGAGCCCTCTTCCTCGTAGTCGACCTTGACGAACTCGCCGCCGAGCGACACCACCTGGTCGGCGACCTCGGCGCGCGTGTCGTTGGCGCGGACGATCGCGCCGAGATTCGCCGCCGCGCCGATCGCGGCGAGGCCGGCCACGCCGGCCCCGGCGATGAACACCTTGGCGGGCGGGATCTTGCCGGCGGCGGTCACCTGGCCGTTGAACGGGCGGCCGAAGGCGTGCGCGGCCTCGATGACGGCGCGGTAGCCACTGACGCCGGCCATGGAGGTGAGCGCGTCCATCTTCTGCGCGCGGGAGAGCTGCCGCGGCAGCGCGTCCATGGCAAGCACGGTCAGCTTGCGGTCGGCCAGCGCCTGCATGAGCTCGGGGTTCTGCGCCGGCCAGATGAAGCTCACGAGCGTGGTGCCGGGCTTCATCAGCGAGATTTCGCCGGGCGACGGCGCACGCACCTTGAAGACGATGTCCGAAGCCGCCATCAGGTCCGCGACGCCGCCCGCGATGCGCGCCCCGGCGGCCTGGTAGGCCTCGTCGCCGAAGTTGGCGGCGGCGCCTGCACCGGTCTCCACGCACACGTCGAAGCCGAGCTTCACGAGCTTCTCGACCACCTCGGGCACGGTGGCGACACGCTTCTCGCCGGCGAAGGTCTCGCGCGGCACGCCGATGGTCAGTGGCATTGCGAAGGTTCCTCCCACGAAAACCGGGCACAGGGCTTTGCCCGATGCCGGGGCTGCTGCTCCGAAGGGTTGGCCGGACGATCCGGACGCCGTCCAGCTGCCGTATTTTTTGCGTCGCGTTAAGCGCGTTGAAACATAGCATATCCCTCCCGTACTGTTGGAGCTTCCCGGAAGCCGTCCCGCGGGCAGCCGCGCCGGCCGGCACGGCGCTGCCGTGCCCGTGCGGGAGCAGGGAGGAGCGGTGTACGACCCGGCGATCCAGAGCGCTTTGCAGGCCGGGGAGTTCCGGCTTCACTACCTGCCCACCGTCCGGCTCGAGGACGGCCGCTGCGTCGGCGCCGAGGCGCTGATCCGCTGGCGGCGGGATGGCCTGTGGGTCCCGCCCATGGACTTCATGCCGGACACCGAGCGCACGCCACTCGCGGGCCTGATCACCTACTGGGTCATCGACACGGTCGCCGCGGAGCTGAAGGACTGGCTGCGGGCGCATCCGGCGGCGCACGTGAGCATCAACGTTCCGCCCGACGTGCTCGGCCGGGGCGGGCTCGAGTACGCGGCCGTCAAGTCGGGGCTCAGCGAGGTTCGCAGCCAGGTCGTGCTCGAGGTCACCGAGCGCGGCGTGCCGGACGAGCAGGGCCTCATGGCGCTGGACCAGATGGCGCGCGACGGCGTGCGCGTCGCGCTCGACGACGTGCGCCTCAACGGCGCCAACCTCGCGCTGCTCTCGCGCTGCCACTTCGAGGTGATCAAGCTGGACCAGAAGCTCGTGCAGGAGCTTCTTCCCGGCGCGCCGGCTCCGCAGTGGCTGCAGGGACTGCGCGCGCTACTCGCGGCGACGCGGCTCGAGGTCGTGGCGGAAGGCGTCGAAACCGAGGCGCAGCGCGAGCTGCTCGCGCGGGCGGGCGTGACCCTCGGGCAGGGGCACCTGTTCAGCGACGCGCTGCCGGCCAGGGAATTCCTGGCCTGGTACGCAAGGCACCGCGCGGACGGCTGAGGGCCGCGCCGGCCGCGACGTTGAAACCGTCACGATCCCTGCCGTATTGTTGCATCGCCCCGTCTTTCAGGGCCCTGGAACCATGACCGCAGGCAGGATAGCCTCCATGCCGGCGGCAGACCGGGAGTGGCTGGAGTCGCTCGAGGTCCGCGCCGTCGGTGCCACATCGCTGAGCCAGCAGGTGCTGCGCACGGACGCCTCGGGCATGCCGCTCGAGTGGATCGACTACCGCGAGGCGGTGCGGCTGTACTGCCTCGGGCAGGTGTCCTACGCCTTCGGCAGCACGCTCTACACCCTGCGCGGCGGCACCAATGCGAAGAGCGGCCAGCGCACCGAGATCGAGGTCAACTCGATGCTCGCGACCCACGGCCAGACGGGCAATCCGGGCAGCCTGCGCCACGACTACGTCCCGCCGCTCAACAACGAGACGCTGTTCAAGCGCGACGCGTGGCTGTGCATGTACTGCGGCGGCCGGTTCCCGCCGTCGCAGCTGTCGCGCGACCACGTCCGGCCCTTCTACCAGGGCGGCCGCGACGTCTGGAACAACGTGGTCGCGGCCTGCCGCCGCTGCAACAACCACAAGGCCTCGCGCACGCCCGAGCAGGCGAAGATGCAGCTCCTCGCGGTGCCATTCACGCCGACCTACGCCGAGTACATCTACCTCAAGGGCCGGCGCGTGCTCGCCGACCAGATGGAGTACCTGCTCGCGCACTTCCCGCGCTCGAGCCCGCTGCACGACCGCATCCAGCGCTGGATGCAGTGAGCCGGCGCGGCGAAGCGGCATAATCGGCGGGATGCTGCACCTCGTCGACGCGAGCTATTTCATCTTCCGCGCCTACTACTCGGTGGAGCCGGGCATGGCCGGCCGCGACGGCCGCGCAGTCAACGCCCTGTACGGCTTCGCGCGTTTCATGGGCGACCTGCTCGAGCGCGCGCGGCCCGGGCTTGTCGCCGTCGCCTTCGACGAGAGCCTCGACACCTCCTTCCGCAACGAGATCTACCCGGCCTACAAGGCGAACCGCGAGCCGCCGCCGCCCGACCTCGGGCACCAGTTCGCGCTGTGCCGCGAACTGTGCCGCCTGCTCGGCGTGGCCGAATACGCGAGCGGCGCCTACGAGGCCGACGACATCATCGGCGCGATCTCGACGCGCATGCGCGCGCGCGGCGAGGCCTGCGTGCTGGTGACGCGCGACAAGGACCTAGCCCAGCTGGTGCGCCAGGGCGACGAGTTCTGGGACTTCGCGGGCGACCGCCGCTACGGCTATGGCGACATCGCCGGGCAGTTCGGCGTGCAGCCCGAGCGCATGGCGGACTACCTCGCGCTCACCGGCGACAGCGTGGACAACATCCCCGGCGTGCCGGGCGTGGGCCCGAAGACCGCCGCGGCGCTGCTGTCGGTCTTCGAGTCGCTGGAGGACCTCTACGCGAGGCTCGACGAGGTGCCGGCGCTGCCGCTCAGGGGCGCGGCGCGGCTGCCGGCCCGCCTGGCCGAGCACCGCGACGCGGCCTTCCTGGCCCGGCGCCTGACCCGCATCGCCTGCGACATGCCGCTTGCGTTCGACCCGGCCGACCTCGCGCGCCGCGCGCCGGCGGTGGAGGCGCTGGAGGCGTTCTACGACCACGCCGGCTTCGGGCCGATGCTGCGCCGGCAGGCACAGCGCATCGCCGAGCGCCTGTGAGCGGCGGCGAGTCGGTGGCTCTGCGTGAGGCGCTGGCCGCGGCGCTGGGCGCGACACTGCGTCCCGCGCCCTGGCGCCCCGTGCACGGCGGCTGCATCGCGCGGAGCTACCGGGTGGAGACGGCGAAGGGCCCCGTGTTCGTGAAGCTGGCTGAAGCGGCGGGCCTGGCGATGCTCGAGGCCGAGCGGCAAGGCCTCGGCAGCCTCGCCGCAGCCGGGGCGCTGCGGGTTCCGGCGCCGCTCGCCGCCGGCCAGGCGGATGGTCGGGCTTTCCTCGCGCTGGAGTGGGTCGACCTCGGGCCCGGCACGCCCGCGGCGGAAGCGCGCCTCGGCGCGGGCCTCGCCGCCCTGCACCGCTGCCTCGCGCCGCGCTTCGGCTTCGCCCGGGACAACTACATCGGCAGCACGCCGCAGCCGAACCGCGAGGCGGGCGACTGGGTCGCGTTCCTGCGCGATCGCAGGCTGGGCTTCCAGCTCGAGCTTGCGGCGGCGAACGGTCATGGCGGGCGCCTGCAGGCGCGCGGCGGGCGCCTGCTCGAGCTGCTCGACGTGTTCTTCGCCACCTACCGGCCGCGGCCGTCGCTGTTGCACGGCGACCTCTGGGGCGGCAACTGGGGGGTCGACGAGCACGGTGAGCCGGTCGTCTTCGACCCGGCCGTCTACCACGGGGACCGCGAGGCCGACCTCGCGATGACCCGGCTCTTCGGCGGTTTCGGGCCGGCGTTCTACGCCGCCTACGTCCGGGAGTGGCCGCTCGATGCCGCGGCCGGCACGCGCCGCGACCTCTACGACCTCTACCACGTCCTGAATCACCTGAACCTGTTCGGCGGCGGCTATCGCGCCCAGGCCGAGGGCATGATCGACCGCCTGCTCGCGGCCATCGGTCATTGAATCGGCGACGCTACGCGATTTCACGGGCGCCTGTGCGGCGCTTCCGACGCGCGGCGTGCCAGGGGTAAGCGCCCCGGATTTCCACGCTTTTCCGCTCCCGGGGCCAGGAGTATGCTCGGCCGCTGGGCGTGCGTTCGTGTGGCCTGCGCGCCTCGTTTCGGCTGCCCGAATCTCACCGAGAACCACTGGAGAGTGAACATGAGAGACCCGATCGTTCGGATGTACGAAGCCGAACAGCAGGCGCGCGATGCCGTCCAGAAGCTGAAGGACGAGGGATTCCCGGAGGACCAGATCTTCCTGGTGACGCCCCGGTCCGGCAACACCGCCGAGGCGATCGCAGCGGCGATCATGGCGGGCTTCGTGCTGCGCAGCCACGCCCGGATCTACGCCGAGGGCATCCAGCGCGGCCGCTCGCTGGTCGTCGTGCGCGCGTCCTTCGGCCACTCGCAGGACGCCATCGACATCCTGAACGGCTTCGGGCCCGTGGACACAGGCCTTCGGCTGCCGAAGGAGCCGAGCATCGCATGGGACGAGGCGGCCCCGCTCTCCTCGGCGTTCCGCCTTCCGGTCCTGATCCGCAATTCGCCGGCACCGATGTCCCGGACCTTCGGCATGCCGCCCCTGTCGAAGGGCCGCACGGGCTGGCTCACGGCGCTCTTCGGCGAACTTACGAAGCCGGACTACGCCTTCTCGTCGGTCTTTGGCATGTCCCTGCTGAGCCGCAACCCGGCGCCGCTGTCATCGCTCTTCGGACTCAAGACCGTGACGTCGTCGTCCGGTCCGTGGAAGACGAGCTTCGGCCTGCCGCTCCTCATCGGGAGCCGCAGCCGCTGATCCGT
This sequence comes from Steroidobacteraceae bacterium, assembly GCA_025458865.1. Taxonomy (GTDB): domain Bacteria; phylum Pseudomonadota; class Gammaproteobacteria; order Steroidobacterales; family Steroidobacteraceae; genus SG8-30. The sequence continues at coordinate 51,160 of JALORP010000005.1, read as the reverse complement.
TGAAGGAGCGGGGCGTGCCGTTCTGGCGCGCCCCGCTTCGGCCCCCGCCGGGAGTCCCTCTCCCTGGCTCCCGGCGGGCGGTCAGGCTGCGCTGGCATCGCGCCGCCGCTGACCTCCATGAATCCCTGTTCGCTATTCCGGCTTCGCGAAAGTCGCGGTTTTCCACAGTCTTGTGCGTCAATTGCACTGGACAGTCTCTATTGACAATATGAATTGACACTCCGAAAATCGGCTGCACTGGACAAGGCTGCCCTCGAGCGAGATTTCGAATGAAGGCTGGGGCGCGCCATCTCGGAAGTGCCGCGGGGCAACTGCCCGCGCCGGCTCAGCAGAGTTTTTCGTCGTTGCTCTCGAGTGGCGGCGGGCAAACCCGCGTGCGGGGACCGCACGGCGCAATCTTCGTTGCGTTGAGACGTCTGCTTTTCCAAGGAGAATAGTTTATGGCAACTGATCTGGACGATCCGAACCGGGTGTGGCCCACCGGATTGACCATCGGGGAGTCGGAGGAACTGCACAAGCACGTGATCGACGGAGCTCGAGTCTTCTTCGTGATCGCGCTGTTCGCGCATCTCCTCGCCTACATGTACACCCCGTGGCTGGGCTGAGGAGAAAATCATGAACCAAGGAAGAATCTGGTGTGTGGTCAAGCCGACAGTGGGTCTGCCGCTGTTCCTGGGCTCGGTTACGCTGATTGCACTGCTCGTTCACTACGCGGTCCTGTCGAACACGACCTGGTTCTCCGCGTACTGGCAGGGCGGCTGATTCAGTTCGTTCGCAGCAGACGACCTCACAATCTCCGTCGCCGCCGCCACACGTGGACCGGAGAGACTTCGCCGTGGGGTGCTGCCTAGGGGGTCGGGAGCCGTAATTCCCGACCCCTTTTGACGACGCGGCAATGAACCGGCTCGGCGCAAGGCTCGTTTCCACGTGGGTCCAGCTCGGCCCGCGCTTCCTGCCGTTCGCCGACGTGGCGACGCCCGATCTGCCGCTGTCGCGGCTGATGCGGCTGTCGCTGTTCCAGTTCTCCGTCGGCATGGCGCTCGTGCTGCTCGTCGGCACGCTGAACCGCGTCATGATCGTGGAGCTGTCCGTGCCGGCCTCGCTGGTCGGCATCATGATCGCGTTGCCGGTCGCCTTCGCGCCGTTCCGCGCGCTGATCGGCTACAAGTCGGACACCCACCGCTGCGAACTCGGCTGGCGGCGCGTCCCGTTCATCTGGAAGGGCACGCTGCTGCAGTTCGGCGGCTTCGCCATCATGCCCTTCGCGCTGCTCGTGCTCGCCGGCAAGGGCGACGCGGTCAACTACCCGGTGTGGATCGGCCAGGCCGCCGCCGGGGCATCGTTCCTGCTGGTCGGCGCCGGCGTGCACGTGGTGCAGACCGCCGGCCTCGCGCTCGCGACCGACCTCACGCCGCAGGAGTCGCACGCGAAGGTCGTGGGACTCATGTACGTCATGCTGCTCGTGGGCATGATCGTGAGCGCGCTCGCCTTCGGCGCGGCGCTCGAGGACTTCACGCCGGGCCGGCTCGTCCAGGTGATCCAGGGCGTCGCGGTGGCGACGATGGTCCTGAACGCCGTGGCGATGTGGAAGCAGGAGATGCGCCGGCCGTGCCGCGGCGCGCCGCCGCCGCCCCCGGACCCGGGCTTCAGCGAATCCTGGGCGCAGTTCTGCAAGGGCGAGGGCGCGGTGCGCCGCCTCGTCGTGGTGGGCGTCGGCACCATGGCCTTCGGCATGGCGGACATCCTGCTCGAGCCCTTCGGCGGGCAGGTGCTCGGCCTCGAGGTCGCCGCGACCACGCGCCTCACCGCGCTGCTCGCCTTCGGTGGCCTGCTCGGCTTCAGCTACGCCTCCTACGTGCTGGGCCGCGGCGCGGATCCGTACCGCATCGTGCTGGCCGGCGCGTTCACCGGCGTGCCGGGCTTTGTATGCGTGATCGCCGCCGCGCCGCTCGGCCTGCCCTGGCTGTTCCTGCTCGGCAACTTCCTCATCGGCATGGGCGGTGCGCTGTTCGGCCACGGCACGCTCACCGCAACCATGAACCGCGCGCCGAAGCAGCAGGCCGGGCTCGCGCTCGGCGCCTGGGGCGCCGTGCAGGCGACCGGCGCCGGAATCGGCGTTGCGCTCTCCGGTGCCATCCGGGATCTCGTCAACGCCACGGTCGGGGCGGACCCCGGGCCCTTCGGCCTCGACGGCGCCGCGAACGGCTACCTGGCGGTTTACTCGCTCGAGATCACGCTGCTCGTCGTCGCCATCGTCGCGGCCGTGCCGCTGATCCGCCGCGTCGCGTCGCGTCGGGGCGAGGCCGATGACGCACCGGTCCTCGAGACCGCGCCGCAGCGCGCGCACAGCGGTGCCGCGAGCGGCGGCACCGTGGCCTGACGGAGCACTCACATGGCCATCCTGCCGATCCTCGAGTACCCCGATCCCCGGCTGCGGCTGCGCGCCGAGCCTGTGGACGCATTCGACGACGACCTCGCCCGGCTCGTGGACGACCTCTGCGACACGCTCCGCGCATCGAAGGGCATCGGCCTCGCCGCGCCGCAGGCCGGCGACCGTCGCCGCGTTCTCGTGATGGACCTTTCCGGCGGAGCAGCGTCGCCCGACGTTTACATCAACCCCGAGATCCACGATCCCGCCGTTCCCGGGCTCGTGGAGGAGAGCTGCCTGTCCGTGCCGGGGGTCGTCGGCAACGTCGTCCGGGCGACGCAGCTGACCGTGTGTGCCCGCGACCGCTACGGTGCGGCCTTCGAGCGCCGCCTCGAGGGCATGCACGCCGTCTGCCTGCAGCACGAGCTCGATCACCTGGAGGGCCGGCTGTTCGTGGACCGCCTGTCGATCTTCCGCCGCGTCGGCGTGCGCCTCGGCGCCGTCGCGAGGGCCCGCAGCCGGGCCGCCTCGATCTGACGCGCTACCTGCGCGCCGCGCCCAGGTACATGTAGCCGGCGAACTTGAGCGACTTCGGCAGGTAGAAGCTGCGCACGCGCTCGATCGCGAAGCCCGCGCCGCTCACCTCGGCCGTTGCGTCGCGGTCGAGGTGGCAGCCGTCGCCGACCTTCATCCACAGCGGGTTCAGCCGCCGCTGCCACGCCGCGACGGCCGGCTCCGGCGCGAGGCCGTGCTCGAGGAACAGGAACTCGCCGCCTGGCCTCAGCACGCGGCGCACCTCGGCCAGCGCACGGCCGAGGTCGGGAATGCTGCACAGCGTGAAGGTGCTGACCACCGTGTCGAAGCTGGCGTCGGGGAAGGGCAGCGCCTCGGCGGACAGGCCGTGGTGCTCGACTTCGATGCCGCTCGCCGCGGCGCGCCGCCGCGCGCGGCGCAGCACGCCGGGGTTGCTGTCCACGCCGGTGATGCGGTGCACGCGGCCGGGGTAGTGGGGCAGGTTCAGGCCCGTGCCGAAGCCGATCTCGAGCACCTGCCCGTGGGCGGGCTCGAGCGCCTCCTCGCGCAGCCGGTGCAGCACGCGCTGCGCCATCACGGCTTCGAGCACCCAGGGAAACACATGCCGGCTGTAGACGCCCATGGCGGCATCGTAACCCTGTGCCGGTGCCTCGGATATCATTCCGGCCATGAACCTGACGCCCAGCGAAGACGTCGCCATCGCGTTCGACCCACGTCTCGACGCCGAGCTCGTCGGCCGCGTCTTTCGCCAGTCGGGACGCGTGCACATCGGCGGCATCCTTACGCCCGCCGCCGCGGCACGGATCCACCGTGCACTCGTCGAGGAGACACCCTGGAGCTATGCGGTCGGCGACGACGCCGGCAGCCGCGACCTGGCGGTTGCCTCGCTCGACGCGCTGCCGCCGGAAGAGCGTGCCGCGATCCTCGCATCCACCGACCTTGCGGCGACCCGCGGCTTCGCCTACCGCTACGCCAGCTTCCGGATCGACGCGGCCTGGGACGAGGGCCGCCTGCGCGACCACTTCCTGATGCGCGTGCTGGCCTTCCTCAACTCTCCGGCTTTCTTCGACTTCGCGCGGCGCGTGACCGGCGTGCCGGAGATCGCCTTCGCCGATGCCCAGGCCACCCTCTACCGGCCGGGCGACTTTCTCACGGCCCACGACGACGCGGTCGCCGGCAAGAACCGCCACGCCGCCTACGTGCTCAATTTCACGCCTGAGTGGCGCGTGGACTGGGGCGGGCTGCTGGCTTTCCCGGACCCCTACGGCCACGTGGCCGAGGCCTTCGGACCGGCCTTCAACGCGCTGAACCTGATGCGGGTGCCGACCCTGCACACCGTCACGCAGGTGGCGAGCTTCGCTGGCGGCGGCCGCTACAGCATCACCGGCTGGTTGCGCAGCCGTTCCTGAGACGCAGGTCTCGGGCATCCCTCTTGCGCGCGGCCGGACGAGTCCCGATGCTGGCTCGACCGCGCCGCCCAACGGAATCGTCGCCGTGACGTCCGCCCGCATCCGCAATCCCGAGACACGCCTGTCGGTCGCGCTGGCCGCGACCGCGGCGGCGGTGCGCGGCCACACGGTCACGCTGCGCGAGCTGCTGGCGCTCGTCGGCGAGCAGGGCCTGCTGGTCTTCTGCGCGATCCTGGCCTCGCCGTTCCTGCTGCCGGTCTCGCTTCCGATGATGAGCACCGCGCTCGGCCTGCCGATGCTGCTGATCGGCGTCGCCGTCATGCTGAACCGCGTCCCCTGGTTGCCGGACCGCCTCCTGTCGCACGCGCTGCCGGCTGCGACCGTGCAGCAAGTCCTGGAACGGTCCACGCGATGGGCCGAACGCCTCGAGCACCTGTTCCGGCCCCGGCTGCTCGGGCTCACGGCCACGCCGGCCGTCAACGCCTTGAACGGGGTGCTGCTGTGCCTTGCGGTGTCCCTGCTGATGGCCCCGCTGCCGCTGGTTCCGTTCGCCAACACCCTGCCGGCGATCGCCGTCATCCTGCTGTGCATCGGGATGGCGGAGCGCGACGGGGTCCTCGTGCTCGCAGGCTACGCCGTCACGCTGCTGTCCGCGGCCTACGTCGGCGCGCTGCTGGCGCTCGTGATCCGCGCCGGCATGCACCCGGAGGCGGCGCTCGAGGCGCTGCGCCGCCTGTGGCCCGGGTGAGCGGCGCTCAGCGCCGGCGGTCCATCTCCGCGAGCAGCGACTTCGCGCCGTAAACCTCCTCGAGCGCGAGGCGCATGATGCGTACGTCCACGCCGATGGCGCGGTTGTTGCGGACGTCGTAGCCGTAGCCGCCGGCGATCGAGTGGATGTTGCCGTCGAAGGCGAGCCCCACGATGTCGCCGCGCGCGTTGACGATCGGGCTGCCCGAGTTGCCGCCCACGATGTCGAGGGTCGCGACGAAGTTGAAGGGGGTGTCCATGGGCAGCGCATGGGCCTTGTCGAGCCACGACTCGGGCATGCGGAAGGGCGGCCGGCCCGTCGAGCGCTCGAAGGCGGCCTCGAGCGTGGTGAATGGCGCGACCGGTGCGCCCTGCTCGACCCAGCCGTCGACCGCGCCGTAGGACAGGCGCAGCGTGAACGTGGCGTCGGGGTAGACATCGGTTCCGAGCGTCGCGAAGCGCGCCGCGGCGATGGCCTCCTGCGCCTGGCGCGTCGGCCCCTCGACCTCGTCCTCCATGCGCTTGCGCAGCGCGGCAGCCTCGGGATCCACCGCGGCGGCGAGGCGGATCATGGCGTCGTCGCTCGCGTCGATCGCCGCCTGGCCGCCCGCGTAGAGCGCCATGCGCTCGGCCGGGTCGGCGAGCTTCGAGCCGGCGATCAGCCTCGCGGCGAGCGAGTCGGGTGACTCGCGGCCGAAGATGCGCCTCACCAGCGGATCGTCCGGGCCGAGCCACTCGCGCATGCGCTCGAGCGAGAACGACAGCCGCACCTGGTCGAGATCGGCGTAGTAGGGCGTCTCGGCGCGCAGCGCGCGCTCGATGGCGGGAAGGCGCGCGTCGGTGTAGGGGCGCAGCCGCTCGGCATTGGGCTTGGCGCGCTCCGCAGCGGCGCGCACCAGCGTGCGCGCGTGTACGAAGAGTTCGCTGTTGAAGCCGGCGCCGCCCTCGAGGAAGGCGTGGCGCACGTGGATGTCGCGGTGGACCTGCTGCGCCTTCGCGATGCGCTCGTACGCGTCCGCATCGGGGCCGCCCGCGAGCGCCTTGGCGAGCGCCGCCTCTTCGGCGGCCTTGCGCCCGAACAGCGCGTCGTCGTTCAGCGCGTCCTGCTGCTTGCGGCGCACCTTGATGGAGTTCTCGATCGTGTTGAGATAGGCAGTGGCGCGGCGCTCGGACTCTTCGCTGCCCTTGCCGAACTGGATCATCCGGCCGCGCAGCTCAGAGAAGCGCAGCAGCCAGAACGGCAGCGTGACGTCGCGCTGGGCATCGAGTTCGGCAAGGGTCATCAGCCGCTGCGTCGTGCCCGGGTGGCCGGAGACGAACACAGGCTCGCCGGCGGCGGCGCCCTTCCAGTCGAACTGCAGGCGGTTCGGAGTCTTCGCCGGCTTGCCGTCCTCGTAGGCGCGCAGGATCGCCATGTCGAGCGACCAGCGCGGGAACTGGAAGTTGTCCACGTCGCCACCGAAGGCCCCGATGTCCTTCTCGGGGGCGAACACGAGGCGCACGTCGTCGTAGCGCTTGTAGGCGTAGATCCAGGACTGGCCGCCCTGATAGAGCGTCACGGCCTCGCACTTGAGCGGGCCGGTGGCGCGATCCTTGGCCGAGGCCTCCTCACAGGCCTGCTCGAGCCGCGTGAGCTCGGCCCGGCGCGTCTCGACGGCCTTGGCGGGATCGAGGCCTGCGGTCGCCTTGCGGACCTGTTCCGTGACGTCCTCGGTTCGAATGAGGACCGAGGCCGCCTCGCCCTGGCAGCGCAGCTCCTCGCCGGGCGTTGCCGCGAGGAAACCCTTCCCGAGGCGGTCGGTCTCCGCGCTCGAGTTCTCGGCGATGCAGTCCTCGGCGCAGTGGTGGTTGGTGAGGATCAGCCCGGTGGGCGAGACGAAGGACGCGGTGCAGCCGCTCTCGAGCCGCAGCGTCGCGCCGCGCACCCGGTCCAGCCAGTCGCGCGTCAGCTCGACGCCGTAGCGCGACTTGATCGCCGCCGAGGGCGGGTTGTCGAAGGTCCACATGCCTTCGTCGGCAGAGGCGAGGCATGGCAGCGTGGCCGCCGCCGCGAGCATCAGCAGTCTATTCATGGCGAGGTTCCCGGCATCCTGGGCGGCGCATGGGTGGCCGCGAGGCCCGGGATGTTAACCGGGAGGCGCGGGTGGGATCGACCCGGGGCCCCGCTCGCGGGCGCCGGAGACACGGGGCGTGGGCGAGGGCCGCGGGGCGGAATGGCGGTCGGACGATCCCGCGTCCGGGCAGGAACTCGAGTCCGGGCTGAAGGCGAGGGTCAGCAGGCCGGTGGCCGCGACCGGGTGGCCGTCACGCCACGCCGGGGCGATCCGCGAGCGCCGCGCGATCGCGAGTGCGGTGGCGTCGAAGAGTCCCGCCGGCTCGGCGGCGACCACGCGGGCGGCGAGGATCCGTCCCTCGGCGTCCGCGTCCACCTCGAGGCGGACCCAGCCCGACAGGCGTTCCTGGCAGGCTACCGATGGCAGGGGCGCGGCAGCCAGCAGGGACGCGGACTGGGGGCGCGGCGGGCTGTCCGGCAGGCTGAAGTCGAAGCGCCGGCGCAGCTCTCGCGGCTCGGCTGCAGGTGGCAGGCGCCAGGACTTCACGGCCGTGAGCGCCGCCCGCTCGAACTCGCCGCGGGGCATGGCCGCGGTGACCTCGGTCCGGGCCACGTGCCCGTCCGGGGCAACCGTGAGCGTCAGCTCGACATAGCCCTCGAGCCGGGCCTCGCGGGCGGCCGCGGGGTAAGACGGCGAGGGCAGTCCGTCGTCGTTGGCGCTGCCGGCCCGGACCGTCGCCACGTCGGCGAGCGTGAAGCGCACCCGGGTCTTGAGCCGGCACTCGATGGGTGTTCCGGCACGCATCGCGGGCGTGAACCGCCATGCGCGGACGCCGTCGAGCGCCGCCTGCTCGAAGAAGCCCGAGGGCTCGGCCCTGGTGATGCGCACCCAGCCGACGTCGCCGGTCCGCAGCACGGTGAAGCTGACCTCGACGCTGCCCTCGGCGTTGGCGAGGCGGGCCGATTCCGGGTAGGGCGGCGCCTCGCGCTCGACGGGCGCTGGCGGCTCGAGGGAGGAGTCGAGGCAGGAGGTCCAGCCCGAGGCCGCGGCGGGGCCGCCGGCGAGGACCAGGGGTAGTGCGAGCAGGGCGCGGCGCAGCATGCTGCCTAGGTTATCCCTTGCCCGCCTGGTGGTCACCGATCCGTACATATGCGTCTGCCGCGGTGACCACCAGGCGATTAGCTTACCCGTCCAAGGAGCCGGGCCCGATGCCCGATGGCAGCCACCATGGAAACCTCCGTCAAGTTCGATGCCGACCTCGTCCGCCGCTACGACCGTCCGGGTCCGCGCTACACGTCCTACCCGACCGCCGTGCAGTTCCACGACAGCTTCCGCGAGGCCGAGTACCGGGCCGCGGCCGCGGCGACGAATGGCGCGACGCCGCCGGCGCCGCTGTCCCTCTACGTGCACGTGCCCTTCTGCGCCAGCCCCTGCTTCTACTGCGGCTGCAACAAGGTCATCACCCGCAACCGCGAGCAGGCCGAAAACTACCTCGTCCGCCTGTACCGCGAGATCGAGATGCAGGCCGAGCTGTTCGCGAAGGACCGCACAGTCGACCAGCTCCACTTCGGCGGCGGCACGCCGACCTTCCTGAACCCGTGGCAGCTCGAGGACCTGCTGAAGAAGCTCGGCTGGCACTTCCAGCTGCGCGCGGACGACACGCGGGAGTTCTCCATCGAGATCGACCCGCGCACCTGCGACCTCGACACCGTGGACCTGCTGGCGCGCGCGGGCCTGAACCGCATGAGCCTCGGCATCCAGGACTTCGATCCCGAGGTGCAGCAGGCGGTCAACCGCATCCAGTCGGCCGAGCAGACCTTCGCCATCATGGAGCGCGCGCGGCGCGCCGGCTACAAGTCGGTGAGCGTGGACCTGATCTACGGGCTGCCGAAGCAGGATCGCGTCCGCTTCGCGAAGACCCTCGACATGGCGATCGGCGAGCGGCCGGACCGCTTCGCCGTCTACAGCTACGCGCACCTCCCGCACATGTTCAAGCCGCAGAAGCGCATCAAGTCCGAGGACATCCCGAGCGGCGCCGAAAAGCTCGCACTGCTCGAGCTCACCATCGAGAAGCTGACCGGCGCCGGCTACGTCTACATCGGCATGGACCACTTCGCGCTGCCCACCGACGAGCTCGCGATCGCGCTGCGCGAGGGCAGCCTGCACCGCAACTTCCAGGGCTACTCGACCCACGCGGACTGCGACCTCGTCGCGCTCGGCGTGAGCTCGATCGGCAAGCTCGGCGACAGCTACGCGCAGAACTACAAGACCCTGCACGACTACTACCAGGCGATCGACTCCGGGCACCTCGCGGTGCACAGGGGCCTCGCGCTCAATGACGACGACCGCCTGCGCCGCGCGGTGATCCAGGACATCATGTGCCGCGCGCGCGTCGAGTACGCGCGCATCGAGCAGGCCTGGCCGGTGCGCTTCGAGGACTACTTCGCGCGCGAGATCGCCTCACTCGCGCCGCTCGTCGCCGACGGCCTCGTGGTCATGCTGGAGCGCGGCTTCGAGCTCACCCCGATCGGCCGGCTGCTGATGCGCAACGTCGCGATGTGCTTCGACTATTACCTCGCCGCGCACCAGCAGGCGCCCCAGCCGCGCTTCTCCCGCGCGGTGTAGGGACGATCACCAGGGCAGGACTTCGCCGTTGGCGTGATGGAAGCTGCCTGAGTCGGCGAGGCCGAGGCGGTCGATCCGGGCGATGAGCATGGTCGCCGACTCCGCGGGCGGGATGCCCGTGCCGCCGGTCATGTCGGTGGCCACCATGCCCGGGTGCAGCAGCAGCACGGCGATGCCGCGTCCTTCGAGGTCGCGCGCGAGGCTGACGCCGGCCGCGTTCACGGCGGCTTTCGACATCCGATAGCCGTAGTAGCCGCCGCTGCCGTTGTCGGCGATCGAGCCCATGCGGCTCGTGATGATCGCGATCTTCGAGCCGGCGCCGAGCCTGGGAAGCAGCGCCTCGGTGACGCGAAGCGGTCCGAGCGCGTTGACCTCGAACTGGCGGCGCATCGCCTCGAAGTCGAGCCGGCCGAGCGACTCCACGGACAGGATGCCCGCGTTGTTGACCAGCACGTCGAGCCGCGTGTCGCCGAGCGCGGCATCGAGCCGCCTAAGCGAGCCCGGATCGGTGACCTCGACGCCCTCGATGATGCCGCAACCGGTCGCCGCCAGCGCCGGTGTCGCCTTCCGGCAGGCGGCGATGACGGTGTCGCCGCGCGCCGCGAGCTGCCTGCACAGCTCCAGCCCGATGCCGCGGCTCGCGCCGGTGACGAGCCAGGTGCTCATGCGCGTCGCCCGGCGCCTGGCGTCGAGGATCGGACACAGGCCGCGGCGGCGCGCGGCAGGGTGGCAACGGACATCGAATCTCCTTTGGTTCAGCCCGTCATGAGCAGGAGCGGCGTGCCTTCGGGCGCCACGAGCAGCGCGTTCTCGCGCGGGTCGAGCGCGCGCGGCAGGCCGCGCGAGAACTCGATTCCCGCACCGGCCAGGCCACGGATCCGCTCCGTCATGTCGGGTTCCCTGAAGACCAGCGCGGGCGAGCGCAGGTTCCCGCCGCCGACGAGCCCGACGTTCAGGGAATCGCTGGTGAGCCCGACGCGGGGCCAGGGCTCCTCGCCGGTTTCCGCGGCGACGAAGCCGAGCTGCTCCCACCAGCGCGCCGATCCCTCCAGGTCCTCTGCCGGCAGCGCGAACTCCTCGAACCAGCCGAGCCGCGAGGTCTCGTGTGACCGCCGCTGCGGCGGCGAGTAGGTGCGCGCCTCCAGCATCGCGATCATCTGCCGGTTCGGGTCCGTGAAGCCGGCCTCGTTGAACACATCCGCGCCCAGCTTGCGGAAGGCCAGCTCGACGCCCAGCCCCTCGATGCGCTCCAGGTTTGCCATCAGGTCGGGCTGCACGAAAGTGAGCGACGGTGAGGGGAACTCGTAGCCGTGCAGGCCGATGAACAGACGGCCGTCGGTGACGACCGCGTAGGGGTGGCTCCAGGTGTCACCGACCGACGCCTGCGTGAAGCCGAGCCTCTCGTAGAAGCGGAGCGACTCGAGCGGATCCGGGGCGTGGACGCTGACTTCGAGGAAGCGGCCGAGCATTCAGGACCTTTCGGCGGCAGCGGAATGGACCCGCATCATAGCGTCGGGCGCGCCGCGCCGCGCGAGTCAGCCGGCGGCCTGCGGGCGGACCTCGCCGTGTGGCAGCGCGTACAGCGAGATCCAGGCCACCACTGACACCACGGCGCAGAAGACGTAGATGGGCACCGGCGACTGCGTGGAAAAGAGCGCCATGAACTGCACCGCCGAGGCGCCGATGAACTGCTGCGAGAACCCGAGCATGCTGGAGGCCGCGCCGGCCGTGCGCGGCGCGAGCGCCACGGCGCTGGCGTTGAGGTTGGGCAGCGCCAGACCCTGCGCGAGGCTCAGCGCGGCGAAGGGAATGAAGATCGCGGCCGGGTGCCAGATGCCGGCGAGCATCAGCCCGAGGCCGAGGGCGGCGAAGACGAGCTGGCCGGTCGTGCCGGCAACGATCAGCCGGCGCAGGCCGACGCGCGTCGCGACGCGGGTCACCCACCAGTTGCCGACGAAGTAGCCGCCCGCGAGCAGCAGGTACCACAGGCCGTACTCGGTCGAGCTGCGCCCGAGCTCGACCATCACGTAGGGCACGATGGAGATGAAGGCGAGGAACGTCGCGTAGATCACGCCCGCCTGCACCGCCAACCCGAGGAAGGCGCGCCGGCGCAGCAGCGCGAACGACTCGCCGAGCAGCGCGGCCTTGGACGCGCTGCGCTCGCCCGCGGCGCGGGTCTCTGGCAGGTGGCGCCACGTGAACCCGAGCACCGCGGCGTTGGCCATGAGCAGCACGGCGAACAGGGACTTCCAGCCCCAGGCATCCGTCACGGCGCCGCCGATCAGCGGCGCCACCGTCGGGCCGACGACCATCACCATCGTCAGGTAGGCCAGCATCCGCGCCATCTTCTCGCGCGCGTACAGGTCGCCGAGCATGGCGCGGGCCACGACCAGGCCGGCCGCCGAGCCGAAGGACTGCACCGCGCGGCCGGCGAGCAGGACCTCGAGCGTGGGGGCCACGAGGCACAGCAGGTTGCCCAGCGCGAACACGCCGAGGCCGCCGAGGATGACCGGGCGGCGGCCGTAGCGGTCCGACAGCGGCCCGTGGAGCAGGATGCCGACGGCGAAGGACAGCAGCGCGATGCTCACCGTCGTATTCATCTCGGGCACGGTGGCGCCGAAGTGCGCCTGCACCACCGGCAGGGCCGGCAGGTAGACGTTCATGGCGAACGGGCCCGACGCCGCGATCGCGGCGAGCAGGACGATCAGCGAGCGGTCGGCGAGCGGCTGCGGCGCAGGGGGTCCGGCCTCGGTCACTGCACCCCGCCGATGCACACGTACTTGATCTCGGTGAAGTCGAGCAGGCCGTACTTCGAGCCCTCGCGGCCGATGCCGGATTCCTTCACGCCCCCGAAGGGCGCGACTTCGGTCGAGATCAGGCCGGTGTTCAGTCCGACGATGCCGTACTCGAGGCCCTCGGACACGCGCCAGGCGCGCGCGAGGTCGCGGGTGTAGAAGTAGCAGGCGAGTCCGAACTCGGTGTCGTTGGCCATGGCAAGCGCTTCGGCCTCCGTCTCGAATCGGAACAGCGGCGCGACCGGCCCGAAGGTCTCCTCGCGCGCCACCTTCATGGACGGCGTCACGAAGGTGAGCACCGTCGGCTCGTAGAACGTGCCGCCGAGCGCGTGGCGCCGGCCGCCGGTGGCAAGCTTCGCGCCCTTGCCGAGCGCGTCCGCGACGTGCTCCTCGACCTTGGCGAGGGCGGCCTCGTCGATCAGCGGACCCTGGTCGGTCGCCCCCTTGAGGCCGTCGCCCACGGCGAGCTTCCTCACGGCCTCCACCAGCTTCGCGGCAAAGGCGTCGTAGACACCGGACTGCACGAGCAGGCGGTTGGCGCAGACGCAGGTCTGGCCCGTGTTGCGGTACTTGCTGGCGATGGCGCCCGCCACGGCGGCGTCGAGATCGGCGTCGTCGAAGACGATGAACGGCGCGTTGCCGCCGAGTTCGAGGGACACCTTCTTGAGCGTGCCGGCGCACTGGGCCATCAGCGCCTTGCCGACTTCGGTGGAGCCGGTGAAGGACAGCTTGCGCACCCGGGCGTCGGAGGTCAGCACGCCGCCGATGGCGCGCGCCGGCCCCGTCACAACGTTGAACACGCCCTTCGGGATGCCCGCGCGGTGCGCGAGTTCGGCCAGCGCGAGCGCCGTGAACGGCGTCTGCGTGGCGGGCTTGCACACGACGGTGCAGCCGGCGGCGAGCGCCGGCGCGACCTTGCGCGTGATCATGGCCGCCGGGAAGTTCCACGGCGTGATCGCCGCGACCACGCCGACGGGCTGGCGCATCACCATCAGGCGCTTGTCGGGCTGGTGACCGGGGATGAGGTCGCCGTAGACGCGCTTGGCCTCCTCGGCGAACCACTCGACGAACGCGGCCGCGTAGGCGACCTCGCCGCGCGCCTCGGCGAGCGGCTTGCCCTGCTCGGCCGTCATCAGCGTGCCGATGTCGTCCACGTTGGCGACGATCAGGTCGTGCCAGCGGCGCAGCAGGACGCTGCGCTCCTTCGCGGTCTTCGCCGCCCAGGCGGGGAACGCGCCGTGCGCCGCGGTGACGGCAGCCTCGGTCTCGGCCGAGCCGAGCGCCGGCACGCTGCCGAGGCGCTCGCCGGTCGCCGGGTTGGTGACGTCGATCGAGGCGCCGCCGCCAGCGCCGATCCAGGCGCCGTCGACGTAGCACAGCTCACGCAGCAGGGAGGGGTCCTTGAGGTTCATCGCGCGGCTCCGCAGGAGTGAGGCGTACCCGGTGGGCACGCCCGGCCGGCGCCAGGCGAGGCGCCGGCCGGATTCGGGAATTGTGCGCCATTGTGGCGATGTTGACGACCCGAGGGTCCGGCTGGCCTGGCCGGCCTGGGTCACCGGGAGGCGCCCCGCTCAGGCTGCCTTCACGACCCTCTGGTCGATGGCGCCGAAGATCGAGCGGCCGGCCGCGTCGAGCATCTCGATGCGCACGCGGTCGCCGAAGCGCAGGAACGGCGTGGCCGGCGTTCCTCGCGCCAGCAGTTCCAGCATGCGCACCTCGGCGAGGCAGCAGGAGCCGAGCGAGCGGTCGTAGTTGGACACCGTCCCCGAGCCGATGATCGTCCCTGCCCCGAGACGGCGGGTCTTCGTCACGTGGGCGATCAGCTGGCCGAAGTCGAAGGTCATGTCCACGCCGGCGTTGGGCCGGCCGAGCAGCCTGTCGTTGACGTTCACCACGAGCGGCAAGTGGACACGACCGCCGTCCCAGGCGGGGCCCAGTTCGTCGGGCGTGATCGCAACCGGCGAGAACGCCGTGGCGGGCTTCGACTGGTAGAAGCCGAAGCCCTTCTCGAGCTCGGCCGGGATGAGGTTTCGCAGCGACCAGTCGTTGACCAGCATCAGGAGCCGGATGTGGCGACGGCCATCCTCGGATCTCGTGCCCATCGGCACGTCGCCGGTGACGACCGCGACCTCGGCCTCGAGGTCGATGCCGAAGTCCTCGCTGGGGCAGGGGAAGTCCTGCATCGCACCGAGCAGGTCGTCCGAGCCGCCCTGGTAGACCAGCGGGTCGGTCCAGAACGAGTCGGGCATCTTCGCGCCGCGCGCCTTGCGCACCAGCTCGACGTGGTTGACGTAGGCGCTGCCGTCGACCCAGTGATGGGCCCGCGGCAGCGGCGCCATGGCCTGTGCCGGGTCGAAATCGAAAGCCTGCACGGCGCGGTTCGCCTCGAGGTCGGCGGCGAGCGCGGCCAGCGCGGGGGCACAGCCGTCCCAGTCGTCGAGCGCCACCTGCAGCGTGCGCGCGATCCCGTCGGCGAATGCGGCGCGGCGGAGGTCCCGGCTCACCACGGCCAGGCGGCCGTCGCGCGAACCTTCGCGCAGGGTCGCGAGCTTCACTTGCCGCTCCCCTTCCAGCTGTCCACGTAGCCGGTCCACTCGCAGCTGCCCACAGCCGCGCCGACCTCGAGCGCGTCTCGCGTGTCGATCATCACCGCGTACTCGTCCGTCGCGGGCCTGGTCTGCACCAGCATGCGCGACAGCGCCTTCGGGTGCGGACCGTGCGTGAAGCCCGAGGGGTGGAAGGTGACCATGCCGGGGTGGATGTTGTCGCGGCTGAAAAAGTCGCCGTCGTGGTAGAAGATCACTTCCTCGTAGTCGTCGTTGTTGTGGAAGAACGGCACCTTGAGCGCGCCTGGGTCGGTCTCGAACGGGCGCGGCGCGAAGGTGCAGACGACGAAGCGGTCGGCGAGGAACGTGGTGTGCGCCGACGGGGGCAGGTGGTAGCGGTGGCTCATCAGCGGGCGGAGGTCGCGCACGTTGACGCGACACGCCGACAGGTCGCCGTGCCAGCCGACCGCATCCAGCGGATTGAACGGGTAGGTCGCCACGGACACCGCGTTGCGGCGCTTGATCGCCACGCGCCAGGACCGCTCGCCCTGCTGCGCCAGGAAGGCCTCGTCGATGCGCGGGGTGTCGAGCATCGCCGGGTCGAAGATCGCGTGGTTTCCGGCGAGGCCCTTGTCGGGCAGCACGTAGCTCGAGTTGGTCGCCTCGATCAGCAGCGCCTGCACCGGCTCGGCGCACTCCAGGCGCCACATCGTGCCGCGCGGCAGGACGACGTAGTCGCCCGCCTCGACGGCCAGGTGGCCAAAATCGCAGAACAGGTCGCCGCGGCCGCGGTGGACGAACACGAGCTCGTCGCCGTCGGCATTGCGGACGAGGTGGTCCATCGCGCCCTCGGTGCGCCAGAAGCGCAGCCGGCAGTGCGGGTTGTACAGGACCTCGGGCGCGTCCCAGGGGGACGGTGCCACCGGGTCGAGCCGCGTCAGGTCGAAGGCGCGCGGCCGGAGCGGGCCCTCGAAGTCCGACCAGCCCGTGGGCGGGTGGCGGTGGTGGAAGAAGGCGGCCGGGCCGAAGAAGCCCTCCTTGCTCATCTCGCGCTCGAATGTGCCCGGCGGCAGGTCGCAGTGCGCCTGGCGCGAGGCCTGGCCTTCGACGCGGGGGTAGCCGATGTAGCGTTTCATGGCGCCAATCTAGTTTCAAATGAAACTATAGGCAAGGACCTCACTCGAAGCGCAGGTGCTTGACGCTCTTGCCGTGGCGGCGGATCAGGCGCAGGGCCTCGAGACCGATGCGTATGTGCTTCTCGACGAAGTTGCTGGTGACGACCTTGTCGGACGCCTCCGTCTTGACCCCCTCCGGCACCATGGGCTGGTCGCTCACGAGCAGCAGCGCCCCGGACGGGATGGAGTTGGCGAAGCCGGCGGCGAAGATGGTCGCCGTCTCCATATCGATGGCCATGGAACGCGTCTTGCGCAGGCGCTCCTTGAATGCCGTGTCGTGTTCCCAGACCCGACGGTTGGTCGTGTAGACCGTGCCGGTCCAGTAGTCGCATTCCAGGTCGCGGATCACCGTGGACACCGCGCGCTGCAGGCTGAAGGCCGGAAGTGCCGGCACCTCCTTCGGGAGGTAGTCGTCGGAGGTGCCCTCGCCGCGGATCGCGGCGATCGGCAGCACGAGGTCGCCGAGCCTGTTCTTGCGCTTCAGGCCGCCGCACTTGCCGAGCAGCAGCACGGCCTTCGGCTTCACGGCGGACAGCAGGTCCATCACCGTCGCGGCCTGCGCGCTGCCCATGCCGAACATCACCATGGTGATGCCGTCCGCCGTGGCGTTCGGCATCGGGCGGTCACGCCCCACGATCTGCGCGCCGGTCAGCTGCGCGAAGAGCTCGAGGTAGTTTCCGAAGTTCGTCAGCAGCACGTGCTGGCCGAAGTCCGCGAGCGCGGTGCCGGTGTACCGCGGCAGCCAGTTCTCGACGATTTCCTTCTTGGTCTTCAATCAGGCTCTCCGTTGACGATTCAGCGCTCGAGGATGGCGGTGACGCCCATCCCGCCGGCGGTGCAGATCGAGACGAGGCCGCGGCCGGCGCCGCGCTGCGCCAGCAGCTTGGCCAGCGTCGCGACGACGCGGGCCCCTGTGGCGGCGAAGGGGTGGCCGACCGCGAGCGAGCCGCCCCTGACGTTGAGTTTCGCCCGGTCGACCGTTCCGAGCGGCTGGTCGAGCCCGAGCCGGTCGCGGCAGAATTCCGGCGACTCCCAGGCCTTGAGCGTGCACAGCACCTGCGCCGCGAAGGCCTCGTGGATCTCGTAGAAATCGAAGTCGTCGAGCCCGAGGCGCGCATCGGCCAGCATTCGCGGCACGGCATAGGCGGGAGCCATCAGCAGGCCCTCGGCGCCGCCAGCGAAGTCGACGGCGGCGACCTTGCCGTAGGTGAGGAAGGCCATGACGGGCAGCCCGCGCCTGCGCGCCCAGTCCTCGCTCGCGAGCAGCACGCCGGAAGCGCCGTCGGTCATCGGCGTGCTGTTGCCGGCCGTCAACGTGCCGTCGCGGGCGAACGCCGGCTTGAGCGAGGCCAGCCGCTCGAGGCTCGTGTCGCGGCGCAGGTTGTTGTCCTCGGCAAGGTCCTCGAAGCGGATCACGAGGTCCCGGTAGAAGCCCTCGTCGTAGGCCGCGCCGGCGGCCCGGTGGCTCGCGAGCGCGAGCTGGTCCTGAGCCTCTCGCGTGATGCCCCATCGCCGCGCCATCTGCTCGCAGCTCTCGCCCATGGACAGGCCCGTGCGGGGCTCGACCACGCCGGGCAGCGCCGGCTTGAAGTGCCGCGGCCGCAGCCGCAGCCAGGGCCGGACCCGGGCGCCCAGCGACCGCCCGCGGAAGCTCTCCAGCAGGATCTGCTGGTACTCGCGGGGGTAGGCGATGGGGGCATCGCTGATCGTGTCCACGCCCCCGGCGATGCCGGCCTCGATCTGGCCCAGGGCGATCTTGTTCGCGACCAGGATCGCCGCCTCGAGGCTCGTCCCGCAGGCCCGCTGCAGGTCGAGGCCCGGGGTCTCGGGCGCAAGCCCGGAGCCCAGCACGCACTCCCGCACGAGGCCCCACTGGGTGGCGTGCTTCATCACGGCGCCGCCCGCGACCTCGCCGAGCCGCTCGCCCTTGAGGCCGAAGCGATCCACCATCCCGCGCAGGACGGCCGTGAACATCTCCTGGTTCCCCACCCGCGCATAGGCGCCGTGGGCCCGCGCGAAGGGTATGCGCAGCCCGCCGACGATCGCGACGCGCCGCAACTCCGTTCCTACCAGCATGCTCGACCTCCACAAGGGCGGCTTTTCGCTAGAATGCCAGCCCGCCCGGATGCCTGCCACGAGGCTTCTGCCTCCCCAAGCCACCATGTCCGACTTTCCCACGGCGACCGACCGGATCCGCCGCGACGCGGCGTCCGTGCTGCGGCTTGCGTGGCCGCTGGTGGTGAACAACCTCGTCATCGCCGGCATGGCGCTCGCGAACACCCTCGCCGCAGGACGGGTGGGCCCCGAGCCGCTCGCAGGCGTGGCCGTGGGCGTCGCCTATTACCAGGTCTTCTGGCTGGCCGGCCTCGGCATCCTGATGTCGCTGTCGCCGCTCGTGGCCCACGCCTACGGCGGCGGCCGCGACCTCGAGGTGGGTCACCGCTTCCGCCAGGGACTGTGGCTGTCGCAGCTGCTGGCGCTGCCGCTGCTCGGGGGGCTGCTCGCCGTGGGTCCGGTGCTGCAGTGGTTCGGCACGGACGCGCGCACCGTGCCGCACGCGGTGAGCTACGTGCAGGTGATGTGCCTGGGCCTTCCGGCGATGCTCGCCTTCCTCGCCCACCGCTACACCTCCGAGGGCCTCGGCTGGACGCGGCCGATCATGCTGACGGCTGCGGTGGGGCTCGCCGTCAACGTCACCGGCAACTGGGTGTTCACGCTCGGCAACCTCGGCGCGCCGCGGCTGGGCGCCACCGGCTGCGCCATCGCGACCGTGCTTGCGCAGTGGTCCATGTTCGGCGCCATGCACCTCTACCAGCGCCGGCACCACTTCTACCGGCGCTTCGGCCTGTTCGCGCGCTTCGAGTGGCCGTCCGCGCGCACGCTGCGCGAGACGCTCGCGCTGGGCCTGCCGATCGGCGGGAGCGTGGTGTCGGAGGGCTCGCTGTTCTCCGTCGCGGGCCTGCTGATGGGCACGCTCGGCACCGAGATCGTCGCGGCCCACCAGATCGCGCTCACCTGCGGCGCGCTCATGTTCATGGTTCCGCTCGCCTTCCACTCGGCCACCACCATCCACGTGGGCCATAAGGCCGGCGCCGGCGACGCGCGCGGCGCGCGCCGTGCCGGCTGGACCGGCATCGGCCTGTGCGGCGCCTTCATGGCGGTCTCGGCGCTCGTGATCCTCGCGGCCAACGATCAGATCGCCGCGGCGTTCACCACGGATCCCGACGTGCGGCTGCTGGCCGCGGCCCTGCTCGTCTTCGTGGCGATCTTCCAGGTGCCGGACGGCCTGCAGGTCGGCGCCGCCGGCGCGCTGCGTGGCTTCAAGGACGCGCGAGTGCCGATGGTCTTCAACGTCGTTGCCTACTGGCTCATCGGCTTCCCGGTCGCGTGGTGGCTCGGCGTGAAGGCCGGCTTCGGGCCGCATGGCATCTGGACCGGGCTCATCGTGGGGCTCGTGGCCTGCGCCCTGCTGCTGGGGGTGCGCTACCGTTTCGTGTCCGAGCGCGCGGTGCGGCTCTCGGCGGCGCCGGTATAATCGCGGGCCTTTTCCAGCGGGAAGCTGCTCGTGCTGCATCGCCTCGCCATCCTCTGCTGCGCCTTCCTCCTCGCCTCCTGTGCCGCCGCGCCGGCGAAGATCCCGCCCGGCGAACAGCTGCGCGCGCTGGTCGAGGCCCACTACGACGAGATGCTGGAGCTGAACCCGCTGCAGGCGACGTTCACCGGCGACCACCGCTTCGACGACCGGCTCGGCGACCCCGCGAGCCCGGCCCACGAGGCCGCCATGCTCGACCTCGAGCGGCGCTACCTCGAAGCGGCGCGGCGCATCGATCCGGCCAGGCTGGACGGCCAGGACCGGCTCACCTGGGACATCTTCGTGCGCGCCCGGGAGCGGTCGCTTGCGGCCGCGCGCTTTCCGGCGCGGCTGCTGCCCGTCACCCAGCAGTACAGCCTGCCGCTCGTGCTGGCCATCCTCGGCGGGGGCGGCAGCGCGCAGCCCTTCGCCACGGTCGCCGACCACGAGCGCTGGCTCGCGCGCGCGGCCGAGGCGCCGCGGGCCATCGATTCCACCATCGCGGCCCTGCGCGAGGGCATGGCGCGGGGCGTGACGCAGCCGCGCGAGGTCCTGGCAAGCATCGTGCCGCAGCTCGACTCGCTCATCGCGGAAGACCCGGAGAAGAGCCTCTTCTTCGGCCCCGTGCGCGGGCTGCCCGAGTCCGTGCCGGCCGCGGAGCGCGCCGTGCTCGAGGCTCGCTACCGCAACCTGATCGCCGACACCCTCAATCCTTCGTTCGCGAAGCTGCGCGACTTCATCCGCGACGAGTACCTGCCGGCCTGCCGAGAGACGGTCGGCTGGTCGGATCTGCCGGACGGGGCGGCCTGGTACGATTTCCTGGTCGCCGTGAACACGACCACGGACATGACCGCCGCAGAGATCCACGCCCTCGGCCTCGCCGAGGTGGCCCGCATCCGCGGCGAGATGGAGCAGGTCGCGCGGCAGGTCGGGTTCGAGGGCAGCCTCGCGGACTTCTTCCGCTGGGTGCAGGAAGAGCCCTCGTTCTATTTCGACGATCCCCGGGGCCTGATCGACGGCTACGGCGAGATCAAGCGGCGCATCGACTCGGCGCTGCCGCGGCTGTTCAGGGATTTCCCGAGGGCCGACTACGAGGTTCGTCCCGTAGAGCCCTTCCGCGCCGCCACCGCCGCGGGCGCCTCGTACCTGTCCGCGGCGCCGGACGGCAGCCGGCCGGGCATCTTCTACGTCAATACGTTCAACCTGAAGGCGCAGCCGAAGTTCGGCATGGAGACGCTGTCGCTGCACGAAGCCTCGCCGGGCCACCACTTCCAGATCTCGATGGCGCAGGAGCTGACGGACCTGCCGCGCTTCCGGCGGTTCTCGTCCTACGTGGCCTACGTGGAGGGCTGGGCGCTCTACGCCGAGTCGCTCGGCCGCGAACTGGGCCTCTTCACCGACCCGATGCAGTGGTACGGCCGGCTGTCCGACGAGATGCTGCGCGCGATGCGCCTGGTGGTGGACACGGGCCTGCACGCGAAGGGCTGGAGCCGCGAGCAGGCCATCCAGTACATGCGCGACAACTCCTCCCTCGCCGGGACGGACATCGTCGCCGAGGTGGACCGCTACATCGTGATGCCGGGGCAGGCGCTCGGCTACAAGGTCGGCGACCTGCGCATCCAGGCGCTGCGTCGCGAGGCCGAGGCCGCGCTCGGCGAACGCTTCGACATCCGCGAGTTCCACTCGCAGGTGCTGCGCGACGGGGCGCTGCCGATCGACGTGCTCGAGGCCAAGGTCCGCCGCTGGATCGGCGAGGTCGCGGCGCGCTCCTGAGCCCGCCGGCCTCAGCCTTCGCCGAAGGCCCGTGGCGCGCTGTCCCACAGGATCAGCGCGGCCATGACCACGAGGAAGGCCGCGAAGCCGCGCCGCAGGGTGCGCTGCGGCAGGCGGTGGGCCAGGCGGCTGCCCGCCACGCTGCCCGCGGCGCCGAGCGCGACGAACTTGGCGAGCACCACCCAGTCGAGCGAAAGCCCCTGCGCGTGCAGCAGCTGCAGGTGCTTGGCGAAGCCCGAGAACGAGTTCATGGCGATGATGGCGAGGCTGGTGCCGATCGCCGCGTGCATGCCGAGGCCGCCGAGCAGCACCAGGGCGGGCAGTATGAGGAACCCGCCGCCGACCCCCACGAAGCCCGTCAGCACCCCCACGGCCACGCCGTCCACGGCCAGGAGCGGCAGCGCCCGCGCCGGTTTCGGCATGGCCGGCGGTTCGCTGCGGCGGAACATCATCACCGCGGCGGCGAGCATGACGCCGGCGAAGACCGTCAGCTGCACCGCGCCGCCGACATGGCCCGAGAGCCACGCGCCGCCGACCGTGCCCGCCATGCCAGGCAGGCCGAAGCCCAGCACGCTGCGCCAAGCGAGCTGGCCGCGCGCGGCATTCTGAAGCGCGCCGATGAGCGCGATCGAGCCGACCACCGCGAGCGAGCCGGCGATCGCCACCTTCTCGGGCTGGCCGACGAGGTAGACGAGCACCGGCACCGTGATGATGGAGCCGCCAGAGCCCAGCAGGCCCAGCGAGAGCCCGATGGCGACCGCGCCAAACCATGCCAGCAGCATACGCCCGCCGTGTCTGCCACAATCCGGCCCGGGAGGATAGCTGGCCCGGGAGCAGGCTGCATGGCGCGTCCCCACGTCGAACCCTTCTTTCACGAGCAGTCCTCCACCTGGACCTACGTCATCCACGACGGCCGGGTCGCCGCCGTCGTCGATCCAGCCGTGGATTTCGACTTTCCCTCCGGCCGTGCAGACCCTGCACCCGTGGCGCGCGTCGCGGCGTTCATCGAGTCGGGCGGCCTCGCGCTGCGGTGGATCCTGGAGACGCACGCGCACGCCGATCACCTGAGCGGCGCGCCCTGGCTGAAGGCGCGGCTCGGCGGACAGGTCGGCATCGGCGAGGGCATCACGCGCGTGCAGGCCACCTTCAAGGACCTTCTCGCCCTCGAGGCCGGATTCGCGACCGACGGCAGCCAGTTCGACTGCCTGTTCCGCGACGGCGAGACTTTCCACATCGGCGCCCTCGAGGCGCGCGTGATCGCAACCCCGGGACATACCAACGACAGCGTGACCTACCTCGTCGGGGACGCGGCGTTCGTGGGCGACACCGTCTTCATGCCGGATGGCGGCACGGCGCGCTGCGACTTCCCGGGCGGCGACGCATCGGTGCTCTACGCCTCCATCCAGAAGCTCTACGCGCTGCCGTCGGACACCCGTATCTTCGTCTGCCACGACTACGCGCCGGACGGGCGCGAACTGCGCTGCGAGACGAGCGTCGCCGAGCAGCGCAGGGCCAACATCCACGTCCGCGACGGCGTGAGCGAGGCCGGGTTCGTGGCGCTGCGCCGGGGGCGCGACGCCACGCTGGAGGTTCCCAGGCTGCTGTATCCCTCGGTGCAGGTGAACGTCCGGGCCGGGCAGCCGCCGCCGCCCGACGCCCACGGGCGGCGCTACCTGACCCTGCCCTACCGGCCGGCTTGACCGGTCGCCGGCGGGACGCAATACTCCAGCGCGATGAACACGAGCTGCGCGCTTTGCAACGTCCGCTGGTGGCGGCACCGCTCGCCGGAGTGGGCCCCGGGCGCGTAGCCGCCGTTCCTTCGCGAACACCCGACCCACCTCCGATCGCACCGCGGAGGTGGGTTTTTTGTTGCCTGACGATCACCGGACCTGGACCATGAAGCTGCCATTCGATATCGCCGCCGACCTGGACACGCCGGTGTCGGCCTACCTGAAGCTCAGGTCCTTCGGCCCGCGATTCCTCCTGGAGAGCGTCGAGGGCGGGGAGCGGCTGGCGCGGTACTCCTTCATCGGCTTCGGCGATGGCCTGGAGGTCGGCCTCGACGGCCGCGGGCTGCGCGTGGGCGGCGCGCATTCGCCCGTGCCGGCGGGCCGGGACGAGCTGCTCGGCCGCCTGCGGGAGGCGCTCGCGGTGGCGCCGCGGCCCTCGGCACCCGGGATGCCCGGGCTGCCTCTCACGGGCGGCCTGGTCGGCTACGCGGCCTACGACATCGTGCGCTTCTTCGAGCGGCTGCCGGCGCGGGCCGTGGCCGACCAGCCGGTGCCGGACGCCTTCTACTACGGACCGAAATCGATACTGGTCTTCGATCACGTCTCCCGGGGGCTCACGCTGCTGCACGACGGCCCCGAGGCCGAGCGGCAGGCGCTCAAGCGCGAGATCGTCGCGGCGTT
The DNA here is from genome assembly GCA_025458865.1 of Steroidobacteraceae bacterium. Lineage (GTDB taxonomy): Bacteria > Pseudomonadota > Gammaproteobacteria > Steroidobacterales > Steroidobacteraceae > SG8-30. The sequence continues at coordinate 27,152 of JALORP010000005.1, read as the reverse complement.
GCGCGGGCCGGTGCCGGCGCAGCGCAGGCCTTTCGGCTACGCGCCGGCGACGCCGAGCATGTCGCGCGACGACTACCTCGCCGGGGTGCGGCGCACGCAGGAGTACATCGCCGCCGGCGACGTCTACCAGCTCGTGCTGTCGGTGCGCTTCTCGGGCGAGTGCGGCCTCGACCCCTTCGAGGCCTACCGGGCGCTTCGACTGCTGAACCCGTCGCCCTACATGTATTACCTCGACATGGGAGGCGTGACGGTGGTCGGCTCTTCGCCGGAAGCGCTCGTGCGGCTCGGGAAGCGACGGGCACAGCTTCGCCCCATCGCCGGCACGCGGCCACGCGGCGAGACGGCCGCGGAGGACCTGCGCCACGAGACGGAGCTGCTCGCCGATCCGAAGGAGAACGCCGAGCACGTGATGCTCGTGGACCTCGCGCGCAACGACCTCGGCCGGGTGGCGAGCGCCGGCTCGGTGCACGTGGATCCCTACCGCATCATCGAGCGCTACAGCCACGTCATGCACATCGTCAGCGGCGTGAATGGCGAGCTCGCTTCGGGGCGCGACGCCTTCGACCTGTTCGCCGCCGCGTTCCCGGCCGGCACGCTGGTCGGCGCGCCCAAGGTGCGCGCGATGGAGATCATCGACGAGCTCGAGCCGGTGCGGCGCGGCCTCTACGGTGGCACGGTCGGCTACTTCGGGCGCGGCGGCGACATGGACCAGGCCATCACCATCCGCACGCTCACCTTCGCGAACGGACGCTATGCCTACCAGGCGGGCGCGGGCATCGTCGCCGACAGCGTGCCGGAGCGGGAACACGACGAGGTGCTGGCCAAGAGCGCGGTTTTGCGCCGCGCCCTCGAACTCGCGGAGGCCGGGCTATGAAGCCGCGCCTGTTGCTCATCGACAACTACGACTCCTTCACCTACAACCTGGTGCAGGCCTTCCTGGTGCTCGGCGCCGACGTGACGGTGCGGCGCAACGACGAGATGTCCATGGAGGAGGCGCTCGCGTTCGACGCGACCCACCTGTGCATCTCGCCGGGTCCGGGCACGCCCTACGACGCGGGCGTCTCGATGAAGATGATCGAGGCCTTCGCGGGGAAGCTGCCGATTTTCGGCGTCTGCCTGGGGCACCAGTCGCTGGTGGAAGTCTTCGGCGGCAAGGTAGTGCGTGCGGGGCGGCTGATGCATGGCAAGACCTCGCTCGTGCACCACGATGGCCGCGGCGTGTTCGCCGGCCTGCCGAACCCGTTCGAGGCGGGGCGCTACCACTCGCTGATCGCGGAGCGCGACACGATGCCGGCGGATCTCGAGGTGACGGCGTGGACGCCGGAGGGCGAGATCATGGGCGTGCGCCACCGGGCGCTGCCGATCGAGGGCGTGCAGTTCCACCCGGAGAGCATCCTGACGCCAGACGGCCCGCGGCTGATGGGCAATTTCCTGGGCTTCACCGCGGCAAGGTCGGCGGGAGCGCCGTCGTGACGAGTGTCTGCGCATCGACCGGGACCGAAAGAAGGACCAGGACCTTGCCTCGCGCGCGGGCGGGATCCGGCCGGGCCCCCACGTCGCTCGCGCGGACAAACGCGCTCGCTCTGGGGGCCGCCGGCCACCTCGCCCGCGCGCGCGTGAGGTCACGCCTGATTCGGCACTGCCCGATTCGGGCTCAGCGCTTCGCGCCGCGACCGAGGTGGCGAGGGGGCCCCACAGCCGAGCGTCAGGCGGCGCGAGGCTCGGCGAGCGCCGCAGCGAGGCGAGGAGTGCCCCCCGCCGGATCCCGGTCGCGGCGCAGGCACAAGTCATGAATCCCGCCCGCGCGCGAGGCACGACGACGGAGGCTGGATGGCGATCGCTCTGAAGGAGCTCCTCGAGCAGCTGCTGGAGCGCCGCGACCTCGCCGAGGCGCAGGCGCAGGAACTCATGCTCGCGCTGACCGACCCCGAGACCGCGCCCGCGATGGCCGGCGCGCTGCTCGCCGCGCTGCGCTCGAAGGGCGTTTGCGCCGACGAGGTGCGCGGCTTCGCGCGCGGCATGCGTTCGCTCGCCCGTCGCCCGGTCATCGCCGCCGGCGCGCCCGTTGCAGACGTCGTCGGCACCGGCGGCGACGGCTCGCATTCCTACAACCTCTCGACCGGCGCCGCGCTGCTCGCCGCGGCCTGCGGCGTGCGCATCGTCAAGCACGGCAACCGCTCGGTGTCGTCGCGCTCGGGTAGCGCGGACGTGCTCGAGGCGCTTGGCCTCAGGCTGCCGCTCGACGAGACCGACGCGGGACGCTGCCTCGACGCTACCGGCTTCACCTTCCTGTTCGCGCCGCACTACCACCCGGCGATGAAGGCCATCGCGCCGGTGCGCGCCGCGCTCGGCGTGCGGACGGTCTTCAACCTGCTCGGACCTCTCACGAACCCGGCCGAGGCGCCGTACGCGGTGATCGGCGCCTGGAACCTCGCGACCGCCACGCTCATGGCCGAGACGCTCGCGGGCATGCCCATCGAGCGGATGTTCGTGGTCCACGGCGAGACGGGCTGGGACGAGCCCACGCCGGCGGCGCCGTTTGTGCTGTTCGACGTGCGCCGAGGCTCGGTCACCCAGTCGCGCCGCGAGCCGGAGGACTTCGGGCTGCCGCGCTGCCGGCCCGAGGACCTGCGCGGCGCCGACGCGGCGCACAACGCGGCAAGCCTCGCGGCTGCGCTGCGCGGCGAGGAGCGCGGCGCGCATCGCGACGCGCTGGTGATGGGTGCGGCGCTGGTGCTCGAGGTGACGGGGGCCGCCGTCACGCCGCCGGAGGCGGCGCGGGCCGCGGCCTGCGCGATCGACGACGGACGCGGCGCGGCGATCCTCGCGCGAATCGCGGATTTCGGGCGCACGCGCTGACATGGGCGGCTTCCTCGACCAGATGGCGGCGGGCAGCCGCGCGAGGGTCGAGGCGGCCCGCGGGCGCGAACCGCTCCCGGCGCTGCGCGCCCGCTGCGCGGAGCTGCCGCTGCCGCTGTCCATCCGGCTCGGCAGTTGCTTCGACCTGATCGCGGAGCTCAAGCTGCGTTCGCCGGCGCTCGGTTCGCTGGGACGCGTCGAGGATGGCCTCATCGAGCGCGTCACGGCGTACGCGGCGGGCGGCGCGGCGGCGGTGTCGGTGCTCACGGAGCCGGACCGCTTCGATGGTTCGCTCGCGCACCTGGCGGCGGCCGCCGACGCGCTGGCGCCCATGGGCGTGCCGGCGATGCGCAAGGACTTCCTGGTGGACCCGTACCAGCTGTATGAGGCGCGCGGCGCGGGCGCGGGCGGGGCGCTCCTGATCATCCGCATGCTGTCGCGCGCGACGCTCGCCGAGATGCTGGACTGCGCGCGCGAACTCTCGCTGTTCGTGCTGCTGGAGGCGTTCGACGAGGAGGACCTCGCCGTCGCGGCGGAGCTGGTGTCGGACGGCGCCTCGAGCGCGGGCGGGCCGGACATCGGAGGGCAGTGCCTGCGCCGCGACCGGGATCCGGCGGGGGGCACTCCTCGCCTCGCTGCGGCGCTCGCCGAGCCTCGCGCCGCCTTACGCTCGGCTGTGGGGCCCCCTCGCCACCTCGGTCGCGGCGCGGAAACGGCGCTGCCTGTCGGGCGCGCGGGCGAGGTGGCCGGAGGCCCCCCAGAGCGAGCGCGTTTGTCCGCGCGAGCGACGCGGGGGCCCGGCCGGATCCCGCCCGCGCGCGAGGCACCAGATGCAGATGCTGCCAGTGCATTGGGCAAAACCCAGCAGCCGATACTCGTCGGCGTGAACTGCCGCGACCTGCAGACGCTCGAGGTCGTGCCCGATCGCTTCGCGGCACTCGCCGGGCACCTGCCCGCCGGCGTGCCGCGTGTCGCCGAGAGCGGCCTCGAGAGCGCGGCCGACGTCGAGCGCGCGGTGCGCGCGGGGTACGATGTCGCACTGGTCGGCGGGGCGCTGATGCGCGCCGGCGACCCGGAGTCCGCGGTGCGCGCGATGCTCGCCGCAGGGCGGGGCGCCGCGGCATGAGCCTGCTGGTCAAGATCTGCGGACTGACCGACGAGGCCGCGGTGGAGGCCGCGCTGGCGGCGGGGGCGGACGCGATCGGCTTCGTGTTCCACGCCGCGTCGCCCCGCAACGTCGCGCCGGGGCGCGCGCGCGATCTCGCGGCGACGATACCCGCCGGCGTGCGCCGCGTCGCCGTGACGCTGCATCCGGCGCCGGCGCTGGTGGCGAACGTCCTCGAGGAGTTCGCGCCCGACGTGTGGCAGACGGACGCCGCGGACTTCGCTGCGCTCGCCCTGCCGGAATCACTGGAGCGCTGGCCGGTGCTGAGGGCGGGCAGGGCGCTGCCCGAGCCGCTGCCGGTGCGCTTCCTGTTCGAGGGGGCAAGGAGCGGCAGCGGCGAAGTCGCCGACTGGTCGCAGGCCGCCTTGCTTGCCCGCGCCGGCGAGTTGATCCTCGGCGGCGGCCTCGACCCGCGCAACGTGGCCGAGGCCGTGCGGCGAGTCCGGCCCTTCGGCGTGGACGTGTCGAGTGGTGTGGAGTCCGCGCCGGGCCGAAAGGACCCGGGGCGCATCCGGGATTTCGTGGCGGCGGCCCGCGAGGCCGCTGCGGGAGCAACAGCATGACCTACGCAGTCGCGCCGGAGCAGGCGCAGAAGTGGCTCGACCTCGAGCTCAAGGGCGCCTTTCCGGACCCGCGCGGGCGGTTCGGGCCTTTCGGCGGCCGCTATGTGCCGGAGACGCTGGTCCCGGCGCTCGATCGCCTCGAGGAAGGCGTGCGCCGCTACCTGCACGCGCCCGACTTCCAGGCGGAATTCCTGCACGAGCTCGCCACCTGGGCCGGCCGGCCGACGGCGCTCACGCACGCGCGCGAGCTGTCGCGGCTGTGGGGCGCCGACGTGTGGCTCAAGCGCGAGGACCTCGCGCACACCGGCGCGCACAAGATCAACAACGCGATGGGCCAGGCGCTGCTGGCCAAGCGGCTCGGCGCGAAGCGCATCGTCGCCGAGACGGGCGCGGGCCAGCACGGCGTCGCGAGCGCGGCGGCCTGCGCGCGCCTCGGGCTGCCCTGCATCGTCTACATGGGCGCGGTGGACACCGAGCGCCAGGCGCCGAACGTCGGCCGCATGAAGCTGCTGGGCGCCGAGGTGGTGCCGGTGACGAGCGGCGACCAGACGCTGCGCGCGGCCATCGACGAGGCGCTGCGTGACTGGGTGTCGGACCCCATGGGCACCTACTACCTGCTCGGCTCCGCGGTCGGGCCGCATCCCTACCCTTACCTCGTGCGCGAGCTGCAGTCGGTGATCGGCCGCGAGGCGCGCGAGCAGATGATCGCGAGCGCCGGCGGCCTGCCGGACGTGGCGGTCGCCTGCGTGGGCGGCGGCTCGAACGCCATCGGGATGTTCCATCCGTTCATCCGGGACACGGGCGTGGCGCTCCTCGGCGTCGAAGCCGGCGGGCGCGGCCCCGGCCTCGGCGACAATTCCGCCACGCTGAGTTTCGGCAGTCCCGGCGTGCTGCAGGGCAGCTACACGATGCTTCTGCAGGACGCGAACGGGCAGGTCCAGGAGACGCACTCCGTCTCCGCGGGCCTCGACTACTCGGGCGTCGGCCCGGAGCACGCCCTTCTGATGACCTCGGGGCGCGTGCGCTACGAGCAGGCGACCGACGACGAGGCGCTCGATGCGCTCTCCCAGTGCTGCCACGCGGAAGGCATCCTGCCGGCGATCGAGACCGCGCATGCCTTCGCCGGCGCCCGGCGCTGGGCGCTCCACAATCCGGGCTCGCGGATCCTGATCTGCTGCTCCGGCCGCGGCGACAAGGACATGCCCACGCTGCAGAAGACGCTGCTCAAGGGAAAGCTGTGATGAACCCGTCCGATTCCATCGTCGCGGCGATCCGCGAGGCGAACGGCGCCGGCCGGCCGGCGCTGGTGGCCTTCCTCACCGCGGGCTTCCCCGGCAAGGAGGATTTCCCGGTCCAGCTCGAGGCCATCGGCGGCGCGGCCGACGTGGTCGAGATAGGCGTGCCGTTCTCGGATCCCATGGCCGACGGCATGACGATCCAGCGCTCGAGCCGCGTCGCGCTCGGGCAGGGCGTGTCGCTGTCCTGGATCATCGAGACGCTCCGTGCGATGCCGCGGCGGCCGCGCGCGCCGCTGCTGCTGATGAGCTACCTGAACCCGCTCCTGGCCTATGGCCTCGACCGGCTGCCGGCCGACGCGCGCGCCGCGGGCGTGTCCGGCTTCATCGTGCCGGACCTGCCCTTCGAGGAGAGCGCGGAACTGCGCACCGCGCTCGAGGCCGAGGGTCTCGCGCTGGTGCAGATGGTCACGCCGGTGACCCCGCCGGAGCGCCTCGCCACGCTGTGCGAGGCCGCCCGCGGCTTCGTCTATGCCGTGACCATGACCGGCACGACCGGCAAGCAGGTGGACGTCCCGCCTGACGTTCTCGGCTACATGGACCGGGTACGCGCCGCTTCTCCCGCGCCGGTCTGCGCCGGCTTCGGCATCCGCACCCGCGAACAGGTGGCGCGGATGACCGGCCATGTGGACGGAGTGGTGGTCGGATCGGCGCTGGTCGAGGTGCTCGAGCGAGGCGAGGATCCGGCGGCCTTCCTGCGGGCACTGCGCGGGGACTGACCACGGCCACCATCGCGCCAGCGACCGATGCGTTCGCCGGCTTGCGGGGCTGGCTGCGCGGCGCGCTGCTCGTCGTGGCGCTCGTGTCCTCGGCGGGCTGCATCAGCCTGCCGACCGCGCCGCATCCGCCGCCTGATACGCTGGCGCCCGTCATGAACGAGGGCATCGGCGCCGCACTCGCTCCCTTCGTCGACGCGCATCCCGGCGAGTCCGGCATCGCCCTGCTGCAGCACGGCCCGGCGGCCCTGCTCGCCCGGGCGGTGCTCGCCGACCTCGCCACGCGCTCCATCGACGTCCAGTACTACATCTACGAGGACGACCTGACGGGGCTCTTGCTGACGGAGAAACTCCTCGACGCGGCGGACCGCGGCGTGCGGGTGCGCGTCCTGCTCGACGACAACAACCAGGGTGACCGCGAGTTCGCGCTGAAGGTGCTCTCGGCGCACCCCAACATCAGCATCCGCATCTTCAACCCGTACCGCGCGCGCGTCGGCTGGCTCAGGCCGCTGGAACTCGTGGCGGACTTCAGGCGCCTGCACCGGCGCATGCACAACAAGATCTTCGCGGTGGACGGCATCACGGGGATCTTCGGCGGCCGCAACATCGGCGACAACTACTTCGACGCCGATCGCCGCAGCAACTTCAGCGACTTCGACGTCTTCGTGGCGGGCCTGCTCATCATCGAGGCCACGGCGAGCTTCGAGGAGTACTGGGTCCACCCGCTGGCGCTCCCCGCCGAGGAGCTGACCCGCAGGCCGGTTTCCGCCGAGGACGTGCAGGCCGCGCGGCGACAGCTTCGGGAGCGCCTCGACCGGCTGCCGGAGTTCAGCGAGCGCTACGCGCGCGCCCTCGAGCAGCTGCAGCAGTACATCCGCGAGCCGGAGGAGACGCTGACCTGGGCCCGCGCCGAGTTCGTCGTTGATCCGCCTGGCAAGCTGGTGCCGGACTCGGGCGCTGGCTCGCCGGTCTTCGACCGCCTCTTCGAGCTCTGGGGGCAGGCGAAGGACGAGGTCCTGATCGAGTCCGCCTATTTCGTGCCGACCAAGCCGGGCTCCCGGCTGATCGAGCAGCGCGCCCGTGAGGGGGTGCGCACGCGGATCCTCACCAATTCACTGGCGGCGAACGACGTGCTGCCTGTGCACGCAGGCTACGCCAAGTACCGCCGCCGGTTGCTGAAGGCGGGCGTGGGGATCTACGAGTTCCAGCGCGCCGCCGCGCAAGGAGAGGGCGACCTGCGCCTCTCCAGCGCCTCGAGCGACGCTTCGCTGCACTCCAAGGTGATGATCTTCGACCGCGAGATCACCTGGGTCGGCAGCTTCAACCTCGACCCGCGCTCCGCGGAGCTCAACACCGAACTCGCCATCGTCATTCACGACGCGGCCATTGCGCAGCGCGCCGCGGCGCTGGTGGAGCGCGATCTGCTCCCCGACCGCTCGTGGCGGCTCGCCCTCGAGCCGCGCGAGTCCGGAGGACTCGGCCTCGTCTGGTATGGTGAGCGCGATGGAGTCGGGCTGCGGCTCACCGGGGAGCCCGACGCGTCGCTCGGGCAGCGGGCCGCGGTCAACATCCTGAAGCTCGTGCCCGGACTGGAAGGACTGCTGTGAAGCGCGTCTACACCGCGGAGTCGCTCGTGCAGGTGGTCCACGTCCGCAACCTGCTGCAGTCGGAGGGCATCCGCACGGAACTGCGCAACGAGCGGCTCGGTGGCGCGGTCGGCGAGATCCCGTTCCTCGAGGCGTGGCCCGAGCTGTGGGTCGCCGAGCTGGAATTCGACCGGGCCCAGGAGCTCATCGAGCTCGAGCTGCACAGCCACGGCCTCGAGGAGCCCGAGTGGACCTGCACCGGCTGCGGCGAGCGCGTCGAGGGGCAGTTCGGCGAGTGCTGGAAGTGCGGCCACGTCCGGCCGGATGCGACGGGATGAGCGCGGCCATCGTCATCGAGCCGCGCTTCCGAGGCCCGCCGGAGTCCGGCAACGGCGGCTACGTCTGCGGCCGGATCGCCGTGGAGCTCGGCCTGCCGGTGGCGGTGCGCCTGCTCGCGCCGCCGCCGCTCGCGACGACCCTGATCCTGCGCGAGGACCCGCAGCGCAATCGCTGGCAGCTGCTCGACGGTGAGCGCGCGGTCGCCGAGGCGCGGCCCGCAGAGGTGACGCCGGTGCCGCCGGTGCCGCCCTCGTACGCGGAGGCGGTGGACGCTTCCCGTCGCTGCACCGGTCTCGTTCATCATCCGCTGCCGACCTGCTTCGTCTGCGGGCCGCAGCGGGCGCCGGGCGACGGACTTCGGATCTTCGCCGGCGAGGTGACCGGGCGGGCGATGGTTGCCGCCCCCTGGACGCCGGATGAATCACTTGCGGATGGGGCGGGCCGCGTCCGGCCCGAATTCCTGTGGTCCGCGCTGGACTGTCCAGGATTCTTCGCCGCCCCGCTGGGCGGTGCCCTCGCGCTGCTGGGTGAGCTCGCGGTCCGGATCGAGCGTCCGCTGCCGGCAGGCGGACCCTGCGTGGTGGTCGGCTGGCCGGTCGCGAGTGAGGGTCGCAAGCACCGGACGGGGACCGCCGTCTTTGGTCCCGGGGGCGAACTGGTGGCCTGTGCCGAGGCGACCTGGGTGGCGCTGAAGCAGGCCTGAGCGCTCCAGCGGGCGGGGCATCGGCTACCATGTGCGGCCGGAGCGGCGTTCCGCCGCGTTGCGCAGCTCAGGGAGAGCCATCACATGGATCGCGCCTCGTCTCGCTTCTACGCGGGGTACCGCCTCGCGCTGCTGCTCTTAATGGCGCTCGCCGCGCTGGCGGCCGCGGGCCCCGCCAGGGCCGGGCTGCCGCCGCTGATCGACCGGGAGATCTTCTTCGGCGACCCGGAGATCTCCGGCGCCCAGATCTCGCCCGACGGCCAGTACATCAGCTTCATCAAGCCGCTCGACGGCACCCGCAACGTGTGGATCAAGAAAGCCGGCGAGCCCTTCGATGCGGCGCGGCCGGTCACGGCCGACACCAAGCGGCCGATCCCCGCTTACTTCTGGAGCCGCGACTCGAAGTACGTGCTGTTCGTCCAGGACCAGGGTGGCGACGAGAACTTCAACGTCTATGCGGTCGACCCGGCCGCACCCCCGGCCGAGGGCAGCAAGGTGCCCGCGGCGCGCAATCTGACGGACGCGAAGGGCGTGCGCGCGTTCATCTACCAGGTCTCCAAGCGTGACCCGGACCTCATCCTCGTGGGCCTGAACGACCGCGACGCAGCCTGGCACGACGTCTACCAGGTGCGGATCTCGACGGGCGAGCGCACCCTGCTGAGGCAGAACACGGAGCGCATCGCCGGCTGGGTCTTCGACCTCGAGGACCGCCTGCGCCTCGCGCTGCGCCTCACCGACAAGGGCGACACCGAGGTCCTGCGTGTGGACGCCGAGGGGTTCACCCAGGTCTACAGCTGCAGCGTGCTCGAATCCTGCGGCCCGACGCGCTTCCACAAGGACGGCAAGCGCGTCTACATGGAAACCAACAAGGGCGACGTCGACCTGACGCGCCTCGTGCTGTTCGACCCGGCCACGGGCAAGGAGGAGCTGGTCGAGTCGGATCCCGAGGGCCGCGTGGACTTCGGGTCGGCGATCTTCTCGGACGTGACCGATGAGCTCGTGGGCACGGCCTATGTCGACGACCGGACGCGGTACTACTGGCGCGACGCGGCCTTCAAGGCCGACTACGAATGGCTCCGGGGACAGCTGCCCGTCAGCGAGATCGCCTTCGGCGCCGCGACCCGTGACGAGCGCCGGTGGATCGTCAGCGCGCGCAGCGACGTCGAGCCCGGCACCACGTACCTGTTCGACCGCGACCGGAAGACGCTCGAGCGGCAGTACCGCATCCGCGAGCGCCTGCCGCGCGAGCACCTCGCCTCGATGACCTCGATCACTTATACCTCTTCGGACGGCCTCGAGATCCCGGCCTACCTCACGCTGCCGAAGGGCGTGCCCGCGAAGAACCTGCCGCTCATCGTGTTCCCGCACGGCGGCCCCTGGGCGCGCGACAACTGGGGCTACAGCTCCTACCCGCAGTTCCTCGCGAATCGCGGCTACGCGGTGCTGCAGCCGAACTTCCGCTCCTCGACCGGCTTCGGGAAGAAGTTCCTGAACGCCGGCAACGGGCAGTGGGGCGACCTGATGCAGGACGACCTCACCTGGGGCGTGAAGCACCTCGTGAAGGAAGGCATCGTCGACGCGAAGCGCGTCGGCATCATGGGCGGTTCCTACGGCGGCTACGCGACGCTCGCGGGCGTCGCCTTCACGCCGGACGTGTACGCCGCGGGCGTCGCCATCGTCGCGCCGTCGAACCTGATCACCCTGCTCGACTCGATCCCGCCGTACTGGGAGGCGGGCCGGGTGATCTTCCACACGCGCATGGGCGATCCGAACACGCCGGAGGGCAGGGCGCAGCTCGAGCGCCAGTCGCCGCTCAACAGCGCGGCGAAGATCAAGACGCCGCTGCTCGTGGTGCAGGGCGCGAACGACCCGCGCGTCAAGAAGGCCGAGTCGGACCAGATCGTGATCGCGCTGCGCGACCGCAACTTCCCGGTCGAGTACATCGTGGCGCCCGACGAGGGCCACGGCTTCGCGCGGCCGGTGAACAACATGGCCATGATGGCGGCGGCCGAGAAGTTCCTCGCCAAGCACCTGCAGGGCCGCCACCAGCCCGAGATGCCGCCCGACGTCGAGAAGCGGCTCGGCGAGATCACGGTGGACCCGAGGACGGTCACGCTGCAGAAGGCCGTGGATGCGGCCGCGGTCGGCGTGCCGAAGACGGCGCGCGAGCTCAAGCCGGGCGCGTCGAGCTACGCCGTCAGCATCGCGCTCGGCCCGCAGACCATTCAGATGGGCCTGGCCACGGAGATCGCGCGCGACGGCGACAGCATCACGATCACCGACCGTTCGCGCTCGCCCATGGGCGAGGCGACCGACACGGTGGTCCTCGACGCCGCGACGCTCACGGTCAGGAAGCGCAGCCTCGCGCAGGGCCCGGTGTCGATTTCCTACGAGGTGAAGGATGGCCGTGCGGTCGGCCAGATGGCGATGGGCGGCGAGCCCAAGCCGATCGACGTGGAACTCGGCGGCGAGCTGTTCGCCGACGGCCCCGGCTCCCCGCAGGTGGTCGCCATGCTGCCGCTCGCCGAGGGCTACACCACGTCCTACCGCAATTTCGACGTTCAGTCGCAGAAGGTCCGCGTAATGCAGCTCAGCGTGGCCGGCAGCGAGACGGTCACCGTGCCTGCCGGCTCCTTCGACGCCTGGAAGGTCGAGCTGCTGGCGCCCGAGGACGGTCAGAAGACGACGCTGTGGATCGCGAAGGAGTGCTGCCGGGTCGCCAGGACCTCCTCGGTGGTGCCGCGGATGAACGGCGCGGCGGTGACAGCCGAACTGCAGCCCTGAGCCTCCCGGCCCGACGATTCGCGGGGGCGCACCGGCGGTGCGCCCCCGTTTTTCGTATCATCGGCGCCGTTTCCCCGTGAACGGAGCCAGGCTCTCCATGACCCGTTACTTCGCCGTCGTCGTCGTCCTGTCAGGCGCCCTCCTCGCCACGCCACCGTTGCAGGCCCAGGAGCGGATCGAGCGCGGCGCGCTCGTGCTCGAGAACATCCCGGAGGCCTCGGCGGAGCTGCGCGAATCGCTGCGCCAGTACCAGGAAGCCCGCGGCGCCTCGTTCGCGGACTGGATGCCGGACGGCCGCTCGCTGCTCATCGCCACCCGCTTCGGCGAAACGGCCCAGCTGCACCGCGTGGACCAGCCGCTCGGCATGCGCCGCCAGGTGACGTTCTTCAGCGAGCCGGTCGCCAACGCCGCGTCGCAGCCGGGCGGCGCCGGGCTGGTGTTCGAGAAGGACCAGGGCGGCGACGAGTACGACCAGCTCTACTACCTCGACCTCGCCACCGGCCAGGCCACGCGGCTGACCGATGGGCGCCGGAGCCTGAACCGCGGCGCCCTCTGGTCGGCGGATGGGCGGCGCCTTGCCTACGCGCATACGCCCGAGGGCACCAGCCGCTACCAGCTGCGGGTGGCGGAAGCCGGCCGCCTGGGCGACGCGCGCGTGGTCCTGGACGAGGAGGGCGCGTGGGGCGTCGTGGACTGGTCGCGCGACGGCCGGCGGCTCGTGGTCGCCCGCTACGTCTCCATCACGGAGAGCACGCTGCACCTGCTCGACCTGGAAACCGGGGACCTGTCGCAGGTCAATCCCGGCAAGGGCCCGATCGCCTATGGGGCGGCCCGCCTCGCGCCGGATGGCCAGACGCTGTACGCCGTTTCGGACGAGGACTCGGAGTTCGGCCGCCTGGTGCGCTTCGACCTCGCGTCCGGCGAGCAGGCCCTCCTCACGCCCGGGCTCGACTGGGACGTGAGCGACTTCGACCTCTCGCCGGACGGCCGGCAGCTGGTCTACTTCGTCAACGAGGCCGGCATCAGCCGCGCCTACCTGCTCGACACGCGCCGGGGCCGGGTGCGCCCGATCGAGGGACTGCCGACCGGCGTCACAGGCGGCGGGCGTTTCTCGCCGGACGGCCGCCGCTTCGCCTTCACGCTGACCCGCGCGGTGTCGCCGGCGGACGTCTACGTCTACGACCTGAGGGCGAACCGGCTCGAGCAGTGGACCGACTCCGAGGTCGGCGGACTCGACAAGTCACGCTTCGTGGACGCCGGCCTCGTCCGGCTGCCGAGTTTCGACGGTCTCGAGATCACGTCCTTCGTGCAGAAGCCCGCCGGCCCCGGGCCGCACCCGGTGATCATCGACATCCACGGCGGACCCGAGGCGCAGTTCCGGCCGATGTTCTCGCCGGTCCGGCAGCACTGGGTGAACGAGCTCGGCTTCGCGGTGTTCGGGCCGAACGTGCGCGGCTCGAGCGGTTTCGGCAAGACCTTCGTCTCGCTCGACAACGGCATGAAGCGCGAGCATTCGGTGCGCGACCTCGAGGCGCTGGTGGACTGGATCCGGGCCAACCCGGAGTACGACGCCTCGCGCATCGTCGTCTACGGCGGTTCCTACGGCGGCTACATGGTCAACGCCGCGATGACCACGTTCCCGGAGAAGCTCGCCGGCGGGGTGTCGATCGTCGGCATCTCCGACTTCATCACCTTCCTCGAGAACACCGCGGAGTATCGCCGCGACCTGCGGCGCGTCGAGTACGGCGACGAGCGCGACCCCGCGATGCGTGCGGAGATGGAGCGGCTGTCGCCGCTGCGCCGCGCCGCGAGGATCGACCGCCCGTTCTTCGTCATCCACGGCGCCAACGACCCGCGCGTGCCGGCCTCCGAGGCCGAGCAGCTGGTTGCGGCGGCGCGGGCCAACGGCGCCGCGCCGTGGTTCATGCTGGCGCGCAACGAGGGACACGGCTTCGCGCGCAAGGAGAACCGCGACGCCATGACCGAGGCCGTGGCCCTGTTCCTCCGGGACCGCATCCTGGCTCGCTGAACGGCGTCGGTGCGGCCTGCAGCCGGGATGCCGGCTGCAGGCGCGGCATCCGGTCTAGGCGCGTCCGCCGGCGAGGCGGGAGAGCATGAGCGCGCCGCCCGCGCCCAGCAGCGTCCAGCCGACCCAGGCCGGCGCGGTCGAAAGCGCCAGCCACAGCACGCCGCCCAGGAAGGATGCGCCGCCGGCCAGCACCGCGTTGCGCCGCGCCTGGCCGTCCCGCAGCTCCTCGCGCAGCGCTTCCACCGAGGCGGATTCCGTGCGCACCCGGAAGTCGTCCTCGTAGGCGCGCCGCACGGCGCGTTGCAGCACGACCGGGGCCATCTTGAGCGCCTCGGCGAGGTCCGGCCAGTGGTCCTTGAGGCCCTTCGCGAAGGCCTCCGGGCCGATGCGCTCGGCCATCCAGTCCCGCAGGATGGGCCGCGCCGTCTTGAACAGGTCCAGCTCTGGATAGAGCTGCCGGCCGAGGCCCTCGATGTTGAGCAGCGTCTTCTGCAGCAGGATGAGCTGCGGTTGGACGGGCATCTCGAAGCGTCGCGCGACCTCGAACAGCCGGAGCAGCACGATGCCGAAGGAGATCTCGCCGAGCGGCTTGTTGAAGATTGGCTCGCAGACGGTGCGGACCGCGCTCGTCAGCTCGCCGACGCGCGCATTCGGCGGAATCCAGCCGCTCTCCAGGTGCAGCTCGGCGATGCGCCGCCAGTCACGGTCGAAGAAGGCGAGGAAATTGGCGGCGAGGTAGTACTGGTCGCGTTCCTCGAGCGAGGCGACGATGCCGAAGTCCACGGCCGCGTACTTCGGATTCGCGGGGTCCGCGACGTCCACGAAGATGTTGCCCGGATGCATGTCGGCGTGGAAGAAGTTGTGCCGGAACACCTGCGTGAAGAAGATCGTCACGCCGTTCTCGGAGAGCTTCTTGATGTCCGTGCCGAGCTCGCGCAGGCGCTCCACGTCCGAAATCGGCACGCCGCGGATGCGCTCCATCACCATGACGTCGCGCCGGCACAGGTCCCAGTGCACCTCGGGAACGTGCAGCAGCGGGCTGCCCGCGAAGTTGCGCCGCAGCTGCGAGGCGTTGCCGGCCTCGCGCAGCAGGTCGAGCTCGTCCGTGATGGTCTTCTCGTACTCGGACACGACCTCCAGCGGGCGCAGCCGGCTCGACTCGGTCCAGTAGCGCTTCGCGAGGCGCGCGAGCGCGTACAGCACCTCGAGGTCACGGCCGATCGCCTCGCGCATGCCGGGGCGAAGCACCTTGACGACGACCTCGCGGCCGTCGGCGAGCGTCGCCGCGTGCACCTGCGCGATCGAGGCAGCGGCGAGCGGGTTCTCGTCGAAGCTCGCGAACAGCTCGCCCACCGGCCGGCCGAGGGCGCGCTCGACCTGCACACGGGCGGCCGCGCCGCTGAACGGCGGCACGCGGTCCTGCAGCTTCGCCAGCTCGTCGGCGATGTCGCGCGGCAGGAGGTCGCGGCGGGTGGACAGCGCCTGCCCGAACTTGATGAAGATGGGTCCCAGCTCCTCGAGCGCGAGCCGGAGCTTCTCCGCACGGTTCGCGCCCTGGCTGCGCATGAACCAGGTCCAGGGCGAGAGGTAGAACAGGAACCGGATTGGGCGGTACAGGTGCGTGGCGCGCACGTACTCGTCGAGCCCGTGGCGCACGAGCACCCGCTGGATGCCGATCAGGCGCCGCGCGACGGAAAGGGAGATCAAGCGCGCGTCCCGCGCTCGAGCCGGGCGAGGCGTGCCTCGAAACGGTCCACATCCTCGCGCAGCCGGTCTATGCCCTCGAGCAGCATCTCGACCTCGGGCTTCGCCGGCAGATCGCGGCTTTCCTCCGTGAGGTATTCGGCCATGTTGCGCGCGAAGGCGTCGAGCGTGCGCTGGCCGAAGGCGAGGGCGCCGCGGGCGGCCCGCGCGAGGTGATGCGCCGGCGCGTCGCCGACGACGCGGGACAGCTCTTCCTCGAAGTCCGGCCGCGCGGCCGCGAAGAGCTTCTGGAAGGACTGCGCCGTCTCGGCATCGCCCGTGACGCGCAGCCCACCGGCGCGGATGCGCTCGCCCGCGTCGGGGCCGGCCAGGGTGGCGAGCGTCAGCGGGGATCCTTCGATCGCGGCGGTCGGCTCGTCCTCGCCGCCGGGGGCCACGGCGATGCGCCCGCCGGCCGCCGTGAAGCGGATTCGAAGCGGCGCGGCGGTGACGCGGACCTCGAACGAGCGGCCCTCGAGGCCCTCCGCGATGCTGCGTGCGGTGCCGGACGCCGCGAGGTTGCGGTTCAGGAGCGCCGCCAGCGGTTCGAGCAGCGGGTCGCTGGCCACGGTCAGTACGCGCAGCCGACGTGCAGCGCGACCACGCCGCCGGTGAGGTTGTGCCAGCGGCAGTCCTCGAGACCGGCCTCGCGCATCATCCCAGCGAGCGTCGGCTGATCGGGGAACATGCGGATGGATTCGGCGAGGTAGCGGTAGCTCGCCGCGTCGCCGGCGACGAGCTTGCCGAGCGCCGGCAACACGTTGAAGGAGTACAGGTCATAGAACGGCTTGAGCCCCGCTACGGGATGCGAGAACTCGAGCACCAGCAGGCGTCCGCCGGGCTTCAGAACCCGCCGCATGGAGGCGAGCGCCTTCGGCTTGTCGGTGACGTTCCTCAGGCCGAAGCCGATAGTCACGCAGTCGAAGCTCGCGTCCGCGAAGGGCAGCTGCTCGGCGTTCGCCTGCACGGCCGATATGCTCGCGGCGAGGCCTTCGTCCAGCAGCCGGTCGCGGCCGCGCGAGAGCATCTCCCAGTTGATGTCCGAGAGGATCACCTTGCCGGTAGGGCCGACCTGGCGCGCCATGCCCAGCGCCAGGTCGCCCGTGCCGCCGGCGACGTCGAGCGCGCGCTGACCGGGCCTCAAGCCCGTCTGGCCCAGCGTGAAGCGCTTCCACAGGCGGTGCATCCCGCCCGACATCAGGTCGTTCATCAGGTCGTACTTCGAGGCGACCGAGTCGAAGACGCCTCGGACGCGGCCGGCCTTCTCCTGGGCGGCGACCTGTTCGTAGCCGAAGTCGACCTTGGGCGGCGGGTTGTCGGCGGGGGCGGTCATCCGGGGCTCCTGGGTAGATTCTCAATTGTACTCCCCGGGTGGCGCGGGTCGTCGCGCGAGGGCAGGCGCCACAGCCACAGGCCGAGCGCGACGCCGAGCAGGGCCATGAAGACGCGTGCTGGCCAGTTGGGCAGGAAATAGAGTGACACGCCGAAACTCACGGCCATCAGCAGCAGGGCGGGGCGCTTGGCGCGATAGGGAATACTTCGATGGTGGCGCCACTCGCGGATGTGGGGCCCGTAGCGCTGGTGTTCCATCAGCCAGCGGTAGATGCGCCGCGAGGAGCGCGCGAAGCAGGCGGCGGCGACCAGGAGCAGGGGAACGGTCGGCACGACCGGCAGGAACAGGCCGGCCACCGCGAGCGCCACGAACAGCCCGCCGAGAACGGCGAACAGGCCGCGCAGCAGCACCGAATCGGGCTTCCGGACGTCGTCGTCGAGGTTGCGCGGCGCCTCGCCGCTCATCGGGCCGGCGAGCTGGACGGGACCGGCCGGCGCTCGTACCCGAGCCGCTCGCAGCGCTCGAGATAGCGAGCCCACTTCGCGTCGTACTGCGAGCCGAGCTCGTGCAGGAACGCCCAGCTGTAAAGCCCCGTGCCGTGCCCGTCGTCGAACACGAGCCGCACGGCATAGTTGCCGACCGGCTCCACGGCCGTGACCAGCACGCTCTCCTTGGCCAGCTCCAGCCTGCCCTCGCCGCCCCCGTGGCCGCGCACCTCGGCCGAGGGCGAGTAGACGCGCAGGTACTCGAACGGCAGCTCGAACCGCGAGCCGTCGGTGAAGCTCACCTCGAGCACGCGCGACTTGCGGCGGAGGCGGATTTCCGTGGGGGCGCCGGGCGCCTGGGTCATGGCGAGGGTCCATCCGGGGGTGGTACCGGTTAGGATATCAGGGGTCCCCGACCTCCCGAGGATGCAGATGGCGACGGCCGCCGAGGCCCGTGCCGGCGGCGAAGCACGCCCCGCGCCGGCGAGCCTCTTCGACAAGATCTGGGCGCAGCACGTGGTGCGCGAGCTGCCGGGCGGCGCGGCGCTGGTGGCCATCGACCGCATCTTCCTGCACGAGCGCACCGGCTCGATCGCCCTCAAGAGCCTCGCGGCCGCCGGCCGCGGCGTGCTGCACCCCCGGCGGGTGTTCTGCACCATGGATCACATCGTGGACACCCTCCCCGGCCGCGGCGACGACACCCGCATGCCCGGCGGGCGCGCCTTCATCACCGAGACCCGCGAGGCGGCCCGCGCCGCGGGCATTCACCTCTTCGACGTGCGCGACGCCGACCAGGGGATCGTGCACGTGATCTCGCCCGAGCTCGGCATCGTGCTGCCCGGCGCCACTGTCGTGTGCCCGGACAGCCACACCTGCACGCAGGGCGCGATGGGCGCCTTCGCCTGGGGCATCGGCTCCACCGAGGCCGAGCACGCGCTCGCCACCGGCACGCTGCGCGTGAACCGGCCAAAGACGATGCGGGTGCGCTTCGAGGGGCGGCTCGGCAGGGGCGTCACGGCCAAGGATCTTGCGCTGGCGCTGATCGGCCGGCACGGCTCGGCCGGCGGCAACGGCTACGCGGTGGAGTTCGCCGGCAGCGCCGTGCGCGCGCTCGAGATCGAGGCGCGCCTCACGCTGTGCAACATGGCAACCGAGTTTTCGGCGGTCGCGGGCCTGATCGCGCCCGACGATAAGACCTTTACCTACCTCGAGGGACGCCGCTTCGCGCCGAGAGGCGCGGACTGGGAGGCCGCGCTCGACAGCTGGCGGGGCCTTGCGGGCGATGAAGAGGCGGTCTTCGACCGCGAGCTCGTGCTCGAGGTGGACGAGTTCGCGCCGATGGTGACCTGGGGGACGAGCCCCCAGCATGCCGCCCCGGTCACCGCGGCGGTGCCGACGCTCGAGGCGAGCGGCACGACGCGCGAGGCCTTCGAGCGCGCGCTCGCCTACATGGGCCTCGAATCGGGCCAGCCGCTCATGGGGCTGCCGATCGATGCGGCCTTCATCGGCTCCTGCACCAACAGCCGGATCTCGGACCTGCGCCGCGCCGCGGCGATCCTCGACGGGCGCGAGGTAGCGGCCGGCGTGAAGGCGATCTGCGTGCCGGGGTCCATGAGCGTGAAGCGCCAGGCGGAGGCCGAGGGGCTGGATGCGGTGTTCCGCCGCGCCGGCTTCGAGTGGCGGGAGTCGGGCTGTTCCATGTGCTTCTTTGCCGGCGGCGAGAGTTTCGGCCGGCGCGAGCGCGTGATTTCCTCGACCAACCGCAACTTCGAGAGCCGGCAGGGCCCGGAGACGCGCACGCACCTCGCGAGCCCGGAGACGGTCGCCGCGAGCGCGGTGGCCGGACGCATCGCCGACGTGCGCGAGCTCATGGGCTGAGCCGATGAGGAAATTCACCACGCTGACCGCCGTCGCCGCGCCGCTCGTCCGCGCCAACGTGGACACCGACGCCATCATTCCCTCGCGGGAAATGAAGGCGGTGTCCAAGACCGGCCTCGCCGAGGGCCTGTTCGCGGGCTGGCGCTACATCGAGATCGGCGGGCGCGAGCCAAACCCGGAGTTCGTGCTGAATCGGCCCGGCTACGCCGGCGCACGCATCCTGCTCGGCGGCGAGAACTTCGGCTGCGGCTCGAGCCGGGAGCACGCCGTGTGGGCGCTCGCCGAGTACGGCTTCCGCGCGGTGATCGCACCCTCCTTCTCGCCGATCTTCTACGGCAACTGCGTGAGGAACGGCATCGTGCCGGTGAAGCTGCCCGCGCAGGCCATTGCATTGCTCGCCGCCGCGGTCGAGCGCGACCCGGCCGCGACGCCGCTGACCGTGGACCTCGTGGCCAGGAAGGTCGGCGCGCCGGACGGGCAGTCCTACGATCTTCCCATCGAGGCCGAGGCGCGCGAGATGCTGCTGGAGGGCCTCGACGGCATCGACCTCACGCTGAAGCAGCGCGCGGCGATCGAGGACTTCCACGCCCGCGACCGCGCCGAGCGGCCGTGGATCTATCTCTGAAGGGGAACCGACATGAGCATCGACATCCTCATCAGCGAGGTCGGCCCGCGCGACGGCCTGCAGAGCGTCCGGAGCATCATGCCCCTCGAAGCCAAGAAGGCCTGGATCGCCGCCGAGGCCGCGGCCGGCGTGACCGAGATCGAGGTCGGCAGTTTCGTGCCGGCGAAGATCCTTCCCCAGCTCGCCGACACCGCCGAGGTCGTGGCCTTCGCGCGAACGATTCCCGGGCTCACGGTCGCGGCACTGGTGCCGAACCTGAAAGGCGCCGAGGCGGCCGTCGCCGCGGGCGCTCACAAGATCACGCTGCCGCTGTCGGCCTCCGAAGCCCACAGCCTCAAGAACCTGCGGCGCACGCACGCGCAGGTGCTCGAGGAGGTGCGCGGCATCGTCTCGCTAATCGAGGGCCTGCCGGCCGATCGCCGGCCGAGGTTCGAGGGCGGCCTCTCCACGGCCTTCGGCTGCACGCTCGAGGGCGACGTGCCGGCCGACAAGGTGGTGCAGCTCGCCGGGCAGCTGATGGCGGCAGGCTGCGACGAGGTGGGCCTGTCCGATACGACCGGTTACGCCAACCCCGCGCAGGTGAAGGGCCTCGTGCGCCGCGTGCGCGCGGAGGTGGGTGAGCACGCGCTGTCCGGCCTGCACCTGCACAACACGCGCGGGCTCGGCCTCGCCAACGTGATGGCCGGCCTCGAGGTCGGCATCACGACCTTCGACAGCTCGCTCGGCGGTCTCGGCGGCTGTCCATTCGCGCCCGGTGCCTCCGGCAACATCGTGACCGAGGACCTCGTGTTCATGCTCGAGGCGATGGGTCTTCGCACCGGCATCGACCTGCCGAGACTGATCGAGGTTCGGCGCATCCTCGCGGAGGCGCTGCCCGGCGAGGCGCTGTACGGGTTCACCCCCGAGGCCGGGCTGCCGCTCGGCTTCGTGCCGGCCACGCGGGAGGCGAACTTCGCATGACGGACACGAGCAAGCCCCTGCCGCTCGCCGGCATCCGCGTCGTCGAGTTCACGCACATGGTGATGGGGCCGGCCGTCGGCGCCATCCTCGTCGAGCTCGGCGCCGAGGTCATCAAGGTCGAGCCGATCGGCGGCGACGCGACCCGCGAGCTGCTCGGCTCCGGCGCCGGCTACTTCCCCATGTACAACCGGAACAAGAAGAGCCTGTGTCTCGACCTGAAGCACCCGCGCGGGCTCGAGATCGCGCGCCGGCTGGCATCGAGCGCGGACGTCGTGGTCGAGAACTTCCGCACGGGCGCGATGCAGAAGCTCGGCCTCGGTTACGAGGACCTCGCGCCGCTGAACCCGCGGCTCATCTACTGCTCTGAGAAGGGCTTCCTGAGCGGGCCGTACGAGCACCGCACGGCGCTCGACGAGGTGGTGCAGATGATGGGCGGGCTCGCCTACATGACGGGCCCGCCGGGCCGGCCGCTGCGCGCGGGCACGTCGGTCGTGGATGTCACCGGCGGCATGTTCGGCGCGATCGGCATCCTCGCGGCGCTCGAGGAGCGCCACCGCACCGGAAAGGGCCAGAAGGTGGCGAGCTCGCTGTTCGAAACGGTGGTGTACCTGGTCGGCCAGCACATGGCGCAGATGGCGGTGACCGGCAAGGCCGCGCAGCCCATGCCCGTGCGCATCTCCGCCTGGGCGATCTACGACGTCTTCGAGACTAAGGACGGCGAGCAGGTGTTCGTCGGCGTGGTGTCGGACGGGCTATGGGAGAAGTTCTGCAAGGCCTTCGACCTGGCGGAGCTCGGCGCCGACCCGAAGTACAAGACCAACTCGCAGCGCGTGCTGGCGCGCGAGAAGCTGCTGCCTGAGGTTCGTGAGCTCTTCAGGGGATTCAGCAAGGCGGAGCTCGTCGCGAGGCTGGAGAAGACCGGCCTGCCGTTCGCGCCCATCGGCAAGCCCGAGGAGATGTTCGACGACCCGCACCTCGCGGCGAGCGGCGGCCTGGGTCCGGTGACCCTTGCGAATGGCAAGGAGACGAAGCTGCCGATCCTGCCGCTCGAGATGGATGCGCGCCGGCCGACCCAGGGCGGCCAACTCGCGAGGATCGGCGAGCACACCAACGAGGTTCTCGCCACGCTCGGCCTCGAGCCTGGCGACATCGCCGCGCTGCGCGCCGCGAACGCCGTGGCCTAGAGGATGTAGCGGGACAGGTCCTCGTCCTTCACCAGCTCGCCGAGGTTGCGGTCCACGAAGCCCTCGTCGACGGTGACCGTGGTGCCGCCCTTGTCGGCGGCCTCGAAGGACACCGGCTCCAGCAGGCGCTCCATCACGGTGTGCAGGCGGCGCGCGCCGATGTTTTCGGTGCGCT
Organism: Steroidobacteraceae bacterium; assembly: GCA_025458865.1. Classification (GTDB taxonomy): domain Bacteria; phylum Pseudomonadota; class Gammaproteobacteria; order Steroidobacterales; family Steroidobacteraceae; genus SG8-30. The sequence goes on along the minus strand of JALORP010000005.1, from coordinate 4,730 downwards.
CGTTCACTGCGAAGGCGATCTCGGCGAGGCGCCGGATGCCACCCTGCGTGTATTCCACGGTGACGCCCTCGGTCGCCAGCAGCGCGGCGTACTGGGCGGTGAGCGAGGCGTCCGGCTCGGCGAGGATGCGCTCGAAATCCCCTACGCCCAGCGAGCCGAGCTCCACCCGGATGGGGAAGCGCCCCTGCAACTCGGGGATCAGGTCCGAGGGCTTCGACATGTGGAAGGCCCCGGAGGCGATGAACAGGATGTGGTCCGTCTTCACCATGCCGTACTTGGTGTTGACGGTGCAGCCCTCGACGAGCGGCAGCAGGTCGCGCTGCACGCCCTCGCGCGACACGTCCGCGCCCACGGTCTCGCCGCGGCGGCAGATCTTGTCGACCTCGTCCAGGAAGACGATGCCGTTCTGCTCGGCGTTCGCCACCGCCCGCGCGCGCAGCTCCTCCTCGTTGACCATTCGCGCGGCCTCCTCGTCGGCCAGCGCCTTGCGGGCCTCGCGGATCTTCATCTTGCGCGGGCGCGTGCGCCCGCCGCCGATGTTCTGGAACATCTGCTGCAGCTGCTGGGTCATCTCCTCCATGCCGGGCGGGCCCATGATTTCCATGGAGCCCGGCAGCGCGCGGACCTCGACCTCGATGTCGCGGTCGTCGAGCGCGCCCTCGCGCAGCATCTTGCGGAATTTCTGCCGCGTCTCCACGTCCCGTGGCGGCTCGGCCGGCTGGAAGCCGACCGGCTGCGGCCGCGGCAGGAGCGCGTCGAGGATGCGATCCTCGGCGGCGTCCTCGGCCCGGTGGCGCACCTTCGCCATCTCCGCCTCGCGGGTGAGTTTCACCGCTACGTCGACGAGGTCCTTCACGATCGAGTCCACCTCGCGTCCGACGTAGCCGACCTCGGTGAACTTGGTCGCCTCGACCTTGATGAACGGCGCGCGCGCCAGCCGCGCGAGGCGTCGCGCGATCTCGGTCTTGCCGACACCCGTCGGGCCGATCATCAGGATGTTCTTCGGGGTGATCTCCTGCCGGAGCGGCTCGGCGACCTGCATGCGGCGCCAGCGGTTGCGGAGCGCGACTGCGACGGCGCGCTTGGCGGCCGCCTGGCCGACGATGTGCTTGTCGAGTTCCTCGACGATCTCGCGGGGAGTCATGGTGGACATGCGGGAATCCAGGGGCGGACGCGCGGCCGCTCAGGCCGTCGGCAGCTCGTCCACGATGATGTTGTGGTTGGTGTACACGCAGGTGTCGGCGGCGATGGCCATCGCCCTCTCGACGATCTCGCGCGCCGGAAGGTCCGTGTTCTCGAGCAGCGCGCGCGCGGCGGCCTGCGCGAAAAGCCCACCCGAGCCGATCGCCATGATGTCGTGCTCGGGCTCGATGACGTCGCCGTTGCCCGAAATGATGAGCGAGGCCTGGGCATCCGCGACGCACAGGAGCGCCTCGAGCCGGCGCAGCGCGCGGTCGGTGCGCCAGTCCTTGGCCAGCTCCACGGCCGCACGGCTGAGGTTGCCGTACTTCTCGAGCTTGCCCTCGAAGCGCTCGAACAGCGTGAAGGCGTCGGCCGTGCCGCCGGCGAAGCCCGCCAGAACTCGGCCGTTGTAGAGCCGGCGCACCTTGCGGGCGTTGCCCTTCATGATGGTCTGGCCGAGCGAGACCTGACCGTCGCCACCCATGGCGACGGTGCCGCCGCGGCGGACGGAGAGGATGGTGGTGGAGTGGGGGTCGAACTTCGCGTCGGCCATGTCAGTCCTGCTTGCGCCGGCGGGCGCGGGGATGCGCCTGGTCGTAGATGCGGGCCAGGTGCTGGAAGTCAAGGTGCGTGTACACCTGCGTGGTACTGATGTCCGCGTGGCCGAGAAGTTCCTGCACCCCGCGCAGGTCGCCGGACGACTCCAGCAGGTGGGTGGCGAAGGAGTGGCGGAACAGGTGCGGGTGGACCCGCAGGTTGAGCCCCTGCCGGCGCGCTGCCTCGGCGAGGCGAAGCTGGATGGCGCGCGCGCCGAGGCGCCGGCCGGTGGCGCCCACGAACACCGCCGTCTCCCCGGGCCTTGCGATGCCGGCGCGATCGGACAGCCACTTCCGCAGCGCCGCGATGGCGTGGCGCCCGACGGGCACGATCCGGGTCTTCGCGCCCTTGCCGAGCACGCGCACGGTGCGGTCCTCCAGGTCGAGGTCCATCAGGTCGAGCCCCACCAGCTCGGCGAGGCGAAGGCCCGAGCTGTAGAAGAGCTCCATCATCGCGTGGTCGCGGCGGGCCAGCGGCTCGTCAACCGGCGGCGCAAGCAGGCGCGCCATCTGGTCCGCGTCGATCGTCTCCGGCAGGCGCTTCGCGGCCTTCGGCGCGCGGATCTCGGCGGCGGGGTTCGCGCCCAGCACGCCTTCGCGGATGAGGAACGCGAAAAAACCGCGAAGCGCCGAGAGCTGGCGCTGGATGCTCTTCGGCGACAGGCCGCCGCGATGCTGGCTCGCCGCGAAGCTGCGCACGTGGTGGCTGTCGAGGCGCGGCCATGCGGCGAGAGCCGGCGCTCGGCGCGCAGGTGGGCGAGGTAGCGCTCGACCCAGGCCGCCGCCGCGGCGTCCATCACCCCGCCGAGAGCGCCGCGGCGATGAGTTCGCCGATCCGCGCGAGGAAATCCGTGCTCATGGTCGGGTTGAAGCGATGCACGTCGCTCGCGCCGAGGGCCATCAGGCCGTGGCTGCCGCCCGGGCCGATGGGAACGAGCGCCACGGAGGCCACGGCGACGGCGCCGTCGCCGAACAGCCACTCGCGCTGCGAGTCGCGCACCTGCCCGCAGCGCGGCTTGCCGGAGGTGAAAAGCGCCTCGAAGCCGCGCACCGGCGCCGAGTCGCGCTCCGCGATGCGCACGAAGGCGGAGTCGGCCGCGGCCAGCGACTCGTCCTTGCGGAACAGCACCAGCACGGAGCGCTGCACGTCGAAGTCCTCGCGCAGCGATGCCTCGAGCGCGTCCGCCACCTTCGCCAGCCCGCGCGCATGCACGAGCCGCACGCACAGGCGGTGGATCTTCTCGGCCAGCTCGTCGTTCGCGCGGCCGTTCTCCACGAACTCGACGAGGCGCTGCTCCAGCTTTCGGTTTCGATCGCGCAGCAGCTCCACCTGCCGCTCGATCAGCGAGACCGTGCCGCTGCCGCGCGTGTCGGCGAGGCGCAGCCGCTGGACGAGCTGCGGGTGCTTCTCGAAGAAGTCCGGCACCGCCTCGAGGTATTCCGCCACCGTGGCGTCGTTGAGGGCCGCGATGCCGGCGCCCTGGGTTGCGGGCTTGGTCATAGGTTCACCGTTCCTTCAAAGGCTGTTTCGGCCGGGCCCGTGAGCCAGATGGCTTCGCTCGGGCCCTTCCACTGTACCGTGAGCCGCCCGCCCGGGAGGTCCACCTGCACCGTCTCGTCGAGCAGGCCGTGACGCCGGCCCACCGCAACGGCACCGCAGGCGCCCGTGCCGCAGGCGCGCGTCTCGCCCGCGCCGCGCTCGTGCACGCGCAGGCGGACGTGGTCACGCGCGACCACCTCCATGAACCCGACGTTGGTGCGCCGGGGAAACCGCGGGTGGTGCTCGATGGCCGGGCCAAGGCGGTCCACCGGGGCATCGGCCACGGAGGGCACGCGGATCACCGCGTGCGGGTTGCCGATGGACACCGCGCCGATGTCCACGATGGTCTCGCCGACCGTGAGCGGGTAGACGCTCGCCTCGCCGCTCGCCTCGAAGGGCAGGGCGGCGGGGTCGAAGTTCGGCACGCCCATGGCGACCGACACCTGCCCGTCCTCGCGCACCCTGGCGCGCACCAGCCCGCCCGGGCTGTCCATCACGAGGATCCCGGGACCGTGACGCAGTCGGGCGTTGACGAAGCGGGCGATGCAGCGCGCGCCGTTGCCGCACTGCTCGACCTCGTCGCCGTCGGCATTGAAGATACGGTAATAAACCGCCGTGCCCTCGCGGTGCGGCGGCTCGAGCATCAGCGCCTGGTCGAAGCCGATGCCGGTGTGGCGGTCCGCCAGGCGGCGCAGCGTGGCCGCGTCAGGCGCGCCGCCGGGCGGGGCGTCGAAGACGATGAAGTCGTTGCCCAGCCCGTGCATCTTGGTGAAATGCACCTGCGCCGGGCGGGGGGTGGCGGAATCGCTCAGGGACCTACTCCGGGCTGCAGGCGCAGCTGCCGCAGGGCGTGCCGTAGTCGCAGGGCCGCTCCGTGCTGCCGAGGTTTCCGCTTGAGACCACGGCCCCGCCGCTGATCAGGCGCCGCACCGGCGTCTTCGCGGACGTGCCCGCGGCGTCGATGCCGGCGCGGGCGCAAACCTCGCCCCAGGTCGAGAGCGACTCGCTCATCCTGTGCGAGACCTCGATCACGCGGCCGTTCGCCTCGCAGAGGTAGTCATAGGTCGGCATGGCGGGATTCTAGCGCACCCGGGCCGCCGTGCTCAGGGGCGACGGCGATCGCGAGACCCTGCCGCAATGGCCGTCTCGGCCCGGCCCGCCTGCAATGCCCCACGACGCGGGGCCGGGCCCGCTTCCGGTACCATAGCGGCCCGTTTCCGCCAGCTCCCACCCATGTCCCGCGCGAACCCCAAGGTCGGCTTCGTCAGCCTCGGCTGCCCCAAGGCCCTCGTCGACTCCGAGCGCATCCTCACCCAGCTGCGGGCCGAGGGTTACGACGTCGTGCCCAGCTACGACGCCGCCGACCTCGTGGTCGTCAACACCTGCGGCTTCATCGACGACGCCGTGCACGA
>JALORP010000100.1 GCA_025458865.1 Steroidobacteraceae bacterium | reverse complement strand
GGCGTACTCCGTGGGGCGCCCCAGCCGGGGCGGAAAGGGCACCTGCTTGCCGAGCGACTCCTGGGCCTCCGCCGGCAGCGCCGCCATCATCGGCGTCAGAAACAGTCCCGGCGCGATGGTCACGACGCGGATGCCGAAGGCCGCGAGCTCGCGCGCCATGGGCAGCGTCATGCCGACGACGCCGCCTTTGGAGGCCGCGTAGGCAACCTGGCCGATCTGGCCGTCGAAAGCGGCCACCGAGGCCGTCATGACGATCGCGCCGCGCTCGCCGTCGGCATTCGGCGCGTTCTTCTGCATCGCCGCTGCCGCCGCCTTGCACACGAGCAGCGTGCCGATGAGGTTGATCTCGATCACCTTGCGGAAGAACTCGCCCGGCATCGGACCGTCCTTGCCGACCATGCGCTTCGGCCAGCCGACCCCGGCGCAGTTCACCGCGAGGTTGAGCCCGCCCATCGTCTGCGCCGCAGCCTCGACCGCGGCGTTGACCGCAGCCTCCGAGGTGACGTCGGTGTCGATGAATGTCGAGCGTTCGCCGAGCCCGGCGGCGAGCGCACGCCCCGCTGTTGAATTGACGTCGAGGAGCGCGACGCGGCCACCGGCCGCGACGAGGGTCTCCGCGACGGCCTGGCCGAGCCCTGAGGCGCCGCCGGTGATGATCGCGCGCGTGTCCTGGATGTGCATGGTCAGAGCCTCAGGCCGCCATCGAGGTCGATGCTGCGGCCGGTGAAGTAGTCGTTCTCGGCGATGAACACGGCCGCGTGCGCGACCTCCTCGGGCAGCCCGAGCCGCTTGAGCGGCACGGGAGCCGTCATCTTCTCGAGCATCTCGGGCGGCATGCCCGCGAGCAGGTCGGTGCGAGTGAAGCCCGGCGCGATGGACGCGGCGCGGATCCCGTGGCGCGCGAGCTCGCGCGCCCAGACCACGGCCATCGCGGTAACACCGGCCTTGGCGGCCGAGTAGTTGCTCTGGCCCGCGTTGCCAGCCTTGGAAATGCTCGCGATGTTGACGATCACGCCGCCGTGGCCCAGCCGGATCATGCGCTCGGCGGCCTCGCGTCCACACAGGAACACGCCGGTGAGGTTGACGTCGATGACGGCCTGCCACTGCTCGAGCGACATCTTGCCCACCACCGCGCCGTCCTTGACCTTGACCAGCAGCGCATCCTTGATGATGCCGGCGTTGTTGATCATGACGTCGAGACGGCCGAAGTCCGCGATCACACCGTCGAGCGCCGCGGTGACCTGCTCCTCCCGGGCGACGTTGGTGCAGTAGGCGCGTACCTTCGCGCCGGCCGCAGCCAGATCCGCGCGTGCCGCCTCGAGATCGGCGGGCAGGAGGTCGAGCAGGGCGACGCGTGCGCCGCGACCCGCGAAGGCCGTCGCGATCGACTTGCCGATGCCGCGGGCGCCGCCGGTGACGGCGACGACCTTGTCCTTCAGTTCCATGCTGGCTCCGGGTCCGGGATGGCGGTCAGTCGAGCAGTTCGACTGCAACGGCTGCGGCTTCGCCGCCGCCGATGCACTGGGAGGCGACGCCGCGTCGCAGGCCGCGGGCGCGCAGTGCGTGCAGCAGGGTCACGAGCAGGCGTGCACCGGTCGCGCCGATCGGGTGCCCGAGGGCGCAGGCGCCGCCGTTCACGTTGACGCGCGCCATGTCGAGGCCGAGGTCCTCGACGGCTGCCATGGTGACGATCGCGAACGCCTCGTTGATTTCGTAGAGGTCGACGTCACTGGTCTTCCAGCCGGCGCGGTCGAGCGCCTTGCGGATGGCCGGTGCCGGCGCCGTCGTGAACCACTCCGGTGACTGCGCGTGACTCGCGTAGGCCACGATGCGTGCGAGCGGCTTCGCTCCGCGCGCCCGGGCCGCCGAGCCGCTCGCCAGCACGAGCGCCGCTGCGCCGTCGGAGATCGAGGAGGAAGAAGCCGCAGTCACGGTCCCGTCGCGCTTGAAGGCTGGCTTGAGCGTGGGGATCTTCTCCAGGTCGAGCGTGAAGGGCGTCTCGTCCTGGTCCACGAGCTGCTCGCCCTTGCGGGTCTTGACCGTGACGGGCGCGATCTCGGCCTTGAAGCCCCCCTCACGGACAGCGAGCTGAGCGCGGCGCACCGACTCCGCCGCGAACGCGTCCTGGGCCTCGCGGCCGAACCCGTACTTCTCGGCGGTGATCTCGGCGAAGTGCCCCATCGCCTGCCCGTCCCAGGGACTCTGCAGGCCGTCGTGGAACATGTGGTCGATGAGCTCGGAATGGCCCATGCGGTAGCCCGAACGTGCCTCGAGCAGCAGGTAGGGAGCGTTGGTCATGGACTCGATGCCGCCAGCCAGCGATATCGAGGCATCGCCGACGCGCAGCTGATCGGCGGCAGACATCACGGCCTTCATGCCTGAGCCGCACATCTTGTTGACGGTGGTCGCGGGTGCCCGGGTGTCGACGCCCGCCGCGAGCGCGACCTGGCGGGCCGGCGCCTGGCCGAGCCCGGCCGGCAGGACGCAACCGAACACGACCTCATCGACCGCGTCACCGGGGACGGCCGCGTCCGCGAGCGCAGCCTGTGCCGCAGCGGCCCCGAGTTCGGGCGCCGTGACCGGCGTCAGGACTCCCTGGAAGGCGCCGATCGGCGAGCGCCGGGCGGCCAGAATCACGACCTGTTCAGTCATTTCGGACCCTCAATGCGTGGGTACAGCGGGGCGCTGCCCCGGCGGGAACAGGCAGTCTATGCCGCGGCCATTTTGCGGCGCAATACAATCGGCGGCCGCGCTGAAGGGTCCGCGCCCTCGCAAAGGGCGCCGCCGAGGGGCGCCGCGCAGTCAGGCCATGCAACCGACGGACGGCGTTGCGGCGGGCCCGGCGTCGCAGTCCCGGAATTCGTGGCCGCTGCGGCGGGGCTGCGGTATGGTCGCGGGCTCAGGCCCGAGGATGCCGGCCCGCCGGGGCCGGTCGGGTGCGGCAGGTGAGTGGGTCATGAGTGACGGCAGGGCGGGCAGCAGTCCGGTGCGGCAGGTTCCCCATGCAGAGGGCACGGAGGCGCCGCTGCGCTTCGTGAGTGCGGCCTCGCTCTTCGACGGCCACGACGCCGCGATCAACATCATTCGCCGGCTCCTGCAGGCCCACGGCGCCGAGGTGGTACATCTCGGTCACAACCGCAGCGTCGCGGAAATCGTCGGCGCCGCGATCCAGGAGGATGCCGACGGCATCGCCGTCAGCTCCTACCAGGGCGGTCACAACGAGTACTTCCGCTACATGGTGGACATGCTGCGCGAGCGCGGCGCGGGCCACATCCGCGTCGTGGTGGGCGGGGGCGGCAC
>JALORP010000077.1 GCA_025458865.1 Steroidobacteraceae bacterium | reverse complement strand
TGTCGCCGCGCTCCGAGCTCATCACCATCTACGCGCTCTGTGGATTCGCGAACCTGGGCAGCATGGGTATCCTGATCGGCGGCATCGGCGCGATGTGCGGCGAGCGCAAGCTGGAGCTCGCCGAGCTGGCGCCGCGCGCGCTGCTCGCCGCGACGCTCGGCACCTGCATGAGCGGGGCCGTCGTGGCGCTGGTCGGTCCCTGAGGGCAGGGCGGTGGCCAAGCTGTATTTCTATTACTCGACCATGAACGCGGGCAAGTCCACGGCCCTGCTGCAGTCCAGCCACAACTACCGCGAGCGCGGCATGCACACGCTGATCTACACCGCCGCGGTGGACGACCGCGGCGGCGGGCTGGTGCACTCCCGCATCGGGCTCTCCGGCGAGGCGCGCCACTTCGGGCCGGGCGTGGACCTCCTCGCAGATGTCGAGCGCGAGCACTCGTCGCGGCGCGTGAGCTGCGTGCTCGTGGACGAAGCGCAATTCCTCGAGCCCGCGCACGTGCGCCAGCTCGCCGCCGTCGTGGACGAGCTGGGCATACCGGTGCTGTGCTATGGCCTGCGCACCGACTTCCGCGGCGGGTTGTTCGCCGGCAGCGCGAGCCTGCTGGCGATCGCCGACGAGCTGGTGGAGCTCAAGACCATCTGCCACTGCGGCCGCAAGGCCACGATGGTGGTGCGCGTCACGCCGGAAGGGCTTGTGGAGCGCGAGGGCGCGCAGGTCGAGATCGGCGGCAACGAGCGCTACCTGCCGCTGTGCCGCAGGCATTTCCACGAGGCGCGTGGCGAGCTGCTCCGGGGCTGAAGCCCGCCACAGGGTCGACAGGGAGAGCCCGATGGTCTAGGGTCCGGGGATGCTTCCTCGCCCGACCCATCAGGTGGGCGGGGCCCCCGCGCTCTTTCTCGACGTCGACGGCACGCTCCTCGACATTGCGGAGGCCCCGGATCGCGTCTCCGTCCCGGCACGGGTCGTGGACCTCCTGGCGCGACTCGCTGCCCGCGGCGGCGCGCTGGCGCTCGTGAGCGGCCGCTCCATCCGCGACCTCGACGGCCTGCTCGCGCCGCTGCGGCTGCCCTGCGCGGGCCTGCACGGCGCGGAGCGGCGCGATGCCGGCGGGCGGATGCATCGGCTGCGCGTGAACGGCGCGCTGGACGGCGCGCGAGCGGCCCTGTCGGACTTCTGCCGTGACCATCCCGGGACCCTGCTCGAGGACAAGGGTGCGGCGCTCGCGCTGCACTACCGGCTGGCGCCGCAGGCCGAGGCGGCGGCCCGGCGCACCGTGGCCGCGCTGGTCTCCCGGCTCGCGCCCGACTTCCAGCTCCAGCAAGGCAAGTGCGTCCTCGAACTCAAGCCGGCCGGCGCCAGCAAGGCCCGCGCGATCGGCGACTTCATGGCCGAGCCGCCGTTTGCCGGCCGCATCCCGGTGTTCGTCGGCGACGACGCCACGGACGAGGACGGCTTCCGGGCGGTGAACGCCCACGGCGGGCTGTCGGTGCGGGTGGGGCCCGCGTCGGACACGGCCGCGCGCGCGTCGCTGGACGGCGTCGCGGACGTGCTCGACTGGCTTTCCGGCTGGCTGATGGCGCCCCTGGAGGGAACTCCGTGAGCGCGACGCTCGATCTGGCCGTCGTCGGCAACTGCCAGGTCGCGGCGCTGGTGGATCGCATGGCGCGCGTCGTGTGGATGTGCCTGCCGCGGCCGGACGGCGATCCGGTCTTCGGGGCGCTGCTCGGTGGCGAGGCGGCGGCCGGGGCGGGCGAGTTCGCCATCGAACTGCAGGGCGCCCGCGAATCCCGGCAACGCTACGTCGGGCACAGCGCCGTCCTGGAGACCGTAATCATGGACGGCAGCGGCGGCTCCATCCGCGTGACCGACTTCTGCCCGCGCTTCAGCGCGCGTGGGCGCTTCTTCCGGCCCGTGTCGCTGGTGCGGATCGTGGAACCGCTGTCCGGGCGCCCGGTGGTGCGCCTGCGCCTCGATCCCCGCCGCGACTACGGCAGGGCGGCGCCGGAGCGGAGCTGGGGCAGCAGCCACCTGCGCTTCAGCGGCGGCGGCTACACCTGGCGCGTAACCACGGACGCCTCGGTGCAGGCGATCGTCGAGGAGCGCGCATTCGTCCTCGATCGCGGCGTAACGATGCTGCTCGGCCCGGACGAGCCGCTGGAGCAGTCGGTGGCGCGCACGGGGCGCCAGTTCCTGGAGGACACGCTCGGTTACTGGCAGGAGTGGGTGCGCGGGCTCGCGGTGCCCTTCGAGTGGCAGGAGCCGGTGATCCGGGCGGCGATCACGCTGAAGCTGTGCACCTACGAGGACACCGGCGCGGTCCTCGCCGCGCTCACGACGTCGATCCCGGAGGCGCCCTCCAGCGGCCGGAACTGGGACTACCGCTACTGCTGGCTGCGCGACGCCTACTTCGTCATCCGCGCGCTCAACCGCCTCGGCACGACGCGCACCATGGAGTCCTTCCTGCACTACATCGACAACGTCGTCGCGCAGGCCGGCGAGGTCGGGCTGCAGCCTCTCTACGGCCTGAGCGGCGAGACCGGGCTGACCGAGCGGGTCGCGGAATCCCTCGACGGCTACCGCGGAATGGGCCCGGTGCGCGTCGGCAACCAGGCCTACGAGCAGGTGCAGCACGACGTCTACGGCTCGCTCGTCCTGGCCCTGACCCAGTCGTTCTTCGACTCGAGGCTGGTGCGCCAGGGCGACGCCAGCCTGTTCCGCCGCCTCGAGCCCTTCGGCGAGCGGGCGGTTGCCCTCTACGACACGCCTGACGCGGGCATCTGGGAATACCGTGGCCGCAAGCGGCCGCACACATTCTCCGCCGTCATGTGCTGGGCCGCCGCCGACCGTCTCGCGCGGATCGCGGCGGCGCTGGGGCTCGAGGACCGCGCTGCCTACTGGGGTTCGCGTGCCGAGACCATGCACGCGCGCATCCTCGCTGCGGCCTGGGATCCCGCGGTGGGTGCGTTTACCGGTGCCTTCGGCCACCCCTCGCTCGACTCGAGCTGCCTGCTGCTCGCGGAACTCGGATTCATCGAGCCCACGGATCCGAGGTTCGTGTCCACGGTCGAGGTCATCCGGCGCGAGCTCGGCGAGGGGCGGCTGCTGATGCGCTACCGCGAGGAGGACGACTTCGGGCGCCCCGACACGGCCTTCACGGTCTGCACTTTCTGGTACATCAACGCGCTCGCCGCGATCGGCCGCCGCGAGGAGGCGCGCGAGCTCTTCGAGTTCGTGCTCTCGAAGCGCAATGCCCTCGGGCTGCTCTCCGAGGACCTCGACCCGGCCAGCGGCGAGCTCTGGGGGAATTTCCCGCAGACCTACAGCATGGTCGGCATCGTGGATTGCGCGGTGCGCCTCAGCCGCAGCTGGGAGGAAGCGCTGTGACGCGCCGGCTGGTGTCCGTCTCGAACCGCGTCTCCATTCCGCGCAAGCAGGCCGCGCCGGGAGGGCTCGCGGTCGGCGTGCTCGCCGCCATGAAGGCCCGCGGGGGCCTGTGGTTCGGCTGGAGCGGTGAGCTGACGGACGAGGGCGAGCCGGGCATGGAGGTCGTGCGCCGCCACGGCGCGAGCTTCGCCGTCACCGACTTCCCGCGCGAGCTCTTCGAACGCTACTACTACGGCTTCTCGAACGGCATGCTCTGGCCGCTGTTCCACTATTTCGTCGAGACCTTCCACTACGACGAGCCTTCGTGGGATGCCTATCTCGAGGCTAACCGTTTCTACGCGGATCGCCTGACCCGCGTGCTGGAGGCCGACGACCTCGTCTGGGTGCACGATTACCACCTGATCCCGCTCGCGCGCCTGCTGCGTGAGCGCGGCGCGCGCCAGCCGATCGGCTTCTTCCTGCACATCCCCTTCCCGCATCACGAGGTTCTGCGCTGCCTGCCGGTCCATGAGCAGCTGCTCGCCGACCTGTGCGCGTTCGACGTGGTGGGCTTCCAGACGGACAACGACCTGCGCTGTTTCCGCGACGCGGTCGCCCGCCTGTGCGGCGAGGCCTGCCTGGCCGGTCCGGACGAACTCCGCGTGGATGGCCGAATCGTGCGGACCGGCGTCTATCCCATCGGCGTGGACGTGGACGCGATCGTGGGAGAGTCCGATCGCAGCAGCCAGGGCGAGATGGTGCGGCGCATGGTGGCTTCCCTGACGGACCGGAAGCTCGTGCTCGGCGTGGACAGGCTCGACTACAGCAAGGGACTCGTGGAGCGTTTCAACGCCTTCGACCGCTTCCTGCAGGACCACCCGGAGCGGCGCGGCCGGGTCTCGCTCATGCAGGTGGCGCCGCTGTCGCGCGCCGACATGCGAGCGTACTCCGCCATCCGCGAACAGCTCGAGCAGCTGTCCGGACGCATCAACGGCCGGCACGCCGAGGCCGACTGGGTTCCCATCCGCTACCTGAACCGCAATTTCGCGCACGAGTCCCTGATGGGATTCATGCGGGTCGCGGACGTGGGACTGGTGACGCCGGTCCGGGACGGCATGAACCTGGTCGCCAAGGAGTTCATCGCGTCCCAGGATCCCGCGGACCCCGGCGTGCTGGTGCTGTCGCGGCTCGCCGGCGCCGCGTGCGAGCTCGGCGAGGCCGTGCTGGTCAACCCCTACGACACCCACGGCATGGCGGAGGCGATCGAGCAGGCGATCGCGATGCCCGTCCAGGAGCGCCGTCGCCGCCACGAAGGGCTGCTCGACGTCCTGCGCCGCAACGACATCCACGCCTGGCACGGCAAGTTCGTGGCCACCCTGGAGTCCGTCGCCAGTCCCGAGTGAACCGGCCGGGTGAGTGGCGGATAATGGTCGGGTGAACGGCAGGCCCGGCGGAGGTCACATGGACAGCAGGCTGGTGGCGGCGGTGGTTCTCGCACTGGGCGTCGCGCTCGCGGGATGGTGGGTCGGCAGCGGCTTCGCGCAGGGTCGCGCGGAGGACCGCTACGTGACGGTCAAGGGCGTCGCGGAGCGGGAGGTCGAGGCGGATCTCGCCCTGTGGCCGATGCAGTTCGTGGTCGCCGACGACGATCTCGGCCGCGCCCAGTCCCGCATGCAGGAAACCTCGCGGAAGGTGCGCGAGTTCCTCGTGGGCCAGGGATTCCAGCCGGCGGAGATCGCCCTGCAGGACCTGTCGGTGACGGACACCCAGGCCAATCGCTACGGTGGACAGCCCGCGACGTTCCGCTTCGTCGTGAGCCAGACGCTAATGGTCCGCACCGACCGCCCCCAGGTCCTCTTCGACGCCAGCCAGAAGGTCGGCGAGCTGATCGAGGCCGGGGTGGTTCTGTCTTCCGATGGTCCCTGGGCCGGCGGCCCGACCTACCTGTTCACGACCCTCAACGACCTGAAGCCCGCGATGATCGCCGAGGCGACCGCGAACGCGCGTGCCGCCGCGGAGCAGTTCGCGCAGGACTCCGGCAGCCCGCTCGGCCCGATCCGCCGGGCGAACCAGGGCCTGTTCGTCATCCTGCCCCGCGACCAGGCGCCCGGCGTGCAGGAGGAACGGCAGCGCGCCAAGGTCGTGCGCGTCGTGACCACCGTCGAATACCTGCTCGGGGACTGAGCGAATGACGGGCCGCCGCGCGCTCGCGACGGCTGCGCTGGGCGCGCTGCTGCTGCATCATGCGGCCGTGGCTGCCGAGGGCGGGCAGGAGCCGCCTGACGACGCGCCCGCCGCGGCGCCGACGGAGGCGGCGGCCGGCCTTCCCGCCGAGGCTGCGCCCGTGGCGGTCCCGGCGCAGCTGCGCAGGGATCCGTGTCACCCGCCCGATGCATCGTCGAATGCGCTCGACAGCGTCCGGGCCGGTCTGCACCGGCAGGTGTGCGCTTCCGCGCGCTGGTTCGACGGTCTCTTTGGTGATCCCCGCGAGCACGAGGATGCCTACGGGGAGTCCTATGGGCGGCTCGGCATGGCCCTGGCCTGGGACGAACTCGATGACGCCGAGGTGGACTTGCGAATGCGCGCGAGCCTCGAGCTGCCCCAGCTCAGCCAGCGCTTCAATGCGGTGATCGGCCGGGAGGATCCCGAGACCTTCGTCAAGGACAGCTACGACGTGATCGCGTACCTGCCTGGGTCGTTTTCCGACGACACGAACGCCCAGTGGTACGCGGGACTCAACTACCTGGCGCGCGGCGACAGCAGGAGCGTGGTCGACTACGGCGCCGGCATCAGGCTCTCCACGCCGCTCAATCCCTACGTCAGGGCGCGTTACCGTTACTACCATCCGCTGGGCGAGAGAGTCCTCCTGATCCCGCGGGCGACAGCCTTCTGGGAGAACAAAGACGGCTTCGGCGCCACGCTGGCCGCGGACGCCGACTGGTCCATAGACGACGAGTTGCTGCTGCGCTGGGCGAACACCTTCACGTTCTCCGAGGCCACGGAGGGCGTCCGGTGGCGGAGCCGGCTCACCCTGTACCAGGCGCTCGATGCGAAGAGCGCGATGCGCTACGAACTGTCCATCCAGGGCGAGACCGACGGCTTGGAGCCCGACTACAAGGGCCTGCGCGTCACCCACCGGCGTTCGGTGTGGCGCGACTGGTTCTTCCTGGAGTTCGGCACCAGCCTTTTCTGGGCGGACGACGAGGACCCGCGCGAACGCTGTGAAGCCTGCCTGGGCGCAACGGTCGGCTTCGAGCTGCTGTTCGGCAAGAGGTATGACCGGTCGCTGAAGGATTTCGGGAACCCGGAATAGGAGGCAGGATGGCATTCGTCGGAGAAACGCGCCGGATGCCCCCTGCGCGCCTGCCGTCACCGTTCAGCTGGAGCAACCGATGATCGATTCGACCTATGTGCCGCCGAAGGTCTGGACCTGGGAACAGGAGAGCGGCGGCAAGTTTGCCCGCATCAACCGGCCGGTGGCCGGCGCCACCCACGACAAGGCGCTGCCCGTCGGGCGCCACCCCCTGCAGCTGTACTCGCTCGCCACGCCGAACGGGGTCAAGGTCACGATCCTCCTGGAGGAGCTGCTCGGGGCGGGCCACGCGGGAGCCGAGTACGATGCGCACCTCGTCCGCATCGACGAGGGCGAGCAGTTCGCCAGCGGGTTCGTTGAGGTGAACCCCAACAGCAAGATCCCGGCGCTGCTCGACCGAAGCCGCGACCCGCCGGTCCGCGTATTCGAATCCGGCTCCATCCTGCTCTACCTCGCGGAGAAGTTCGGCGCTTTCGTCCCGCGCGACGCCGCCGGGCGCGCCGAGTGCCTGAACTGGCTGTTCTGGCAGGTCGGCAGCACGCCCTACCTCGGCGGCGGCTTCGGCCATTTCTACCGCTACGCGCCGGACAAGTACGAGTACCCGATCAACCGCTACACCATGGAAGTGAAGCGGCAGCTCGACGTCCTCGACCGGCTGCTGGCGACGCGCCGCTACGTCGCTGGCGACGAGTACACGATTGCGGACATGGCGATCTGGCCCTGGTACGGAGGATTGGTGAGCAACGAGGTCTACCAGGCGGCCGAGTTCCTCGACGCGCAGGCGTATGTCCACCTGCTGCGCTGGACCGGCGAAGTCGCCTGCAGGCCGGCGGTGCAGCGGGGCCGGATGGTGAATCGCGCCTGGGGCGACCCGGCCGGCCAGCTGCGCGAGCGCCACGGTGCCAGCGACTTCGACCTGCGCACGCAGGACAGGCTCGAGGGGATGCCGGAAGGCTGATGCCGCGCCTGCCTGCAATGCCGATGGGGAGGAATCCATGCAGGCTCGGGTGAAGCGGCCCGGAGGCCGCGTCGTTGCGCTGGCGGGAGCGACCGGGCTGGTCGGGCAGGCGCTGCTGCGCGGCCTGCTCGACGACCGGGCGGTGGCTTCAGTCCATGCCCTCGGTCGTCGCCGACCGGACCAGCGGCACCCGAAGCTCGTGCCGCACACCGTGGATTTCGCCGCGCTGCCGCCGCTGCCGCCACTCGACGAGGTCTACCTC
Organism: Steroidobacteraceae bacterium; assembly: GCA_025458865.1. Classification (GTDB taxonomy): domain Bacteria; phylum Pseudomonadota; class Gammaproteobacteria; order Steroidobacterales; family Steroidobacteraceae; genus SG8-30. The sequence continues at coordinate 2,276 of JALORP010000077.1, read as the reverse complement.
GCGCTCGGCACCACGATCCGGTCGGCCGGCAGCGAGGCCGCGTTTCGCGCCGTGGACTTCGACGCCAACCTCGCCGTGGCGCGCGCGGCCCGGGCGGCAGGCGCGCGCCGCGCCGGGCTCGTGAGCGCCATGGGCGCCGACGCCCGCTCGCGGATTTTCTACAGCCGGACCAAGGGCGAACTCGAGGCTGCCGTCGCGGCACTCGGCTTCGAGGGGCTCGTCATCGCGCGACCGTCGCTGCTGCTCGGGGATCGCTCGCGGCTCGGGCAGGCGGCACGACCGCTCGAGGAGCTCGGAAGGGTCGCCGGACGGCTGCTCGGCCGGCTGGTACCGCGCCAGCAGCGGCCGATCGAGGCCGGGCTGGTTGCCGCGGCGCTGCTCCTGCGGGTGCCGACGTCGCGGGGAAGGGTAGTGCTGCTGTCTGGAGACATGCAGCGCTGAAACGAAGCCCCCGGCCGCGCGGCCGGGGGCGGTAATGGTGGAGGCGGCGGGAATTGAACCCGCGTCCGCAAGCCCTACGCCCAAAGACCTACATGCTTATCCGCGTCTATTGATCTCGCTGGACGCTACCCGACGGGCAGGGAAGACGTACAGCCAGCTCAGGTTTGGTTTAGCGGTCCGGCCCTCAGCACACCGGGTCCGCGAGCTTGTGAGAGATGACGCCTGGGACCTGAGCGCACAAGCACGGCCTCAGCCAGACGGCACCCTACTGGGTTTTAGGCAGCGAGTGCGTAGTTGTCGTCGTTGGCAACTAAGAGTTTGCAAGTGGATTTACGAGGAGCCTTGCACCTCGGCATGCACCTTGGGTTTCGCGACCCACGTCGAAACCGGTCGCCCCCTTGGAAGCGCTTCCAGTGTACGCCCTGGGTGGGGCCTGGGGCCAGCGATTCAAGGTTGGGCGAATGTCTCGGCCTCCAGGGGGCACGGAGTGTCCCCAGTGCCTAGCCCTCGCCGAGTTCCTCGAGCTCGATCTGGAGCGCGAGCCAGCGCTCCTCCGCGGTGGAGATGGCCGTGGCGAGCTCGGCGCGGCGCTGGGTGAGCGTGCGGATCCGGCCGGCGTCGCCGCTGCCGTAGAGGGCCGGGTCCGCGAGCGCCGACTCCACCTGGCCCTGTTCCTCCTGCAGCTGTGCCAGTTTCTTCTCGAGCTGCCCGGACTCCTTGACGAGCGGGCGGCGCCTCGCGAGTCGCGCCTCGCGGCGCTCCTCGGCGGCCTGCCGGGCCTGGACGCGGTCGGCCTTCGCGGAGCGGGTGGGCGCCGCGCCGTCCGCGGCAGCGGCCGCGCGCCGGGCATTGAGCCAGGCCAGGTAGTCGTCAACGTCGCCGTCGAAGGGCGCGGCCCGGCCGTCCGCCACCAGCATGAAGCTCTCGCAGACCGTCTTGAGCAGCGCGCGATCGTGCGAGACCAGCACGACGCTGCCGGTGAAACCGGCGAGCGCCCGCGTGAGGGCGTGGCGCATCTCGAGGTCGAGATGGTTGGTGGGCTCGTCGAGCAGCAGGAGCTGGGGCTTCGCACGGGCGATCAGCGCCAGCACGAGGCGCGACTTCTCGCCTCCGGAGAGCCGGCCGGTCGGCGCCTCGGCGAGATCGGCGCCGAAGTCGAAGCCGCCCAGGTGGTTGCGTAGGTCCTGTTCACGCGTCCGGGGCTCGAGGCGCAGCAGGTGCTCGAGGGCCGAGGCCGCTGGGTCGAGCTGCTCGAGCTGGTGCTGGGCGAAGTAGCCGACCTCCACGCCCTGCGCGAGGTAGCGCCGGCCCGAGAGCGGGCGCGACGCGCCGGCCAGGAGGCGCATGAGCGTGGACTTGCCGGCGCCGTTCGGGCCGAGCAGGCCGAGGCTCGCCCCCGGGCGCAGCTGCAGCTGCACGCCGGCCAGCACGACCTGCTCGCCGTAGCCGGCATCCACGTCCTCCAGCGCGAGCAGCGGGTCGGGCACCCTGCCGGGCTCGGCGAACTCGAAGTCGAACGGCGCGTCCACGTGTGCCGCCGCGACGCGCTCCATCCTCGCGAGCGCCTTCACGCGGCTCTGGGCCTGGCGCGCCTTGGTGGCCTTGGCCTTGAACCGCGCGATGAAGCGCTCGAGGCGCGCCACCTCCCGCTGCTGGCGCTCGAACATCGCCTGCTGCACCGCGAGCCGGGCCGCACGCTGTTCCTCGAAGGCCGAGTAATTGCCCGTGTAGAGAGCGAGCCGGCGCTGGTCCAGGTGCAGCGTGTGGGTGGTGAACCCGTCGAGGAACTCGCGGTCATGCGAGATGACCACCAGCGTGCCGGGGTAGGTCGCGAG
>JALORP010000037.1 GCA_025458865.1 Steroidobacteraceae bacterium | reverse complement strand
GCCAGTCCTCGAGGTACTTCCACTCGAGCACCTCGCCGTAGCGGCCAGGGAGCGAGTCGAGCACCTCGCGTATGAGAAGGGACGCGTCGCGTCTCTGGGCGGCGTCCGGCGGGGCGGGGGCGTCATCCGGCACGGCCTCGGCCCGCGCCCGCGACCGGTCGCTGGCGTCGATCCGGTCGTTGCGTGCCGCATCGCGATTGGACGCCTCCAGCAGGTCGGCGAGCTCGTTCCGGCAGATCTGGGCGAGCCACGTGAACAGCGACGCATCGCCGCGCCAGCTGTCCAGGGCGCGGACGGCCCGGCACAGCGCCCGCTGCGCGGCCTCCTGCGAGAGATCGGCATTCCCGGACGTGCGCGACAGGGCAAAGCGGTAGAGGCGGCCGAAATACTCATCGAAGAATGCCTGGAAGGCCCTCTCGTCGCCGTCGAGCAATCTCCCGACCAGTTGCCGATCGTCAGTGCGGTGCATCGGCACGAGGGTAGACGGCTGCAGCCGGCCGAATCAATCCCGCCACGGCGGCGATTGATCCGGGCGTCGGCGTCCGTCCAATGGCCCATGAGGCGCATCCCGGGCTTGCTCGCAACCGCCGCGTCGATCACCTGGATGGCGGCGGCCAGCGCCGCAGACATGATGCCGATGCCCGTCGCCGCAGCCGCGCCGAGCGACGCGGACCTCGAGGCCGCGGGTGCCCGCATCGGCCAGATCCACATCGACCTGGGCGACATCTTCGATCCCTCGACCGAGGGCGAGGACGGCGCCCTGTACCGCGTCGCCAACCAGCTGCACATCGATACGCGGAAATCGACGGTCCGGGCCCAGCTGCTGTTCGAGGAGGGCGACCTCTACTCCCGCCGGCTGCTCGAGGAGACCGAGCGCAACATGCGCCAGCTGCGATTCCTGACCGAGCCCAGCGTGCGCCCGGTTGCCTACCACGACGGCGTGGTGGACGTCGCGGTGCGCGCGCGGGACGTCTGGACGCTCAACCCGGGGGTGTCCGTCGGGCGCGCGGGCGGGACGAACAGCGTCGGCTTCGGTATCGAGGACCTGAACCTGCTCGGCACCGGCAAGGCGCTGGCGCTCGGGTACTCGGCGGACGTGGATCGAAGCACCCTGCTGGCCCAGTGGCGCGACCCGAACGTGTTCGGCAGCCGCTGGATGGACGAGATCGAGCTGGCCGACAGCGACGACGGCTACCGTCGGGCGCTGACCGTCGAACGCCCCTTCTTTTCCCTGTCGACGCCCTGGAGCGCCGGGCTGTCGGTGGTGTCCGACCAGCACGCCGAGGACCGCTACAGCCTGGGCGAGGTGATCGACACCTATCGCGTCGATTACCAGTCCGCCGACATCCACCGCGGCTGGTCCCGCGGCCTCGAGGACGGCTGGGCGCGCCGCTGGACCGCGGGCTTCCGCTATGACGACAGCGTCTTCTCGGCCTTGCCCGAGACGGGCGCCGCCGCCCTGCCGGAGGACCGGCGGCTGGCCTTTCCCTACCTGCGCCTGGAGTTGATCGAGGACGATTTCAGCACGACCCGGAATCTCGACCAGATCGCCCGCACCGAGGACGTGCACTTCGGCCGGCGGCTCGAAGTCCAGCTGGGGCTCGCGACACCGGCCTGGGGGGCGGACCGGACCGCAGGCATCCTGAGCGCCGCGGCGAGCCGCGGATTCCGGTTCTCCGAGGACCAGACGGCCCTGGTGAACCTGGGCCTCAGTTCCCGCATCGAGTCCGGCGGCCTGCAGGACGCATTGCTTTCGGGTGCTGCCCGCTACTACTGGCGGACCAGCCCGAAATCGATGCTGTTCGTCGGGCTCTCGGGCGACGTCGGCCATGCCCTGGATGCGGACCACGACCTGCTTCTCGGCGGCGACACCGGGCTGAGGGGCTACCCGCTGCGCTACCAGGCGGGCAGCGCACGCGCGCTCTTCACCATCGAGGAACGCATCTTCACCGACTGGTATCCCTTCCGGCTCGTCAATGTCGGCGCCGCCGTGTTCGCGGACATGGGCCGGACCTGGGGACAGGACCACCTCGGCACGCCGAATCTCGGCCTGCTCAAGGACGTCGGCTTCGGGCTTCGCCTCGGCAACTCGCGCTCGGCCCTCGGCAACGTGCTGCACATCGACCTCGCCTTCCCCCTCGACGGTGACTCCTCGATCCGCGACATGCAGATCCTCCTCAAGACCCACAAGAGCTTCTGAGCCGATGCACCCGGCTGCCGCAGTCTCGCGGTTCCGTCCGGCGCTCGTGCTGGCGGCATGGTACGTCGCCCTCTGCCTCGTGCTGCGCATCGTGCTGTGGGCGGCCTTCGGGCGCGAGGCCGGCGTTGCGGTGGGGCAGCTCGGCTGGATCCTGCCCGCAGGCGCCCTCGCGGACGCGATCGAGTCGCTGTACCTCCTGCTGCCGTTCGCGCTGCTGGCCTGGCTCGCACCCGATCGCTGGTACGGGAAGTCCGTTGCGCGCCGGCTTCTGCTCGGGGGCGCATGGGTCTTCATCTTCGCAACCGGTTTCCTGGCCGTTGCCGAGTACTTCTTCTTCGAGGAGTTCACGGCCCGGTTCAACCTGGTCTCCGTCGACTACCTGCTCTATCCGACGGAAGTGATCGGCGACATCCGCTCCGAGTATCCCGTGGTGCCGATCGTGCTGGCCATGGCGTTGCTCGCCGCGGCGGCAACCCTCGCGCTGCGGCGCCTGCTGATCGCCGAAAATGCCGCGGCGACGGGTCTCGGTACCCGCAGCCGTCCGTTTGCCGTCTACGGCCTCGCATTCCTCGGCGCGATGGCTGCGTTCGAGACCAGCGCGGTGGCCCATTCGGTCGACCGCATCGCCAACGAGCTCGCCGCCAACGGATTGTCGAGCTTCGTCCGTGCCCTGCGCACGAGCGAGATCGACTATCACGCCTACTATGCCTCGCGACCGCGCGCGGACAACCTGCGCCAGCTGGCGCGCCAGCTGGGGACGGACGGCACGACGCTCGACCGCGCGGTGCCGGCCAATCCGGGCGGCCTCGGCAAGCTCAACGTCGTGGTGCTGGTATGCGAATCATTCGCCGCCGAGTTCAGCGCCCTGCACGGCGGTGACCGCGACTGGACGCCGGAATTCGACCGGCTCGCCGCGCATGGACTGCGGTTCTCGAGCATGTACGCCTCGGGCACCCGCACGGTCCGCGGGCTCGAGGCGATCGCCACCTCGCTGCCGCCGATCCCGACGGTCTCCATCCTGCACCGCCCCGGCAGCGAGCATGTCGCCAACTGGGGCGGCGTGATGCAGGAGAACGGCTACCACACCAGTTTCCTCTACGGCGGCTACGGCGACTTCGACGACATGAACCGCTTCTTCGCGGGCAACGGTTTCGAGGTGCTCGATCGCACGGACATCGACGGTCCGGCCCGTTTCGAGAACATCTGGGGCGTCTCGGACGAGGATCTCTACGACCTCACGCTGGCCCACCTCGACGAGGTCGCCGGCAGCGGCACGCCGTTCTTCACGATCGTGATGAACACCTCCAACCACAAACCCTACACCTTCCGTGAAGGCGTGCCAGGTGTGCTGGCGAAGGGCGGCGGACGCGAATCGGGCGTCCGCTACGAGGACTTCGCGATCGGCTACTTCATGCGGGAGGCGGCGCGCCACGCCTGGTTCCATGACACGCTGTTCGTGATCGTCGCCGACCACGGGGCGCGTCTCTACGGCCGCGCCGAGATCCCCGTTGCGAGCTACCGCATTCCGCTGCTGCTGTACTCGCCGAAGCACATCGAGCCCGGCGTCGTGGACGGGCTCACGACCCAGATCGACATCGCGCCTACCGTCCTCGGGCTGCTGGGCCTGCCCTATGCCGCCCCCTTCTTCGGCCAGGACGCTTTGCGCGCTCCGGAGGAAGGGCGGGTGGCGCCGTTCAGCCACAACCACGACGTCGCCCTGCTGCGCGACGGCAGGCTCGCCATCCTCGGCCTGCACAAGTCCGTCCGGGAGGCGACCTACGATCCTGCGACAGGCGCCAACGGACCAGCGCCGGTCCGGCCAGATCCCGAGTTCGAGGCGCTCGCCGTGGCCTACTTCCAGACCGCCTACGAGTTGTTCCGGGCCGGCGAGTACCAGCTGCCCGGCCCGGCCGGGTCCCGGCTGGCTGCTGCGGCCGTCCCGCCGGGCGATTGAAAGCGCGGCCGGCGGCCGTCCAATGGGCCATGAGGATCCTCACCAGGCGCCCGACGGTCCGCGTCGAGACGCTGGCCGCGCTCGCGGCGATGTACATGATTGCGCTGGGAAACGGTCCGTGGTGGAGCGCGGTTTCCGCTGGTCGCGCCTGGACGGACCCGGGCGCCTGGCTCTTCGTCGGCGCCTGTTTCGTGCTCCTGGCCGCCGCGCACTTCGTGCTGCTCGCCCTGGTCTCGAACCGCTACACCGCCAAGCCCCTGCTGGCGCTGCTGGTCATCGTGACCGCCGTCGCTTCCTACTACATGCAGAGCTACAACGTCCTGCTCGACCCGACGATGCTGCGCAACGTCACCCGCACGGACTGGCACGAGACGCGCGACCTGCTGACTTGGGGCCTGGCCGGCCACGTGGCGCTGTGGTGCGCGTTGCCGCTTGCGGTCATCGCCTGGGTGCGGCTGGAGCCGCGTCCTGCGGTGCGCGCGATGATGTTTCGCGGTGGCGCCATCGCCGCTGCCGGCCTGCTGATGGTGGGCTCGGCACTGGTGGTCTCGCGTGATCTGACCTCGCTGATGCGTAACCAGCACGAACTGCGCTATCTCATCACGCCCGGCAACCTCATCACGTCCCTGGCCCGCAACGCGATCAAGGATGCGCGGTCGGTCGCCGGTCCGCGCAGGACGGTGGGTGGCGATGCCCGGCGCATGGTGAGCACGGCGCCGCCGAATCGCCCGAGGGTCTTCGTGCTGGTGCTGGGCGAGACCGCCAGGGCCGCCAATTTTTCGGTCCTGGGCTACGGCCGGGAGACCAATCCGCAACTCGCGCGACTCGGACTCGTGACGTTCAGCGACGTCACCGCCTGCGGGACCTCGACCGAAGTGTCGGTGCCCTGCATGTTTTCGCCCTACGGGCGCGAGGACTACGACGAACAGCTGATCCGCAACTCGGAAGGCCTTTTGCACGTCCTGCGCCGATCCGGGCTCGCGGTCTGGTGGCGCGACAACCAGTCCGGCTGCAAGGGCGTCTGCGACGCCCCGGGCCTCGACTACCGCAAGCTGGACGCCAGCGTCGCCCCGGAACTGTGCAGCGGCGACGAGTGCTACGACGAGATCCTCGTCCGGGGCCTTGCTGCGGATCTCGAGGCGGTCACGGAGGACACCGTGATCGTGCTGCACATGATGGGCAATCACGGGCCGGCCTATCACCTCCGCTACCCGCCGCAGTTCCGGCGTTTTACGCCGGATTGCCGGACGGCCCAGCTGCGGGAATGCTCCCGCCAGGCCGTGGTGAACGCCTACGACGACGCCATCCTCTACACGGACCACGTCCTGGCGGAGGCGATCGAGACCCTCGACGGCGCGGCGGACCGGCTCGACACCGCCCTGCTGTACGTATCGGACCACGGCGAATCGCTCGGCGAGGCCGGCCTGTACCTGCACGGGGTTCCGTACTCCATCGCGCCGGACTACCAGACCCGCGTGCCCATGCTCATGTGGCTGTCCGGTTCATTCGCCGCGGATGCCCGCGTCAGCGCCGATTGCCTGAAGGCCCACGCGGCGGAGCCGCTGTCGCACGACAACCTGTTCCACTCGGTGCTCGGCGTGATGGACGTCGCCACGACAGCGTATCGCCCCGAGCGCGACCTGTTCGCGGGCTGCCGCGCGGGGACAGTGTCGCTCGCCCGCCGCTGAACCCGCCCCGGCGCACGCTCAGGGCGCAGCGCCGCCGGAGCCGCGGTTGAGCCGCTGGATCAGCTCCGGCGCCTTGAACGGCTTCCACGTGCCTTCCCGCTGCGCCAGCCGGTCCGCGACGATCCACATCGCGGCCGGGTTCATCGCAAGGCCGGTGTGGCTGCCGGGTACGCACAGGTTCTCGTGGTTCTTCGGGTCGCCGTCGAGGGTGGCCTGGTGCGGCGGAACGATGCCGTCGCCCTGCGAGTAGATGCAGGTGGACGGCACGGGCGGCGGCGTGCGCATTGCGCGCGTGCGGCTGTGGGCCTGGTGGATCGCGGGGCCGTATGGCTTCGACAGCGCCCGGTACAGCGCGCGTACCGCGGGCGCAGGCGGCCGGTCGGGGTCGAGGCGCAGCGGGCTGCCCAACGTGATCGCGAGGCGTACGCACTCCGGTGCGGCGTGCGCGGCGTAGAAGGCGAACACGCCGCCGAGGCTGAATCCCACCACGCTGACCTTCCGGCCGTGGCAGTGGTGCAGGTAGCGCACCTTCTGCTCGATGACCTTGTTGTAGCGACGCTGGAAGCCGATGTTGGTGCCGAGGCCCCAGGTCTCGGCCTCGTAGCCGCGCTCCTTGAGGAAGCTCCGCAGCGGCTCGAGCGACAGGTCGCCTGCCCCGAAGCCGGGCAGCAGCAGCACGGGGTGGCCGTCGCCGCGCGGCGCGCGGCGCAGGATTGGCAGGCTCGCGAGCATCAGCCCGAACTCGAGCGGTGCGCGCAGCTCGAGAAGCGCGCGCGCCTTGCGCGCCCACGCCTGGCCCGGATGAGCCGGCGGTGCGGCGATGGCGCGGCTGGTCACGCGGCCCCCTTGCGCCTGCGCCGGGCAGGCGGTCCCGCGCGTCTCAGCGCCTCGAACTCGCGCGCGATGCCGTCGGCGATCGCCTCGACGTCCGGCACGGCGTCGGGGCAGGCCGTCAGGCCGAAGAACAGCCTGCCCGCATAGCTGTAGGCGCTGATGTTGAGCGCGTTGCGATGGAACGGGATGGATAGCGGGTAGTAGGTCAGCACGCGGCTGCCGGCGATGAAGAACTCCTGCGGCGGGCCGGGCACGTTGGAGACGATCACGTTGAAGGGCAGCGGAATGCGGTCGGCGACCTGCGGCAGGCGCAGCAGCTGGCCGAGCCCGCCGATGAGCCAGGGCATGCCGATCGAGGGCGAGTCCTCCGGCACCAGCATGCGGAAGGTCGCGACGCTCTCCTTGGCCCCGGCTGCGGAGAGGTGGATCGCGGCGAGGCGCCGCCCGGGGCGCGCCTCGTGGGTGTGCAGGTTCACGGCGATGAAGGCCACCTGGATGGCGTGCTCGGTCGCCCCGGGTGCGCGCACCGAGACCGGCACGCCGGCGTAGAGCGGCGCCTCGGGCAGGCACTCCCGCCCCCGGAGCCAGGCGCGCAGTGCGCCTGAGACGGCCGCGAGCACGACGTCGTTGATCGTGGCTTCGGCGGCGCGGGCAATCGCCTTGGCCTCGTCGAGGCCGACTTCGACGCAGGCGAAGCTGCGCCGGCCCGAGATCACGACGTTGAGCGGGGTCGTCGGTACCGCCGGCGAGGCCGCATCGCGGCGCGCGGCGGCGTCGCGAACCACGCTCGCGGCGGTCCGTACGAGTCCGGCGAGGTGCGCGGGCAGGCGCCGGAACTCCGACAGCTGGTGGGCGGCGCCGGCCGCGAGCAGCCGCGCCGGGTCGGGCGCCGCGCCGCGCGGGGCGTACGAGCTTCGCTGCCGGCCGCCACGGCGGGTTTCGTCCACGAAGGACCGCAGGAACAGCTGCGCGGAGTGGCCGTCGAGGCCGGCATGATGCACCTTCACGTAGATCGCGCGACCTGGTCCCTCGTAGCCCTCGATGACGTGCAGTTCCCACAGCGGGCGGCTGCGGTCGAGCGGAGTCTCGTGCAGCCGGGCCACGCAGTCCTCGAGCTCGCGGCGGCCGCCGGGCTCCGGCAGGCGGTGCAGCCGCACGTGGTGGTCGAGGTCCACGCTTCTCGCCGTCACCCAGAAGGGATTGGCCAGCGAAAGCGGCAGCGGGGCCGCCAGGCGCGTGAACACCTCGCTCGCGCCGAGGCGCGCGGCGACGAGGCGCCGGAAGCGCGGGAAGAAGTCGCCGCGTCCGGGGGCGGGCGCCAGCACGAACAGCGCGCCCACGTGCATGGGCGTCGCGGGGGTCTCGATGTGCAGGAAGGCGGCGTCGAGCAGCTTGACCGGTTTCATGGGGCTCACCCGTTGGCGGCCGCGGTCGCGTAGGCCTTGCGCAGCTCGGTCTTGAGGACCTTGCCCTGCGGGCTGAGGGGCAGCCGGCCGACGAACTCCACCTGCCTCGGGACCTTGTACTTCGCGAGGCGCTCGGCGCAGCGGGCCAGCACGGTCTCGGCGCCCAGCGACCGGCCGGGCTTGAGCAGCACCAGCGCGAGGCCGGCCTCGCCCCAGCGCGGATCGGGCACGCCGATGACCGCGCACTGGCTCACTTCCTCGAGGCTGGCGATCGCTTCCTCGACCTCCGCGGGATAGATGTTCTCGCCGCCGGAGATGATCATGTCCTTGAGGCGGTCCACGATGTAGAGGGTGCCGTCGTCGGTCATGCGCGCGGCGTCGCCGGTGCGCAGGAAACCGTCCTCCGTGAAGGCCTCGGCGGTCGACAGCGGGTCGTTCCAGTAGCCCGGCGTCACGCCCGGCCCGCGCACCTGGATCTCGCCGACGGCATTGCGCGGCAGCTCGCGGCCGTCGGCGTCGCCGATGCGCACCTCGACGTGCATCAGCGCGTGGCCGGCCGAGCCGATCTTCTCGTGCGCCTTCTCGGGCGGGCAGTAGGAGACGCTGAAGGCCTCGGTGAGGCCGAAGGACTGCGACAGCTCGCAACCCTTGCGCTCCCACACCTCCAGCAGGTGCAGCGGCACCGGCGCGCCGCCGACCGCGGCGACCTCGAGCGACGGAAACTTCGCCTGTTCGAACTCCGCCAGCTCGGACAGCTGCTGGTAGTTGGTGGGCACGCCCACCACGTGGGTGATCCTGAGGTCGGGGTCCATCAGGTGCCTGAAACACGCGCGCGTATCCCACTGCCTCATCACGACGACGGCGCCGCCGTAGTGGAACTGCGGCGTCGATACGGCGTAGAGCCCGGCCGAATGGAACAGCGGCAGGTAGGTCAGCGTACGGGAGTGCGCCCGCACCCGGGCGTGCAGCGCGGCGTGCACGACGATGTTGTGCGTCATGCGGTGCGTATAGATCACGCCCTTGGGCCGGCCCGTCGTGCCCGATGTGAACAGCAGCATGTTGGGCATGTCGAAGTCGACGTCGTGCATGCGGACCTGCGGCTCGTGGCCCGCGATCAGCCGCTCGTAGGCGCAGCCGGGATTGCCGGGACGGCGCAGCACCCGCGGCGTGGCGTCGCCCTCGAGGTGCGGCTCGAGCTCCGCGTCGCAGAACACCACGCGCGGCCCGGCCAGCTTGACCACCTCGACCGTCTCGTAGGGCGACAGCCGCCAGTTTAGCGGGACGAACATGGCGCCGAGCTTCCAGCAGGCGAACATCGCCTCGAAGTGGTCGGTGCTGTTCTGGGCGACGAACACGACGCGGTCGAAGGGCCGCACGCCGTGCTCGTCGTGCAGCGCCGTCGCCAGCCGCGTGGCGCGGTCGTCGAAGGTCCCGTAGGTCAGCCAGCGGCCGGTAGCAAGGTCCACCGCCGCGATGCGCCCCGGGTCGAACTCAGCGTAGTAGGCGAGCCAGTCGTAGACCGGGTCCTTGGCCCTCGTTTTCACGTCGGCATCCGCGCGGGTGATTCGAAGTCCCAGTTGACCGCCCGCCGCCGGGGGGCCGTATCGGTAATTGTCCTGATGAGTCGCCGGGGAACAGCGAGGGGCGGTGGCCGGCGCGGTCGGGCTGTCGTATCGTCTCGCTTTCATTGAGGATTTTCGCATCCCATGCCCGTGGCAGACCCCGCCGCTCTCGCGCTGCGCGCGATCCCGCTGCTCGACCTGACCAGCCTCGGGGACGACGACACGCCTGCAACGATCGAGCGGCTCTGCGCCGCGGCCGAAGGCCCCGGCGGACCGCCCGCGGCGGTGTGCGTCTATCCCGAGCACATCGGCACCGCACGGCGGGCGCTCGACGCCCGTGGCTTGTCGCGGGCGAAGGTTGCCACCGTCACGAATTTCCCCGACGGCGGCGCCGACGTGGAGCGCGCGCGGCGGGAGACGCGCCGCGCCATTGCCGCGGGCGCCGACGAGGTGGACGTGGTCCTGCCCTGGCGGGCCTGGCTTGCGGGCGACGAGTCCGTCGCGCGGCGGCTGGTCGAAGCCTGCCGCGAGGCGTCGGCCGGGCGCGTCCTCAAGGTGATCCTCGAGACCGGCGAGCTGCGCGACGACGGCGTGATCCGTGCCGCGAGCCTGGCCGCGCTGGATGCCGGCGCGGACTTCATCAAGACTTCGACGGGCAAGGTGGCGGTCAACGCCACGCCGGCCGCGGCTCGAGTGATGCTCGAGGCCATCCGCGAGCGGGGCCGCGGCGGCTTCAAGGCGGCCGGCGGCGTGCGCACTGTCGCCGACGCGGCGGTCTACCTGGCGCTGGCAGACGAAATCCTGGGCGCCGGCTGGGCAGACGCTGCGCATTTCCGCATCGGCGCAAGCGCGCTCCTGGGTGAGCTGCGCCGGGCGCTGGCCGCGTGACGGGTCTGGCGCTGCCGCAGGAACTGCTGCGCCGCAAGCGCGACGGCGAGCGGCTCTCGCGCGCCGAGCTTGGCGCGATCGCGCAAGGGCTCGCCGACGGCGGCCTGTCGGACGCACAGGCCGCCGCCTTCGCGATGGCGGTCTGGTTCCGCGGCATGACGCGCGAGGAGCGCGTCGAGTTCACGCTGGCCATGCGCGACAGCGGCCACGTGCTCGACTGGGGCGCCGAGGCGCTGCCGGGGCCCGTGCTCGACAAGCACTCCACCGGCGGCGTCGGCGACCTCGTGTCGCTGCCGCTCGGCGCCATGCTCGCCGCCTGCGGAGCTTTCGTGCCGATGATCTCCGGCCGCGGGCTCGGCCACACCGGCGGGACGCTCGACAAGCTCGAGGCGATCCCGGGCTACGACGTGCAGCCGCCCGAGGCGGTGCTGCGTCGGGTCCTGCGCGAGGCCGGGGTGGCCATCGTGGGCGCCGGCGATCGTCTCGCGCCGGCCGACCGCCGCCTGTACGGCATCCGCGACGTGACGGCGACCGTGGACTGCCTCCCGCTCATCTGCGCGTCCATCCTCTCGAAGAAGCTGGCCGCCGGCCTCGACGCGCTGGTGCTCGACGTGAAGACGGGCAACGGCGCCGTGTGCCCGGCGCTCGAAGCCTCGCGCGAGCTCGCGGCCGCGCTGGTCGACACGGCGGGGGCCGCGGGGTTGCGCTGCGCGGCGCTGGTCACCGGCATGGACCAGCCGCTGGCGCGCTCGGCCGGCAATGCGCTCGAGGTGGCCGAGTCGATCGCGATGCTCAAGGGGGCGGCGCCCGACCCGCGCCTGCTCGAGGTCACGCTCGCGCTCGGCGCGCGGCTGCTGGTGCTCGGCGGCTGTGATGCAACGGAAGCCTCCGCCCGCACGCGGCTCTCGCGCTCGCTCGCGGACGGCAGCGCGGCCGAACGCTTCGCGCGCATGGTGGCTGGGCTCGGTGGCCCGGCGGACCTGCTGGACCGGCCGTCGCACCACCTCGCGCCCGCGCCGGTCGTCGTGGACGCGCCCGCACCATGCGGCGGCTACCTCGCGCACGCGGACACGCGCGCGCTGGGGCTCGCGGTCGTGGCGCTCGGCGGCGGCCGCACGCGCCCGGGGGCTCCGATCGACGCGCGCGTGGGCCTCGACCGCATCGCCCCGCTCGGCACACGCGTGGAGCGCGGAGAGCCGCTTGCCCGGGTGCATGCAGCCGACCCCGCGTCCGCCGCGCGAGCGGCGCAGGCCGTGGTGGCGGCGATGAAGGTGGCCGATGCGCCTCCGCCACCGGACCCAGCCGTGATAGAGCGCATGGACGCACCGGCGGGTGCGGTGTAAGAAGGCGCCATGAATCACACTCACACCGGCCATGCGCCCCGCAGGGCGCTGCTGCTCGTGGCGGACTCGCTGGGCGTGGGCGCCCTGCCGGACGCGGCGGACTACGGCGACGCCGGCGCCGACACCTTCGGCCACATCGCGGAGGCCTGCGCCCGCGGCGCCGCGGAGCAGGGCCGATCCGGTCCGCTCAGGATTCCCGTGCTCGCGCGGCTTGGCCTCCCGCAGGCGGCCGCGGCGGCGCGCGGGGCGCCCGTGGCGGGCTTTGCGGGCCTGCCTGTCCCCGCCGCCTGCTGGGGTTTCGCCGCCGAGCGCTCCACGGGCAAGGACACCGTGTCGGGCCACTGGGAGATGGCGGGCCAGCCGGTCACCGAGGACTGGGGCTACTTCACGGCGCTCGCCGACTCGATGCCCGCGGAGCTGCTCGACGAGCTTGCACGCCTGACTGGCGTGCCCGGCTTCCTCGGCAACTGCCACGCCTCCGGCACGCAGGTCATCGAGGACTTCGGCGAGGAGCACATGGCGAGCGGCAAGCCGATCGTCTACACCTCGCAGGACTCGGTGATCCAGTTCTGCGCGCACGAGCTCACCTTCGGGCTCGAGCGTCTCTACGACCTGTGCCGTCATGCGCGCGGGCTCGCCGACCGCTGGCGCATCGGCCGCGTGATCGCGCGGCCCTTCGTCGGCGCGCGGCCGGGGGAATTCCAGCGCACCCCGAACCGCCGGGATTTCGCCGTGCCGCCGCCGCCGGGCACCTTGCTCGATGCGGTGATGGCCGCCGGCGGGAATGTCGTCGGGGTGGGTAAGGTCCCGGACATCTTCGCCGGCCGCGGCATCGGCCGCGGGGTGAAGGCGAGCGGCCTCGCGGCACTGATGCAGGCCTCGCAGCAGGCGCTGCTCTCGGGGGGCGACCGCACGCTCGTGTTCACGAACCTGGTCGATTTCGACCAGGAGTACGGGCACCGCCGCGACGTCGCGGGCTATGCCCGCGCCCTCGAGTCCTTCGACGGCATGCTGGGGGAGCTGCTCGGCGCGCTAGGCCCCGGCGACGTCGTGCTCGTGACGGCCGACCACGGCAACGATCCGACCTGGCACGGCTGGAACCACACGCGCGAGTACGTGCCGGTCCTCGCGACGGGCCCGGCGGTGGCGCCGGCAGCGCTCGGCCGCCGCGAGACCTTCGCGGACATCGGCCAGTCGCTCGCCGCCTGGCTCGGCGTCGCGCCGCTCGCGCACGGGCAGGCCTTCCTCGGCGCCGCGCGCGCCGCCGCATGAGCTCGCCGCACCTCAACGCGCCCGCGGGCGCCTTCGCCGACACCGTGCTGCTGCCGGGCGACCCGCGCCGGGCGCAGCA
The DNA here is from genome assembly GCA_025458865.1 of Steroidobacteraceae bacterium. Classification (GTDB taxonomy): domain Bacteria; phylum Pseudomonadota; class Gammaproteobacteria; order Steroidobacterales; family Steroidobacteraceae; genus SG8-30. The sequence continues at coordinate 17,690 of JALORP010000037.1, read as the reverse complement.
CGTGGCGGAGACGCTGCTCACGGACGCGCGCCGCGTCACCGACGTGCGCAACATGCTGGGCTACACGGGCACCTGGCGCGGCAGGCGGGTGTCGGTGATGGGCGGCGGAATCGGCATCCCCTCGACGCTGATCTATGCGCACGAGCTGGTCCGCGACCACGGCGTGAAGCGCATCGTGCGCATCGGCACCTGCGGCGGGCTGCAGCCGGACCTCGAGCTCGGCGATCTCGTGCTCGCGCTCGGCGCCGGCACGGACTCGAACGTCAACCGGATCCGCTTCGGGGGCTACGACTTTCCCGCGACCGCGAGCTGGCCGTTGCTCGAGCCGGTCGCGCGCGCCGCAAGAGCCGCGTCGCGGCCGGTGCGCGTGGGCAACGTCTTCTCGAGCGACCTCTTCTACCATCCGGATGCAGCCCTTCACGGCCGCCTGCGCGAACTTGGGTTTCTCGCGATCGAAATGGAAGCCGCGGGGCTCTACGGCCTCGCCGCGGAGCTCGGCTTCGAGGCGCTGTCCGTGCTCACCGTGACCGACCACGTGGGCCGGCCCGGCGCGATGACGGCCGCCGAGCGCGCGACCGGCGTGGATGCCATGACGCGCCTCGTGCTCGAGTCGCTGTTCACGGGCTGAACGGTGCCTGCCAACCTGACGCCCGAGTACCGCGCCGCCGCCGACGCGCTGCGGCGCGCGCGCGACCCGGAAGTCCGGCTCGAGTGCCTGCGCGAGATGCTGCGCGTGATCCCGAAGCACAAGGGCACCGACCACCTGCAGGGCGACCTCAAGCGCCGCATCCGCGAGCTGGAGGAAGAGCTCGCCGGACCGCGCAAGGGCGGTGCCCGCAGCGGTCCCGCGCTGGTCGTCCGCCCCGAGGGCGCGGCGCAGGTCGCGCTGCTGGGCCCCCCGAACAGCGGCAAGTCGCTGCTGCATTCGCGGCTCACCGGCTCCGGTGCGAAGGTGGCGCCTTTCCCGTTCACGACGCTCTACCCCGAGCCGGGGATGATGACCGTCGAGGACGTGCAGCTGCAGCTCGTGGACCTGCCGCCGCTCGCCGCGCGCCACCCGGTCAACTGGATCGGCAGCACGCTGCAGTCCGCGGATGCGGCATTGCTCGTCGTGGACATCGCCGATCCCGACTCGGTGCAGCAGGTCGAGGAGGTCAGGAGCGAGCTTGCGGCTCGCCGCGTGGGCCTCACGCCTCGCTGGCCGGCCGACCCGCCCGGGGAGGGTCTTGCCGAGGAGGAAGACGACCCGTTCTTCCACGCGCTGCCTGCACTGCTCGTCGCCAACAAGGCCGACCTGGATCCGGACGCTGCGAGCGACGCCGCTGCCCTCGAGGATCTGGCTGGACTGGACTACCCGGTCCTCGTCGTCTCCGCCGAGACCGGCGCGGGGCTCGAGGCGCTCGGGCCCTGGCTGTTCCGCCGACTCGGCCTCGTGCGCGTGTACACGAAGGCGCCTGGCAAGCCGGCCGACCACGGCCGGCCGTTCGTGCTGCGGCCCGGCGCGACCGTAGCCGACGTGGCGCGCCTCGTGCACCGCGACCTCGCGGATCACGTGCGCTTCGCGCGGCTGTGGAACGCGACCCACTCCGGGCATCATGCCGGCCGCGACCACCCCGTCGCCGACGGCGACGTGATCGAGCTCCACGCCTGAAGAGGGGGTCGCAGACTTTCTTCCCGCTGGCGCTGCGTTGGTGTGCGAGCCGAGGCGGAAGAACGTATGTGTCCCCTTATCAGCGCTACACTCAGGGGACATAAGAGGGGGGCGAGCCATGTTGTCACGCAGGCAGTTTCTTCAGGTTACGGCCGCAGCCGCGGCGGTGCAGGCGGCGGGTGCGGCAACGGCGTCGGCCGTCGCGCCGGCACCCAAGCGACTCCGGATCCTGTTCCTGGGCGGCACGGGCTTCATCGGTCCTCACCAGGTCGAGTACGCCCTCGCGCGTGGCCACGAGGTCACCACGTTCAATCGCGGGCGGAAGTCGGGCCTGTACGGCGACAAGGTCGAGGAGCTGACGGGCGATCGCGATGCCCGGCTTGGCGATGGCCTCTCGGCACTCGCGGGCAGCCGCAGCTGGGATGTAGTGATCGACAACTCGGGCTACGTGCCGCGGCACGTTCGCGACTCCGCGGAACTGCTAAAGGGCCGCGTCGGGCGCTACGTCTTCGTCTCGACGGTTGCCGTCTATGACTTCGCCGCGCCCGATGCGCCGCAGGTCTTCGACGAGTCCGGCCCCCTTGCGCCGCTCGCGGATCCTTCCGTGGAGGACGTGAACGGCGAGACCTACGGGCCGCTCAAGGCCGAGGGCGACCGGATCGTGCGCGAGATCTATGGCCAGGCCGCGACCATCGTCCGTCCCTCCTTCATCGTCGGGCCCGGCGACACGACGGATCGCTTCACCTACTGGGCCGATCGCGTCGCCCGCGGCGGCGACGTGCTGGGCCCTCCGGACCGCGGGTTCCCGCTGCACCTGGTCGATGCGCGCGACCTGTGCCCATGGATCGTCACGCTCGCCGAGCAGGACCGCGCCGGCATCTTCAACGCGGCAGGTCCCGCCACGGACATGAGCTTCGAGCAGGTTCTGTGGGGCCTGGCCGCGCTCACCGCGGAGCCGGTTCGCTTTCACTGGGCCACGGCCGCCAGTCTCGAAAAGTCTGGGTTGAACCTTCCCCTGACGGGCTGGTTCAGGCGCCCCTTCGGCTTCGACAACGCCGCCTCGCAGGCGGCGGGACTCCGCTACCGGTCGCTGGCCGACAGCGCGCAAGGCACGCTCGAATGGTGGCGCAGCCTGCCCGCCGAGCGCAGGGCGGCCGCTCGGGGCTGGCCGACGGCGGAGCAGGAGCGCGCCGCCATCGCTGCCCTCGGCTAACCGGGGACATCCCCGATCGCCGTCTGATGAGCAGGCCTGCCGCCGTGACGGTGGCCGGAAAAAAGGAATGTCGCCGTTCCCGCGTCCGGCCGGAAGGCCGTGGACACCCGTGTCCGCCCGCCTCTTCATCGCGTCAATCAGAGAGTTAGCGGTTGGCACGCCCGTTGCTGTAGTGACGGGCATGAACGCCGTACGCCCGCTGATTCAAGACACGTCCGCCCAGGACGTCCCGCTAGACCCGACGCCGAGGCGCGCCGACGCCAGCAACCGCCGGACCTCGCCGCCGTGACCCTTGCCGCGGCGCAGCGCCAGATGGAGCGCCACCGCCGCGCCTACGAGCAGGGCCTCGTCAGCCGCTAGGAGCTCGACCGGCGCGAAGACCAGCTGCGCTAGGCCGAGGTTCGTCACCGCCACGCCCTCGAGGACGTCGGGGTGCAGGATGAGAAGCTCGGCTTTGAGGTCTGCACGCGCCAGCTCGACGTCGAGCGCCAGCGCGTCGTCTTCGCCGAGCTGGGGCGCCGCGTCGATGAGCTGACCCTGCGCTCGCCCGTGGACGGCGGGGTCGGCCCGATGCAGATCGCGCAGCCCACCACGGTGGCCGCCCACCAGCCGCTCGTCACCGTCGTGGACATGTCGGTGTTCGAGGTCGAGGCGGACGTGCCCGAGGCCTACGCCGAGGCCCTCGCGGCCGGGATGGCGTGGAGATCACCTACGGCAACGCCCGCTACCCGGGAAGCATTGCCGCGATCTCGCCGGAAGTGAGGAACGGGCAGGTCACGGGGCGGGTGCGCTTCAAGGGCGAGCCGCCAGCGGACCTGCGCCAGAACCAGCGCGTCAGCGTCCGCGTGGTCCTCGAGGAGAAGGCGGACGCCTTGATGGTGGACCGCGGCGCCTCCTACGAGACCGGCGGCGGCCGCATCGCCTACGTGATGGACGGCCAGGTGGCGCGCCGCCAGCCGATCCGGACCGGCTCGACCAGCCTCGGCAAGGTCGAGATCGTGGAGGTACTGACAGAGGGGCAGAGCATCGTGATTTCCGGCTCCGTGCTCATCAGGAGCTGACCGGGAGAGAACGAGATGGCTTCAATCCTGAAGATGACGGGTATCTACAAGGTCTACCGCACGGACATGGCGCAGACCAGCGCGCTGCGCGACTTCGCGCTCGACGTTGAGGAGGGCGAGTTCGTGGCGGTCACCGGGCCCTTGGCCAGCGGCAAGACCACGTTCCTCAACATCGCCGGGATGATCGAGGCCTTCGACTCCGGACGCTACGAGCTGGACGGCTAGGACGTCGGCCGCCTCGACGACGATGCGCGCTCTCGCATCCGAAACGAGAAGATCGGCTTCGTGTTCCAGGACTTCAACCTGATCCCGGATCTGAACGTCTACGACAACGTGGACGTGCCGCCGCTGGCCGGCAGCCCGCGGTTCCTGCTCGCCGACGAGCCGACGGGCAACCTGGACTCGGTGATGGCGCGACAGGTGCTGGAGTTGATCGACATGTTCCGCGGCGGCCAGCCGCTGGAGGGCCTGGCCTTCGCGTCGTTCGTCGGGGAGGGCCCCCAGCCGCTCCGGGACGCGGTCGAGTGCGGCCGGGATGCGCTGTTCTCACTCGACGGCGAGACCGGGGAACCCGAGATCGTGCATCTGTCGCAGCGTCGTTTCGCGCTGAACGGGCGCGAGCACCGCCTGTACCTGCTCAAGCGGCTCACCTGCGAGCTGACGCGGCAGGAAGTGGCGACCTGGAAGAAGGTCATCCGGGTCATCAGCCATGAGCTCAACAACTCGCTCGCGCCTATCTCTTCGCTCGCCCACTCGGGTCAGCTGCTCGCGAAGGCGCCGGATCCGGCGAGGCTCGAGACCGTGTTCACCACCATCGCTGAGCGGGCGGAACACCTGAAGTCCTTCCTCGACGGCTACGCCCGCTTCGCTAAGCTGCCAGCGCCGCGGGGCGTGGACGTGGAATGGGCGCCGTTCATCGAATCGTTGCGCGAGGCGGCGCGCTTCACCGGCCCGGAGCGGTTGCCCGAACGCCCCGACCGCTTCTATCCCGCGCGGATCGAGCAGGTGGACATCAACATTGGCAAGAACGCGCGCGAGTCGGGCTCGCCGGAGGACGCGGTCGATCTCTGCCTCGCCGACGATGGCCGCGTCACCCGCCTGCAGGTGCTCGACCGCGGCTCCGGCATGTCCGAGCAGGTGCTCGCCAACGCGCTGCTGCCGTTCTACTCGACCAAGCGCGGGCACGGGGCTCGGGCTGAGCCTGAGTCGCGAGATCGCCGAGGCCCACGGCGGCGGCCTGAGCCTCGCGAACCGGCCGGACGGCGGGCTCGCGGTGACGCTGTGGCTGCCGCGGCAGGCGCGATGACTGCCACACGTGAGGGCGGAGCGGGGCTGCGCGCTGAGGTTCCCTGACCAGCCCGGGTTCACGCGCGTCGCACTGTTATCGGCCTGCGCCGCGGCCCATTTTGCGATGCAGCATCAACCGCAGGCGGTCAGCGCCGGTGGGAGGGCTTGAATTACCGGTGATACTGTTTACTATCCCAATGGTCTAATAATTTTACCGACAATAGATTTGGGGGCATCATGGTAATCTCAGGCTTCGATCGGAATCCGCTGCGGGCAGCCGTCATAGTGGCATTGGCTGCTGCGCAAGGGCTGGTGCTTCCGACGCCGGCAGCTTCCCAGGAAGCAGGTGAGCGCGATGCTCCCGTAGTCGGCCTCGGAGAGATCGTCGTCACCGCGCAGCGGAGGGAGTCCTCCGTGCAGGATGTGGGGGCGGCGGTGAGCGTGCTTTCTAGCGACTTCATTGAGAAGGCTTCTGTACGCGACACCGGGGATCTTGCGGTAGTGGTGCCTGGCCTAGTCGTCTCGCGCGACATCGGACTAACCACGCAGATCTTCGTTCGCGGAGTTGGCAACAACCTGCTAGGCATTGCTTCAGGAAACAGCGTCGCGACCTACGTCGATGGCGTCTACATCCCCAATTCGGTTCAGGTATTTCAGAACTTCAACGACGTGGATCGCGTCGAGGTCCTCAAGGGGCCGCAGGCCGTCCTCTACGGGCGCAACTCCACGGGCGGCGCCCTGCTGATCAGCTCGAAGCGTCCGGACTTCACGCCGTCCCTGGCTGCCGACATTTCCTACGGCAACTATGACGCTATGCAGGTCCGTGCGACAGCGACAGGAGGGCTTCTGGATGATCGGGTTGCTGGCCGCCTTTCTGCGCAGTATTCCGATAGGGACGGCTATTCAAAGAGCCTGTCCAGCGGTCGTGACCAGGATTTCGAGGAACTCCTCGCGTTCCGGGCCGAGCTGCTTTTCAATGTGAGCGATTCGCTAGAGATCCTCCTGGCCGGCGACTACGTGGACCTGGATTCCGGTGAGTTCAAGAAAGGCGTCAATCCGGACGGGTGGATGTACCAGCTCAGTTCCCCCGACCAGTACTCACCTGATCCCCGCGGGCGATATCAGCAGTTTGACGGCAGCCAGCCCTCTACCGATGGTGGCGTGCGCATTACCGTCGATTGGCAAACAAGCTTCGGTCAGGTTCAATCCGTCACAAGCTATCGCGATTTCGAGGTTGGCCCGGTCTTCTTCGATAACGACAGCATTGGCATCCCAATGACGATAGCTGGACTTCCCTTCCAGATCGCATTTCTTGGGAACGAGATCAAGTCAGAGCAGTTTTATCACGAGACCTACTTAGCCACGGCGACTGACAAAAGGCTGCGCGCTATTGTCGGATTCAATTACTTTGATGAGGATTCCTCCGACTTCAGCAATCGCTACGTCGGTTTCGCCATTGCGCGGAACGATCGGCAACTCGACGGCAAGGCATACTCCGCGTACGTTGATGTCAACTATGATGTTACTCCGTCCCTCACTGCCATAGCCGGTGCCCGGTACTCCTATGAGGAAAAGCGCTACTCCCAGACGGGTCTCAGTACAACGACAAACGAGCCGATTAGCTATGCAGAAAACAAGGGCGACTGGTCCGAGGTGACTCCCCGTTTTGGAATCGAGTACCGGCCGGCTAATCAAACCCTTCTCTACGCTACAGCGACAAACGGCTTCAAGAGCGGCGGAATGAATGAGGCCAATCCGCTCAATATCTTCGATCCCGAGACCATTTGGTCGTACGAGGCGGGCGTGAAGCACGACTGGAGCGGCGCCTTACGGACCAACGTCTCTGCTTTCTATTACGACTACAAAGACCTGCAGGTCCAGCAAATCATCATTCCGTCCTTCACGCGACTGATACGCAATGCAGCGTCGGCCGAGCTCTACGGTTTCGACCTGGAAGTCGCCGCTCGGCCGGTCGAGGCCCTGACGCTGGGCGCGAACATCAGCTACCTGCACAGCGAGTATGGAGACTTCGTGGTGTGTATAGACCTCCTGGGTCCGTGCACCATCACCGGTCCCGACGGGCCGATCCTGAATCCGGCCTCGAACGTCAACGTCAAGGGTAATCAGCTCGCCAACGCGCCCGAGCTCACCGCCGGCTTCTTTGCGGAGACGGGTTTCAGGCTGGCCTCCGTGCCCGGGCAGTTCAGACTCAACCTGAATGCGAGCTACCGCTCGGACATGTACTTCACGCCGTACGAGGCTGCCATCCATGAATCCGAGTCTTACTGGCTGCTGGGCGCCGAAGCGCGCTACGAGTCCGAGGACGGACGCTGGTTCGTGAGCGCATTCGGGCGCAACCTGACGGACGAGCTCTATGAGACCTGGATTGCCAACGTCGCGCGTTTCCTCGGTCCCGCCGATGGCGCGCCGCGCTATGTCGGCTGGGGCGCGCCGCGAACCTACGGGCTTCGCCTTGGCATGAGGTTCTAGGTCATGCTGCGCAGACGCTTGTAGGCAGTGCGACCTCGGGCGACACTCCTCTCTAGGACTCCATATGCGTGACATTCCCGCGCCGTTTCAAAAGTGGCCTGGTCACATCGGGAACTGGTACCGTTGGGCTGACGACCGTGGGGCGTTGAATCTGGTGACTCCCGAGGCTGTGCTACGTGGAGTGAGTTCAGTGATTTCCGGAAACGTCGTGACGTGTTCCCGTCCCATGTCCGAGCGCGACGAGATCATCCCCGAAACGGTGTTCCGCCACGAGATGATCTGCGCGGGCAGGGTTCCACACTGGCCCGAGCGTGAAGTTCAGAATGCCTCGGACAAAATCGCTGGCTGGGTGCACGGCACGGCGAATACCCACGTCGATGCGCTGGCACACATCGGGTTTCTGGGCTACGGCTTCAATGGCCATCGTCATGAGGACATGGTCTCAATGGAGCAGGGTGTGAAGCGTTGTGACGCGACGGCCGTGCTTGGGGTTGTCACTCGCGGCATCCTCGTAGACGTGCCCCGCAAGCGTGGCATTGCGGCCCTAGAGCCTGGGGACTATGTAACGACGGCGGACATCGAGGCAGAAGCGGCCCTGGTAGAGCCGGGTGATGCGTTTCTCGTAAGGCTCGGCCCGTCGCAGGGCCGCGGGGACCAGGGCAGCGGCGACGTTCACGGCACCTGGGCAGGCCTGCATGCGGACTGCATCGAGCTTCTCGGATCCCGCGGCATCGCATTGGTCGGGACGGACGGACCGGGCGACTGCTATCCGAGCCCATTGAAGGGCACCTGCGATTCGCCGGTCCACGTGCTATGTGCGGTTTTCTGGGGAATTCACCTCATTCACAACATGGATCTGGATGCCCTGTCCATGCGTTGTGCAGAGGCCGGGCGGAACCGGTTCCTCTTCTCGATCACGGCGCTCAATGTTCCGCGTTCGACTGGGTCGCTGACCACGCCAGTGGCAGTGCTGTAGCGCGGTCGGCGCGATCCCAGGGCGCTTCGCTAGAGATGCGAGCTACTGGCGCCGCAGAAGAGTTCCGTGTCGGCTCGAGGCCCCTGCTTGCCGCGACTGCCGGGCTCGCCCTCGGCATCGCGGGCATTCCGCTGTACTCGTTCGGCTACTTCGTCGTGCCGCTGATGCAGGAGCACGCGATGTCGCGTGCCCAGGTGAGCAGCTGGGCGACCGTGTTCACACTGACGGTCATGGTCTGTGCTCCGCTCGTCGGACAACTGGCCGATCGCCTCGGCACCAGGAGCGTCGCCGCCGCGAGCTTCGCTGGCCTGGCGCTGGCGTATGTCTTTGCTGCAATCGCTCCCGGTGGGGTCGCGGCGGTATATGCGTCGGCCGTCCTGGTTGCGGGGCTCGGCAGCGGGACGTTGCCGGTCACGTTCACGAAGGTCGTGACGTCCAATTTTCATCGCTCGCGCGGATTGGCGCTTGGAATCGCGCTCTGCGGCGTGCTGCTGGGTGTGACATTGGCGAGCTACGTCGTTCCAGCAGCGCTCGAACGGGGCGGATTGTTCAGCGCATACCTCGCACTATCGGTAATCGCCCTGGCCGGCATTCCGGTAGCGGCCTTCGGATTGCGTGATACTGACCTTGGCCGTGACTTCGGGCGCAATTCTGCTCAGGAACTGCACGGTGTCTCGCTGAGGGAGGCGATGGTGCAGCCAGTGTTCTGGCTACTTTCTGTGTCGTTCTTTCTCTTCTGCCTCGCATCGACCGGCGTCGTCATCCACCTCGTACCGGCGATGGGGGAGCGCGGCATTGCCCCGACGGAGACATCGATTCTGTTCGTGGCACTGAGCCTCGGCAGTCTCGTCGGGCGGCTTGCGATTGGCTTCACGGTCGATCGGGTGTTTGCACCCCGTATCCTCTTCGCGGTCTTCAGCCTGGCCGCGATATCCTGCCTGGCGCTTGTCGAGGCTCCTTTCGGATGGGTCCTGCTTTCGGTCGCCCTTCTCGGGTTCGCCATCGGGGCGGAGGTGGACCTGATCGCCTTCCTCGCGGCTGGATACTTCGGTCTGCGGCACTATGGCAAGGTGTATGGTGTCCTTTACACGATGTTCGCCCTAGGCTCGGCGGTCGGCCCGCCACTTGTGGGCTGGGTCCGTGACGAGACCGGCGACTACGTCGTCCCATTCGTAGGCTGTACCGCGTCGATGGCAGCGGCCGCCAGCCTGTTTATTCTCATTGGGCGCCATCGATTCCCTTCCTATGATCGGCCTCCAGTCGGCGAGACTGCCGCTGGGACGGGCACATCTCACAAGGGTTGACGATATGACCGCTGCGTTCATCTATGACCACGTGCGTTCGCCGCGCGGCAAGGGCCGACCCGATGGCGCCCTCCACGAGATCACGCCGATCTCGCTTGCTAGCCAGGTGCTGGCATCGCTCCGGGAACGCAGCGGCTTGGATACCGCTCTGCTGGACGACGTGGTGCTCGGCTGCGTCACGCCGATCGGTGAACAGGGTGCGGACATTGCCCGCATCGCGGCATTGCGTGCCGGTTTCGCCGAGTCGGTGCCGGGCAAGCAGTTGAACAGATTCTGCGCCTCAGGTCTCGAGGCGGTGAACACCGCGGCTGCGGCCGTGATGTCGGGACAGTCGAGCGTCGTCATCGGGGGTGGCGTGGAATCGATGTCCCGGGTCCCGATGGGGGCCGACGGCGGCGCATGGCCAATCGACCCGGCAGTGGCCATTCCAAGCTACTTCGTGCCCCAGGGGATCGGCGCGGACCTCATCGCCACCCTGGATGGGTACTCCCGCGAGCAGATCGATGCCTATGCGCTCGAGAGCCAGCGGCGCGCCGCGGAGGCGTGGCAGGAAGGGCGCTTCGCAGGCTCGGTCATGCCGGTGCGCGACGTGATCGGCGAGGTGGCTCTCAGCCATGACGAGTACATGCGTCCCGGCACGACCATGGCCGACCTGGCCGCGCTCAAGCCCGCGTTCCAAGTGCCCGGCGAGCAGGCGGGCTTCGATGCCGTTGCGCTGCAGAAGTACCCGCAGGTCGAGTCCATACGCCACGTACACACCGCGGGCAACTCCAGCGGGATCGTGGATGGAGCAGCAGCGGTGCTGGTCGCCAGCAGGAAGGTGGCTCGCAGCCTGGCGTGCAGGCCGCGCGCCCGAATCCGCGCCTTCGCCTCGGTGGGCAGCGAGCCGACCATCATGCTGACGGGTCCTGCGGCGGCGAGCCGCAAGGCCCTGAAGCTGGCGCACATGTCCCCCGAGGATGTCGACTTGTGGGAGATCAACGAGGCCTTTGCCGCGGTCGTGCTGCGCTTCATGCGCGACATGGACCTACCGCACGACAAGGTCAACGTCAATGGCGGCGCAATCGCCCTCGGCCATCCGCTCGGCGCGACGGGTGCGATGGTGCTCGGCATCCTGCTCGACGAGCTGGAGCGCCGCGACCTTGGCACCGGCCTGGTGACGCTGTGCGTCGGCGCAGGCATGGGCACGGCTACCATCATCGAGCGCGTCTGACCGATGCTGCGGCGAGGACACATTTCATTATGAACCCTGCCATCCGTATCGAGATCGATGCCGACGGCATCGCCATCCTGACCATCGACGTTCCCGGGACAGCCGTGAACGTTATCACGCCGGGGTTCCAGCAGGATCTCGCCGCCGCCGTGGAGCGCATCGCCACCGACGCTGGGGTCAGGGGCGTGATCATCACCTCGGCCAAGCGCGACTTCATGGCTGGTGCAGACCTCAAGGACCTGGTCACGGCCTACGACCGCGGCGTAGGAGCGGTCGAGGCAGCCGGATTCAGCGCGTCAATCAATCGGATCTATCGGCGGCTCGAGACCTGCGGCAAGCCCGTGGCGGCAGCCATCAATGGGCTGGCCCTGGGCGGCGGACTCGAGCTTGCGCTCGCCTGCCACTACCGGGTCCTTGCCGATACGCCCAAGGCGGTCGTCGGCCTTCCCGAGGTGAAGGTCGGCCTGGTGCCGGGCGCCGGCGGCACCCAGCGGTTGCCGCGGCTCATCGGCATTGCCCAGGCGCTGCCGTTGATGCTGGAAGGACGTCAGGTAAAGCCGGCCGATGCGCTCAAGCTCGGCATCGTCCACGAGATTGCGCCGACGCAGGAATTGATTGGCCGCGCCCGGGCTTGGCTGGCGTCCGCGCCCGAGCCGTCCGCGCCGTGGGACCGCAAGGGCTTCAAGGTCCCGGGTGGCGCCGGCATGCAGAATCCGGCCCTCGCGCAGACCTTCATGGTCGGCAGCGCCATGGTGGCGCGCGAGACCTGGCACAACTACCCCGCCCCCGCGGCGATCCTGTCGGCCGTATACGAAGGCAGCCAGCTGCCATTCGAGCGTGCCCTGGCAGTGGAGTCCAAGTATTTCGGCAAGCTGCTGGCCGGCCCGGTTGCGCGCAACCTGATGCGCACCCTGTTCGTGAACAAGGGGCTGGCCGATGGCCTCGTGCGCCGTCCGGAAGGGGTGCCCCGCAGCCGCGTCGCCAGGCTCGGCGTGCTCGGCGCCGGCATGATGGGTGCCGGCATCGCCCACGTCTCGGCCGAGGCAGGCATCGACGTGGTGCTGCTCGACACCACTGTGGCAGCGGCGGAGAAGGGCAAGGACTACTCCCGCAAGCTGCTGGCCAAGGGCGTCGAGCGCGGCCGGCTGACCCAGCAGGAGGCCGACGCGATGCTCGCGCGCGTCCAGCCGACCGCCGACTACGCGCGTCTCGACGGCTACGACCTCGTGATCGAGGCGGTGTTCGAAAGTCGCGAGATCAAGGCCGATGTGACGGCCCGGGCCGAGACAGTGATCCCGCGGACGGCGGTTTTCGCCAGCAATACCTCGACGCTGCCGATCAGCGGACTGGCCAGGGCCTCGCGGCGCCCAACGCAATTCATCGGAATCCACTTCTTCTCACCGGTGGACAAGATGCCGCTGGTCGAGGTCATCGTCGGCAAGCTCACCACGCCGGAGACCCTCGCCCGCGCGCTCGACTACGTCGCGCAGCTGCGCAAGACGCCGATTGTCGTCAACGACAGTCGCGGATTCTTCACCAGCCGGATCTTCGGCACGTACGTGGCGGAAGGCCAGGCGATGCTGGCGGAGGGCGTCGCACCGGCCCTGATCGAAAACGCTGCGCGCATGGCCGGACTGCCGGTAGGGCCGCTCGCCGTCTCCGACGAGGTGACTATCGATCTGCAGTGGAGCATCACGCGACAGGCTGAAGCGGATCTTGGCCCTCGGTTCACGAGGCCCGTGAACTACGACGTCATGCAGCGCATGGTCGAACTCGGCCGGCTGGGCCGACGGCAAGGCAGCGGCTTCTACGATTATCCGGCCGGCGCGCCGAAGCGGCTGTGGGCCGGCCTCGCCCAGCAGTGGCCGGTGGCCGCCAGCCAGCCAGCGGTGCAGGACTTGGTGGATCGTTTCCTCTATGTGCAGGCGCTCGAATCGGTGCGCTGCCTGGAGGAAGGCGTGATCACCCATCCGGCCGATGCCGACCTTGGCTCGGTCCTGGGTGTCGGCTACCCCGCCTGGACCGGCGGGGTGCTGTCATTCATCGAGACAGTTGGGCTGCGTGAGTTTGTGGCTCGCAGCGAGCGACTGGCGCGCCTCTACGGGCCGCGCTTCAGGCCGACGCGGCGGCTGCGCGAGCAGGCCCGCGACGGCCGGCGCTTCCACCAGCTGCCCGGCGCCGGCGCTGCCGCATGACGGCGCGACCGGGCAGTTACCGGCACCTATGCGTCGAGCCCATCGGGGCCGTGCAGCGCGTGACTTTGGCGCGCGCGGAGGTATACAACGCGCTGAACAAGGCGCTGCTCGACGAACTGACTGCAGTTGCGTCCGGGCTTGCCCGGGATGATTCGGTCCGTGCGGTCATCCTGACCGGCGCCGGTCGCGCGTTCTGCGCCGGCGCAGACCTGTCACCTGGGGCGTTCCCCGCGGTTGCGGGCGAGACCCGCGGCGAAGCGACCCGCCGTCTGCTCATCGAACATTTCAATCCGGCGGTGCTGGCTTGGACCTCCCTTCCGCAGCCATTGATCGTAGCCGTCAATGGTGTCGCCGCGGGCGGGGGTGTTGGGCTCGCCTTGCTGGGCGACATCGTGGTGGCAGCGAGCACCGCCTCCTTCCAGAGCGTGTTCGTGCCGAAGCTGGCGCTGGCCCCGGATCTGGGCGCGGCCTGGCACATGCGGCGGCTGGCCGGAGCCGGACGTGCCCTCGGGCTGTCACTGCTCGGCGATGTACTCTCGGCGGAGCGCGCGGTGCAATGGGGGCTCGCCTGGGAGTCCGTGGACGAGGCGGCACTGCCTTCCAGGGCGCTCGAGCTGGCCCAGCGGCTCGCGGCGGGACCCGCGCTGGCGACTCGACGGGTCAAGTCGCTCCTGCGAGGAGAACCCGGCGCGACGCTCGATGCGCAACTGGCGCTTGAGGCGCAGCTGCAGGGCGAGCTGGCCGATCATCCGGACCATGCAGAGGGGATTCGCGCCTTCGTCGAGAAACGCAGACCGCAATTTTCCTAGCGTCCGGCGCGGGCGCGGTGCTTAGGTCATTTTCCGCTCGTCGAGCCCAACGCCACGCGCGATGATCTCCTTCATGATCTCCGATGTGCCCGCGTAGATGCGCGAGATCCTGGCGTCGGTGAAAATGCGGCTGATGCGGTACTCCTCCATGTAGCCGGCTCCGCCGTGCAGCTGCAGGCACTCGTCGGCCGTCCGGCCCTCGAGCTCGCTGGTGAGCAGTTTCGCCTGCGCCGCGATCTCGGGTGTCAGCCGCCCGGCGTTGTGCTCCACGACGCACCAGTCGACGAACACCTGCAGCGCGTCGATCGCGGCGCGCAGCTCGGCGAGCTTGAAACGGGTGTTCTGGAAGGCGCCGATCGGCCGGCCGAAGGCCCGGCGCGACTTGACGAACTCGAGCGTCAGGTCCCAGGCGACCTGGGCGTTCGCGACGTACTGCACGGCGTTGACCAGCCGCTCCTCTGCGAGGAACTGCGTGAGGTAGCGGAAGCCCATGGTCGGGTCGCCGAGGACGTGGGACTTGGGGACGCGCACGTCGTTGAAGAAGAGCTCGGCCGTGTCCTGCGCCTCGAGGCCGATCTTCTTCAGTCGCCGGCCCCGCTCGAAGCCGGTCATGCCGCGCTCCACGAGGAATAGGCCGAGGCCGTGCTTCTGCTCGGGGACGGTGCGCGCCGCGACCAGCACGAGGTCGGCGATGATGCCGTTCGAGATGTAGGTCTTGGAGCCGTTCAGCAGCCAGTGGTCGCCGCGGTCCTCGGCGCGCGTTTTCATGCCGGCCAGGTCGCTGCCCGCGGCCGGCTCGGTCATCGCGATCGCGAGGATCGTCTCCCCGCTGACGCACTTCGGCAGGAACTGGCTGCGCTGCTCAGGCGTGCCGAGGTGCGCGATGTAGGGGGCCACGAGGCGGGAGTGCAGCGGCAGGTAGAAGCAGATGTCGCCGTGCCGCGCGTTCTCCTCGATCAGTATCTGGTCGTAGCGGAAGTCCTGGATGCCGGCTGCCCCGTAGGCCTCGTCCGCCCACATCAGCAGGAAACCCTGCCGACCTGCCGCGAGGAAGGCCTCGCGATCCACCTGGCCGGCCTCGCGCCAGCGCGCAGAATGCGGCCCGATCTCCTCCCGGAAGAACCTGGCGGCGCTCTCGCGGAAGATGTCGTGCTCGGCCTCGAAGATGCTGCGGCGCAGGGTCATGGGTCGTACCGTCGTGGGGTCGGCGAGGGCGGTTAGGCGGGGCGGGCCGCGGCGGCGGCCTCGATGGCTTTGCGGAACGCGAGGCCTGTCGCGGAGGCGAGCGAGAGCCCGCCGTCGACGGCGAGCACGTGGCCCGTGATGTAGTCCCCGAGCGGACTCGCGAGGAAGACCGCGGCGTCGGCGACTTCCTCGAGGGTGGCGAGGCGCGGCACCGGCTGGGCGCCGACCATCGCGATCTCGCCGGCGTGCCGCAGGAAGATCTCGGCGCCGTAGGTGCCGGCCACGAGCCCGGGCGAGAGCGCATTGACGCGGGCGCCCTCGAGGCCGCCCCACTCGAGCGCCAGCGTCCGGACCAGCATCTCGATGCCCGCCTTCGCGGAGCAGGCAGCGGCCTGGTACTCCATCGGGACCTGTGCCTGAGGCGCGGAGATCGCGATCAGCCGGGCGCCGGGATTCAGCCAGGGATGGCAGGCGCGAAAGGTGTGGAACGTACCCTTCAGGTCGATGTCCACAACGGCGGCGAAGCCGTTCGAGCTGAGCCGGGCCGCCGGGGCGGGAAAATTGCCGGCTGCGCCGGCGATGACGACGTCGTAATGGCCGAAACGCTCGCTGCCGGCGCGCGCCGCGGCCTCCACGGCCGCGAGGTCGCGCACGTCCGCCGCGAAACCGGCCGCCGAACCCGCGGCCACGGCGCCGAGCTCGGCGGCGGCGCTGTCGAGCTTCGCGGGGTCGCGCGCGACGAGCACGACGCGGGCGCCGTGCTCGACGTAGCGCCGCGCGATGGCCTTGTTGATTCCGGAGCTGCCACCGGTGATGAACGCGACCCGGCCAGCGAGGACGTCGCTGCGGAAGACGGAGCCGGTCATCGCTCGACCGCGACGGGCTCGCCGGCCTTCCCGCCGGCCGGGCGGCGCGCAACCATGCCGTCGACGTTGCGGATCATGTGGACGATGACCTCGGTCTTCGACCAGCGGCCCGTCGGGCGGTACCAGGAGGCGACCCAGGTCATCAGGCCGCCGATCGATACGGCCGTCAGCAGCGGGTCCGGAACGTCGAACTCGCCACTCTTGTTGCCCGCCTCGAGCAGCTCCGCGAGGCGGACGCCGAACTGCTTGCGCAGAGCCATGAGTTCCTTGGCCTCGCGCGGCTCCAGGTTCTTCTCCTCGCGCTCGTAGACGACGATGTACTTCTGGTCCTGCAGGATGATCGACGTGACGCGCTCCACGATCAGCTTGAGCTTGTCGCGCGGCGGCAGCGAGGACAGCAAGGCCTCGTCGAGCGCCTTGAGCGAGCTGCGGATGCCGACCTCGCAGATCGCGTTGAGGATCTCGCTCTTGTTCTTGAAGTAGGAATAGAGGAAGGGCTTGGTGACCTTGAGCGCCTCGGCGATGGCGTCGAGCGTCGTCGCTTCGTAGCCGTCGGCGTAGAACAGGTCGCGCGCCTCCTCGAGGATGCGGCGTCGCTTGAACTCCTGCACTTCCGCCTTCAGCTGCGGGGGCCTGCCGGTACCCTCCCGGGCAGCCCGGGCGTCCTGCGCAGTTCTCTTCGGGCGCTTCATCAGGGTCTCCTTCCCCGGGCCAGTTCAGGAACCGATGCGGTCCCGGCCGATGCGGATGCCCGCCTTCTCGCGGTCCCAGGTGTCCGGCGTCACGCCTTGCGACCTGAGCTCGGCCTTCATCACCTTCGCGGTGGGCGTCTTGGGAAGCTCCGCGAGGACGCGAATGTAGCGTGGAATCATGAAGTAGGCCATACGCGTGCGCAGGAACTCGATCAGCGCGACTGGGTCGACCTGCTGGCCCGCCGCGGGCGCCACGACGGCCATCACCTCGTCCTCGCCGAACTCGCTCGGCACGGCGACGGCCGCGGCCTCGCGGACCGCGGGGAAGGCGACGATCTCGGCCTCGACCTCGAACGACGAGATGTTCTCGCCGCGGCGCCTGATCGCGTCCTTCATCCGGTCGACGAAAAAGAAGTTGCCCTCGTCGTCCCGGCGGAACGCGTCGCCCGTGTGGAACCAGCCGTTGCGCCAGGCGCGGGCGGTGGCGTCGGTATTCTTGTAGTAGCCGTGGTTCATCGCCCAGGGCCGCTCGGTCCTGATGATCATCTCGCCGACCGCGCCCGCGGGCACCTCGCAGTCGTTGTCGTCGACGAGGCGCACCTCGACGCCGGGCCGGACCTTGCCGCAGGTGCCGCGGACCGCGGGGTTTGGCGCGGAGACGATCGGCGAGGAGATCTCCGTCATGTTGAAGATCGTGTACACGTCGGCGCCGAAGCGCTCGTGGAACTCGGTGGCGCCGTCGCTCAGC